>NZ_JBHVSQ010000004.1:67864-389170 GCF_042885055.1 Isoptericola sp. NPDC058082 | reverse complement strand
GATTTGGCGTGGTGAAGCTCGACACCACGCCACCCCCCTGCCCCCTCCCCCCCTCCCCCCCCCGGGCCCGGGATCTGCGGGTGCGGGCGGCTCAGCGGCTGTGCGCCGACACGTCGCCCAGCGTGGTGGTGGCGCGGATCTCCACCTGGACGTCGCCGCCGCTGCTGGTGATCGCGTTGCTGATCCGGCCGAGCGTCGTGCCGGCGTCGAGCGACGCCGTGACGCCGGACGCGACGCCCACGGTCACGTCGCCGGCCTGGGTGCGCAGGTCGAGCGCGCCCTGCACGGCCTCCTCCACGCGGAGGTCGCCCTTCGCGGTGCTCAGCGAGCCGGGGCCGGTCAGCCGACCGACGGTGATGTCGCCGGCCTGCGTGACGAGGCGGGCGCTCGCGGCCTCGTCGACCTTGATGTCGCCGTGCGCGGTCTCGACGACGACGGCGCCGAGGCGCCCGACGCCGCGCAGCGGGGCGCTCGCGGCCGCGACCTCGACCGCGGACCCGGCGGGCAGCTGGACCGTGACCTCGACGGAGCCGGAGGGCCCGAAGGCCCGGTGCCCGTCGGGGGCCGTGACGCGCAGGACGCCGTCGGCGTACTCGACGGTGGTCTGCTCGGCGGCCTCGACGTCGCGGCGCTTCGAGGCGTCGGCGGGCCGCACCTCGACCGTGGTGTCGGACCGGTCGGCGGCGACGAAGGTGAGGCGCCCGGCCGGGACGTCGACGACGGCGGAGACGGGGGCGGGGGTGGTGAAGTTCTGCATCGTGCTCAGCTCCTGCGATGGTCGGTGCGGTGGTTTCTGACATGAGAAACGCTACGTTGCGTTCGCAGGTTCAGCAAGAGCAATGTTGCATCAGAAATACGTTTACGCAGGTCACGATGCACATATCGTTGCATCAGAGACAAACATCAACGCAATCGCGCGCTATGGGCTCGTTGCACCCGGTCGGAAGTGAACGTAACGTGGGCGCGACCGACCCAGGTCCGACCCAGGAGGACGCCATGCCGGGAGGCCGGCTCACCGCCCAGGAGCGCCAGCAGATCGCGCTGGGGCTCGCCGACGACCTCGCGTACGCCGAGATCGCCCGCCGCCTCGACCGTCCGACGTCGACCGTCACGCGCGAGGTGATGCGCAACGGCGGCCCGGGCGGCTACCGCGCCGACCTCGCGCAGCGCGCCACCCAGCAGCGCGCGCACCGTCGTCGTCCCGCCACGCCGCGCGCGCCGTCCGGCACGGGGGCCACGCCCGACGACGCGGCCCTGCGGGAGTACGAGGAGACCTTCACGACGCTGCTCATGCAGTCGGGCCTCCCCCGCATGGCCGCGGCGGTGCTCACGCGGCTGTACGTGGCGGACTCGGGCAGCCTCACGGCGGCGGAGCTGGTCGAGAGGCTCCGGGTGAGCCCGGCGTCGGTGTCCAAGGCGGTCGCGCTCCTGGAGAGCCTGGGGCTGATCCGCCGCGAGCGCGAGGACGGCCGCCGCGAGCGCTACGCCGCCGACGGCGACGCCTGGTACCAGTCGATGATCGCCGCCGCGCGCGCCAACGCCGCGCTAGCCGCCACCGCCCGGCAGGGGGTCGACGTCCTGGGCCGCGACTCGGCCGCGGGCGCGCGCCTGGAGAACATGGCGCGCTTCATCGACTTCGTCGCCGACAGCATCACCCGTGCGGCCGAGCAGGCGCGCGACCTGCTCCACACCCCGGGGAGCGCCGCCCCACCGGCGGCCGTCACCCCCGAGGACTGACCGCCGCGGCGCGGACGACGCGCGCCAGCACGAGCACCCCGGCGGCCGCGCCCGCGCCCACGAGGGTCAGGAGGATCCGCTCCCCCGCCCCCGCGACGGCCGGGCCGCCGGGCGCCACCGCGATCACCGTGACGGTGAGCAGCGCGGCGAACACCCACAGCGGGGCGGCGAGGTAGGCGACCACCGTCGCGACGGCGCCGACGGCCACGACGGCGGTGACGACGACGTCGGGCGGCTGCAGCAGCGCCAGCCCCGCCGCGACGCACCCGCCGAGCACCGTCCCTCCGGCGCGGGCCAGCGCGCGCGAGGAGATCTCGCCGGTGCGGGGCACGAGCACCGCGTAGAACGTCAGCAGCAGCCACCACGAGTGCGTGTCCGGGTAGTACGTCACGGCCCACCACGTGCCGACGCCGGTGAGCAGCACGAGCGCCGCGGTGTAGAACGCGGTCTCCAGCCGGGCGGCGGGCACGTGCGGCCTGCGGCGCACCCCGCCGGTCAGCGCCGCGACGAGCACCGCCGTCCACAGCCCGCCCGCCAGCACCGTGAGGGCCACGGGCCACGACCCCGCGAGCGTACGCGGGTCGGCGTCGGTGAGCGCGACCGGCGCCACCGTGAGGATCGCGACCGTGGTCGCGGCCGGGGCCCCGCCCGACGTCCACCCCTTCGCCGCCGCCAGCCCCAGCGCCGCGGAGGTGACGGCGATCAGCAGCACCGCCGTCCACACCTCGCTCCCGGCGAGGGGAGCGACGAGGCAGAGCAGCGCGGTGAGGACGGCGATCACCAGCGGGCGGCGCGGTGACGCCAGCGCAGCGGTCGTGGCGGGCAGCATCCCGAGGTAGTACGGCATGGCGTAGTCGGGGGCGACCACGGCGAGGACGACGACCGGGGCCACCGCCGGCAGCGCGGCGGCGAGGAGGCGACGGCGCGACGAGCCGGGCCGAGGCGGCTCGGTCCCGTCGTCCGGCGCGGTCAGCGGCCCCTCCGGTGCCATGCGCCCCAGGATGCCCGGCGCTACTTGATGGCGCCCATCGACAGCCCGCGCACCAGCTGTTTCTGCGCGATCCACCCGGCGAGGATCACCGGCAGCGACGCGAGCAGCGACGCCGCGCAGAGCCGTGCGAGGAACAGGCCCTCGCTCGTCATCGTCGACACGATGAAGATCGGCACGGTGGCGGCGCGCGACGCCGTGAGGTTGAGGGCGAAGAAGAACTCGTTCCACGCGAAGATCACGCAGATGAGCGCCGTCGCGGCGATGCCGGGCGCGACCATCGGGATGAGCACGGAGCGCAGCGTCTTCATCAGCCCCGCGCCGTCGACCGCCGCGGCCTCCAGCACCTCGGCCGGGATCTCCTGGAAGAACGACCGCATCATCCACACCGCGATCGGCAGGTTCATCGCCGTGTACAGGACGACGAGCGTCCAGATGTTGTCGAGCACCTTGAGCTGCCCGGCGATGACGTAGATCGGCACGATGACGGCCACGACGGGCAGCATCTTGGTGGAGATGAAGAAGAACAGCACGTCGCTGACCTTCTCCACCGGCCGGATCGACAGTGCGTACGCGGCGGGGATGCCGAGCAGCAGCACGAGGACGGTCGAGACGCCGGTGGCGATCGCCGAGTTCGCCACGTACGTCCCGGACTCCCCGATCACGGCCCGGAACTGGTCGAGCGTCGGGCTGAAGAACCACGTGGGCGGGTCGGACGACGCCTGGTTCTCCTGCTTGAAGGCGGTCATCGCCATCCACGCCACGGGGAAGAAGAACCCGAGGGCGAGGATCCAGGTCAGCGTGGTGAGCAGGCCGCCCGTGACGCGGCCGCGGCGGGCCTCGCGGCGGACGGGCGGGGCCGCCGTCGTGCGCGGGGCCGTGGTGGTGGCGGTCATGCTCACTCCTTGACGTCGAAGCTGCGGAAGATGAGCCGCAGCGCGGCGGAGGCGACGATGATCGTGGCGATGACGACGACGACGCCCATCGCGGCGGCCTGCCCGACGTCGAAGCCGAGGAAGGCGCGCTGGTAGATGTAGAACGGCAGGTTCGCGCTCGCCGTCCCGGGGCCGCCGGCGGTCATGAGGTAGATCTGGTCGAACGTGTTGACCACGTAGATGATCCCGAGCAGCACGCCCAGCTCGATGTACCGGCGCAGCTGCGGCAGCGTGATCGACCCGAACGTGCGCCACCAGCCGGCGCCGTCCATCGCGGCGGCCTCGAGCACGTCCTTCGGCTGCGCCTGGAGCCCGGCGAGCACGAGCAGCATCATGAACGGCGTCCACTGCCACACGAGGGCCATGAGGATCGCGACGATCGGGTACGTCGAGGTCCAGTCGACCGGGTCGATGCCGACCAGCCCGAGCGTCCAGTTGAACAGCCCGTACGTGGGGTTGAGCATCGCCATCGACCACAGCACCGAGCTGGCCACCGGCATGATGAGGAACGGCGTGATGAGCAGCGTGCGGGCCACGCCACGGCCGCGGAACGGCCGGTCGAGCAGGATGGCGAGCATGATGCCCAGCACCATCGCGACGAGCACGCAGCCCAGCGTGATGATCACCGAGTTGAGCGCCGTCTGGCGGAACACCGAGTCGCGCGCGATGTCGACGTAGTTGGCCAGCCCGACGAAGAGGTCGGAGTCGGGGCGCAGGAGGTTGCGCGAGTGCAGCGAGTACCAGATCGTCACCAGGAACGGGATCTGCGTGACGACGATCGTGAAGATCAGCGCGGGCAGCAGCGGCCCGCGACGGCGCCACCGCTCGGCGCGCGGGTACCGGTGCTTGTCGGCGCGGGCGGCGCGCTGGGCCTGCGCGCGCCGCAGGTTCCCGGCCTGCGTGGTGACGGCGGTCATCGCTCGTTCTCCTTGCGGTACGTCTCGGCGACGGTCTCGGCGTACTGCTGCGACTGCTCGAGCGCGGCGTCCACGGACTTCTGGCCCGCGATCGCGGCCGACATCTGCTGCCCCACGCGGGTGCCGAGGTCCTGGAACTCGGGGATGCCGACGAACTGGATGCCCGGGTACGGCACGGGCGCCACCATCGTCTTCTCCTGCGTCGCCTCGCTCATCGCCGTGAGGGTCGCGTCGGCGTACGCCTCCGAGACCTCCGCGTACTGCGGCAGCTCGTAGGTGGACAGCCGGCTGCCGGGCGGCACCCGCTCCCAGGAGAGCCGCTCGCCGACGAGCTCGATGTAGTCCTTGTCGGTCATCCAGGAGACGAAGTCCCAGGCGGCGTCCTTGTGCTCGCTGGTGGACGGGATGGCGAGCGACCAGGAGTACAGCCAGCCCGCCGCGTCGGTCTCGCTCACCGGCGCGGGCACGTAGCCGGTCTTGCCGGCCACGGTCGACGACGCCGGGTCCTCGACCGAGGAGACCATCGAGGTCGCGTCGTACCACATGGCCGCCTGGCCCTGCGCGAACCGGGTGAGGCAGTCGCCGAAGCCGGAGGTCGCGGCGCCCGGCTGCCCGTACCGCTGCACGGTGTCGACGTACGTCTCGACGGCCTCGCGCACCTCGGGCGAGTCGAGGCGGGCGTTCCAGCCCTCGTCGAACCACTGCCCGCCGTAGGTGTTCAGCACGGTCGTCATGGGGGCCATGACCTCGCCCCACCCGGCCAGGCCGCGCAGGCAGATGCCCGCGAAGTCCTGCGACGGGTCGTTCAGCTCGGCGGCCAGCTCGCGGACGTCGTCCCAGGTGGGGCGGTCCGGCATGGTGAGGCCGGCCTGCTGGAAGAGGTCCTTGCGGTAGGCGAGGAACGAGGACTCGCCGTAGAACGGCACCGAGTAGAGGTCGCCGTCCACCGACAGCGCCTCCCGCACGCTGGGCACGAAGTCGTCCGGGTCGTACCCCTCGGTGGCGTCGGCGTACGGCTGCAGGTTCTCGATCCAGCCGTTCTCGGCCCACATCGGCGTCTCGTAGTTGGAGATCATCACGACGTCGAACTCCCCGCCGCCGGTGGCGACGGACGCGGTGATCTTGGCGCGGGCCTCGTTCTCCGGCAGGGACACGAAGCGCACGTCGATCCCGGGGTGCTCCTTGCGGAACTCGTCCTGGAGGGAGATCGCGTCCTGCATCTGCGGGTTGGAGACGATCGCGACGACGATCTGCTCGCCGTCTCCCCCGCCGACGGCTCCCGCCCCCGCGCACGCGGCCAGGGAGAGCCCGAGGACGGCGGCACCGCCCGCGGCGGCGAGCCTCCGGGTTCGTGGTCGGAACATCGCTGTCCTCACGTCGTCGGTTCGATCGGTGGGTGTCTCGACGAGCCCCGGCGCGCACAGATGAGATGCGGCGCTGCGCTCATCTGTTTGGACAGTAGTGGGTGATGCTCAGGCGAGCAAGGCCCGAGCGCTCAGAGTGGCGCGGCGGCCCGACCAGCGAGGAGGATGATCCCGTGACCGACGCCGAGCACGCCCGCCTCCTCGTCGAGGTGAGCCGCGACTACTACCTCGACAACCGTTCCAAGGTGGACATCGCCTCCGCCCACGGGATCTCCCGCTTCCAGGTGGCCCGGCTGCTCGCCGAGGCGCGCGAGAGCGGCGTCGTGCGGATCGAGATCTCCCCGCCCGCCCACCTGGACACCGGCCGCGCCCGACGCCTGGCGGAGCGGCTCGGCGCACGCGAGGTCGTGATCGCCGGCGCGGCCGGCACCCCCGCCGCGACGCGGGAGTCGGTCGCCCGCGCGCTCGCCGGCGTCGTCTCCGCGCACGTGCGCGAGGGCGCCACCCTCGGCGTCTCCTGGTCGCGCACCATCGAGATCGCGGTGCGCCACCTCGCCCCTCTGCCCGCGTGCGACGTCGTCCAGCTGGTCGGCGCCCTGCCGGTGGACGGGTCGGGCGACTCGCTCGACATGATCCAGGGCTTCCGCCGGATGCCGGGCGTGCGCACCTGGCCGGTCTGGTCGCCGTTGCTCGTGGCCGACCCCGGCACCGCCGCCGGCATGCGGCGGCAGCCGGAGATCGCCGCCGCCCTCGACCGCGCCGACGACCTCGACCTCGCCGTCGTCGCGATCGGCGCGTGGACGGCCGCCGGGTCCACCGTGTTCCCCCAGGTCACGGGCGACGAGCGGCGCGCCGCCACCGCCGCGGGCACCGTCGCCGAGTGCTCCGGACGGCTCTTCGACGCCGAGGGCCGCCGCGTCGTCACGCCGCTCGACGCCCGCGTCGTGGGCGTGACCTTCGACCAGCTGGTGCGCACCCCCGAGGTCGTCACCGCCGGCTACGGGCGCGAGGCCGCGCCGGGCCTGCGCGCCGCCGTCGCGGGCGGCATCGCCACGACCGTCGTGTGCGACGACGCCGCCGCGGGCGCGCTCGAGGAGCTGCTGGACGCCGCGACCACGTGACGCCCGATTGCGGGCATCCGCGGACGCATCGAGCCTGGTGGTGACCCTGGCGGAACCCGCCGCCGCGCCCGAGGAGGTCCCGTGACCGACACGCACGAGCCCCGCACCGAGCCGGCTCCCGACGACCCGCGCAAGCCCGAGTCTCCGCCGGACCTCAAGAAGCCGTCGTGGAAGCTGGCCTTCAAGAGCACCGTGCGGGAGTTCTCCGACGACGACTGCACCGACCTCGCGGCCGGCCTGACCTACTACGCGGTGATGGCGTCCGCGCCCGCCCTGCTGGCGCTCGTGTCGCTGCTCGGCTTCGTCGGCGACGCCGAGGCGGCGATCGACTCGATCATGTCGACGGTGGAGGGCTTCCTCCCCGAGGAGACGCTGTCCATCGTCGAGCCCTTGGTCACCAATGCCGTCGGGTCCACAGGTGCGGGCCTGGCCCTGGTCGTCGGTCTCGTCATCGCCCTGTGGTCCGCGTCGGGGTACGTCAACGCGTTCGGCCGGGCCATGAACCGGGTGTACGAGGTCGAGGAGGGGCGCCCGGTCTGGAAGCTGCGCCCGATGATGCTGCTCGTCACCCTGGTGGTGGTCGTGCTCGCGGCCGTCGTCGTCGCGAGCCTCGTGCTGTCCGGGCCGGTGGCACGGGCGGTCGGCGAGGCGATCGGCCTGGGCGACGTCGCCCTGACCGTGTGGAGCATCGCCAAGTGGCCCGTCGCGCTGTTCCTCGTGGTGGTCGTCGTCGCGCTGCTGTACCACCTGACGCCCAACGTGAAGCAGCCCAAGTTCCGCTGGATCAGCATCGGGGCCCTGCTCGCGATCGTGGTGTGGGTCATCGCCTCCGCGGCGTTCGGCTTCTACGTGGCGGAGTTCGGCAGCTACGGCTCCACGTACGGCACGCTCGGCACCGTCATCGTGTTCCTGCTGTGGCTGTGGATCACCAACCTGGCGCTGCTGTTCGGCGCGGAGCTGGACGCCGAGCTCGAGCGCAGCCGGCAGCTGCAGGGCGGCATCGCCGCGGAGGAGAACATCCAGCTCCCGCCGCGCGACACCAAGGCCAGCGACAAGAAGGCCGGCAAGCGGCGCGACGCCGTCGCCGAGGCCCGCAAGATCCGGGAGGCCGCGGCCCGCGACGACGCGTGACGGCTTATCCGGCGACCAGCGACTCCACCGTCGCCCGGGCGCCGAGCGTGTGCAGCGAGTCCAGCGCGGCGGTGTAGACCTCGACGAACCGCGGCTCGGACGCCAGGTCGCCGAACAGCTCCTCGTCGCGGACGAACACCAGCGGGTCCTCCCGGTTCCGCGCCGCCGCGGCCTTCAGGCGGTCCGCGAGGCGGTCGACGATCGCGATGGGCTCGCCCTGCTCGTCCACGGCCTCGTCGTACCGCGCCCAGGCCGCGACGACGGCGGCCGAGCGGTGCACCTCGCCGCCGGCGGCGAGGTTCGCCCGGATCACGGGGACCAGCCACTTGGGGATGCGGTCGGACGACTCGGCGCACAGCCGGGCGAGGGTGTCGCGCACGTGCGGGTTGGCGAACCGCTCGATCAGCGTGGCCTGGTACTCCTCGAGGTCCACCCCCGGCACGGGCAGCAGCGTCGGGGCGCCCTCGCGGGCCATGTAGTCGCGCAGGAAGCGCACGAACGTCTCGTCCGCGCAGACCTCGTGGGCGTACCGGTACCCGGCGAGGTAGCCGAGGTAGCACAGGGCCTGGTGGCTGGCGTTGAGCAGGCGCAGCTTCATCAGCTCGTACGGCTCGACGTCGTCGACGAGCTGCGCGCCCACCTTCTCGTACGGCGGGCGCCCGTCGGCGAACCGGTCCTCGACCACCCACTGCGTGAACGGCTCCGCCACGACCGGCCACGCGTCGTCGACCCCGAACCGCTCGGCCACCATAGAGCGGTCGTCGTCCGTGGTGACGGGCGTGATGCGGTCGACCATCGAGTTGGGGAACGGGACGTGCTCCTCGATCCACGCCGCGAGCTCCGGGTCCTTGAGCCGGGCGAACGCGGTGAACATCCGGTGCGCGACGTCGCCGTTGCCCTGGATGTTGTCGCAGCTCTGCACGGTGAACGGAGGCACGCCCCGGTCGCGACGGCGGCGCAGCGCCTCCGTGACCAGGCCGAACGTCGTGGCGGGCACGGCGCCGGGCTCCAGGTCGGCGCGCACGGCCGGGTCCTCGGCGTCGAACTCCCCCGTGACCGGGTTGACGTTGTAGCCGCCCTCCGTGACGGTCAGCGACACGATCCGGATCTCCGGCGACGCCATCCTCTCCAGCACCGCCTCCGGGTCGTCCGGGGCGAGGAGGAACTCCACGATCGAGCCGATCACCCGGCCCTCGAGCGTGCCGTCGGGGTGCTTGAGCACCAGCGTGTACAGCCCGTCCTGCGCGGTGAGCGCGTCGCGCATGCGGGCGTCGTGCGGCAGCACGCCGACGCCGCAGATCGCCCAGTCGAGCGCCTCGCCGGCGTTCATCAGCCGGTCCAGGTACATCGCCTGGTGCGCCCGGTGGAACCCGCCGACGCCGAGGTGCACGATCCCGGCCCGCAGCCGGGTGCGGTCGTAGGAGGGCACGGCGAGCGGCAGGTCGCCGCCCGCCAGCGACGACACGGTCTCTGCACTGAGTGCGGTCATGGTGGGTCCTTGCTCCGTCGGGTGCGAGAGCCACCAACGTAGCAAACGAGCAGGAATCGCGGCACAGATGAGCACGGGTGTCGAAGGAGGGTGAGACCGCGTCGCAGACCTGGTCCCTGCTCGTGACACGGAGGCTCTACGGTGTGCCCATGAATCAGCCCGTCGTGACCCCGGTCACTCCCCGCCCGGGTGCTGACGAGCGCCTGTCGCGCCTGATCCAGCTGCCCACGGTGTCCGCCGAGCTCGAGACCCGTGGTCTCGGCCCTTTCCAGGAGCTCGTCGCCCTGCTCCCCGAGCTGTACCCGCTCGTGCACGAGCGGCTCGAGCTCGAGCGCCACGGCGACCTCGGGCTCGTGTACCGGTGGCGGGGCCGGACCGAGGCCCCCGACGGTCCCCTGGTCCTCATGGCGCACTTCGACGTCGTCCCCGTCGACGAGTCCGACGCCTGGACGTACCCGCCCTTCGAGGGCCGGGTGGAGGACGGCTGGGTCTACGGCCGCGGGGCCCTCGACGACAAGGGACCGCTGGTCGTCGTGCTCGAGGCCGTCGAGAACCTGCTGGCCGCCGGCTTCACCCCGGCCCGCGACGTCTACCTCTCCTTCGGCGGGAACGAGGAGTCGCACGGCGCCGCCGCCGCCGCGATCGCCGCCACGTTCCGCGAGCGCGGCGTCGTGCCCTGGATGGTGGTGGACGAGGGCGGCGCCGTCGTCGAGTCCCCTCTCCCGTTCGTGCCCGGCAGGGCCGCCATGGTCGGCGTCGGCGAGAAGGGCGTCATGAACGTGCGGCTCAAGGCCCGCGGCGACGGCGGCCACGCGTCCATGCCGCCGACCACCACGGCGGTGCGCCGGGTCGCGCGCGCCGTGGACCGGATCGGCCCCCGCACGTTCCCCGCCCGCACCCCGCGTGCCATCTCGCAGATGCTGCGCATCTTCGCCGGCCGCGCCGAGGGGCCCGCCAGGGCCGCCCTGACCACCATGGCCGGCGTCCCCGCGGCGACGGCCCAGGCCTTCGTCGCCCGTGGCGGCGAGACGGCGGCGCTCGTGCGCACCACCGTCGCACCCACGATGCTCGCGGGCGGCACCGCGGCGAACGTCCTGCCGTCGCAGGCGTCGGCCACCGTCAACCTGCGCATCGCCCTCGGCGAGACCGTCGCCTCGACCGTCGAACGCCTGCGACGGCGCATCCGCGACCCCCTCGTCGAGATCGAGGTCATCGAGTCCAGCGAGCCGTCGCCCGAGTCGCCCACCGACGACGACCGGTTCGCCCTGCTGGCCGAAGCCGTCGGCGTCTCCCACCCGGACGCGCTCACCGTGCCGTACGTCGTCATGGCCGCGACGGACTCCCGGTACTTCCACGAGTTCTCGCCGGCCGTCTACCGCTTCGCCCCGCTCGCGATGTCCACCGCGCAGCGCAAGTCCATCCACGGCGTCGACGAGCGGGTCGAGGTCGGCGAGCTCGCGCGCGGCGAGCTGTTCCACCGCACCCTGCTGGAGCGTCTGCCGTGACCAGCCTGCGCCGTGCGCCCCGGGCCGTGAGCGCGGCCGGCGGGACGATGGCGGCCGTCGTCGGCTTCCTCGCCTTCGTCGAGCTCACCAGCGGCGTCATCCAGGGCTACTACACGCCCATGCTCACCGACATCGCCCGCCATCTCGGCGTGCACGACGCCGACGTGAACTGGCTCGAGGGCACGCAGCTCATGGTGTCCGCTCTCGTCGTCCCCGTGCTGGCCAAGCTCGGCGACATGGTCGGCCACCGGCGCATGCTCCTCGTGTCGTCGGGGGTCACGGCCGTCGCGACGCTCGCGCTGCCGTTCATGCCGTCGTTCGGGCTGTTCCTCGCCGCCTGGGCGGTCCAGGGCTTCTACTCGGCGTGGCTGCCGCTCGAGATCGCCCTGGTGTGGAGCCGCTCGCGCGGGCTCCCGAACAGCGCGGCGCTCACGGCGCAGGCCGCCGGGATCCTGGTCGCCGCGCTCGAGGTCGGCGCCATCACGGGCGCCCTCGCCGGGGGTGCGCTCGTCGACGCGCTCCCGCTCCAGGTGGTGCTGCTCGTCCCCGGCGTCCTCGTGGCGGCGTGCTTCGTCGTCGTCTGGTTCGGCGTCGCCGAGACCCCCCGGCCCGCGGGCGGGCGTCTCGACCTGCGCGGCCTCGTGCTGCTGTCCCTCGCGCTGCTCGCCTTCACCGGCGGGCTGAGCATGCTCCGGCTGAACGGCGTCGGGTCCACGCTCGCATGGGCGATGGTGGCCCTCGGGCTCCTGCTCCTGTGGCCGTTCGCCCGCTGGGAGCTGCGCCACCCCGACCCCCTCGTCGACGTGCGGATGTTCCGCTCCCCCGCGCTCGGCCCGGTGTTCCTCACGGCGGGTCTGTTCGGGGTGTCCGTGCTCGGCGCCCAGGCGCCGCTGTCGACGTTCGCCCGCACCGACCCGGCGCTGCACGGCTACGGCCTCGGCACCACGGGCTTCCAGACGTCGTTGCTCATCGGCGTCTACCTGGTCGCGATGATCGTCGGCGCGCTCACCTTCCCCCGCGTGGCACGCCTCGTGACGCCGCGCATCACGCTGGTCGGGGCCGCCACGTGCGTGGGGATCGGGTTCCTGCTGTTCGTGCCGCTCCACGCCACGTACCTGCAGGTCGTGGTGAACATGGTGGTCGTCGGCATCGGGTCCGGCGCCCTCGTGGCGGCGCTCCCGTCGGCCGCCGCCGCGGCGGCCCCGCCCCAGCAGACGGGCGTCGCGACGGGGCTCACCAACTCGGTGAAGACGCTCGGCGGGGCGGTCGCGTCGTGCGTCTTCGGGATCGCGCTGCTCGGTGCCGCGGGGGCCGGCACGGCCGGGGCCGCGGAGAGCACCGCGGGCTCGTTCGCCGGCTACGTCACCGTGTGGGTGGTGTGCGGCGGGACGGCCCTGGTCGCGGCGGCGCTCCTGGTCGTCGTGCCGAAGCAGGCGTTCACCGACCGGCCGGTGACGACGCACGTCTGACGGGCTCGGCGGGCGCGCGGGAGTCGACCATCCGCGCGCCCGTCAGCACGCAGGCGAGGCCGCGCCGGTCGCCGGTCGCGACGACGCCGACCAGGGCCGCGAGCGCCACCACGTTCTGCAGCGCCCCCGCCCACGCGTTCGACGCGTCGCCGGGCGGCACCGCCTCCACGATCCCCAGCACCCCGTACAGACCGAGCAGGAGGTACCCGCGGGCGAGACGGCGCGCGAGCGAGCCGCGCCGTAGGACGCCCGCGCCGTCGGGCCAGCGCGGCTCCAGCCACACCGCCCGCTGCCCCAGCGACGCGCCCGAGCGGACCCACGGCGGCAGGAGGAACACGACGACGGCCGGCACCACCGTGCCCAGCAGCACGTCCGGCCAGGTCGTCGCCGACGGGACGTCGTGGCCCGACGCCAGCACGGCCACCCGGTAGGCGAGCTGCAGCGCCGCCCCCAGCACGAACGCGGCGAGCAGGTCGGTGACCATCCCCAGGAAGCGGCGCCAGAACGTCACCGGCCGCGGCTCCAGGCGCGCGGCGGCGAGCTCGCGCGCCTGCGGCATCCAGCGCAGCACCACCGGCGCGACGAGCGCGCCGAGGAGACCGCCGAGGGTGTTGGTGAGGACGTCGTCGACGTCGGCCACGCGGTAGGAGCACGGGACGAGCCCGAGGATGCCCGTGTACTGCACGGTCTCGATCGCGACCGACGCGACGAGCGCGCTCAGGGTGGACGCGGCCACGCCCCATCCGAGGTACCGCCGCGCCAGCACGCCCCAGGGCACGAAGAGCAGCACGTTGAACGCCACTTGGAGGACGGCGGCGCTGCGCAGCGTGGCGAGGGTGCCGAGGCCGGCGGTGTCCCGGCGGATGTCGTCCAGCGAGTGCAGCGGCACCAGCTCCGCGCCGGACACCCCGTGCGCGGCGCACCACGCGGTCAGGTCCCCCGAGGGCAGGGGCAGCAGCGTGTACGCGAGCAGCGTCACGACGTACACCGCGAGCGCCGCGGCGCCGAGCACCCGCCGCGCGTCGAGCCGCCCGTACCGCCGCTGCTGCACCAGCAGCACGGGGATCAGCACCCCGAGGAAGACCAGCACCCCGAAGCCGACGCCCACCACGGCCGGCCATGTCCATCGATCGATCACGTCGCCGACGGTATGCGGCTATGGCTGGGTCAGCGCGCTCAGGTCGCCGATCGTGCCGTCGAACACGTTCATGTCGATGTGATCCTCCTCGCCGACGTAGCCGGGGAGCGTGTCGCGGTCGGAGTACTGCCAGAACTCCCAGTCGCGGCGCGGCAGGTCAGGGGTGGAGGCGACCGACCGGATCCACAGCGGGTACCGGTCGTAGTCGTCGCCCAGGTAGTCCGCCCGGATCTGCTGGGTCGTGTAGAGGATCGGCGGCACGCCGTAGTGCTCCTCGAGCGCGTCGAGCATCGGGTCGAGGATGCCCCGCAGCTCGTCGACGGTCGGCGGGTCGGCGGCGAACTCGCCGTAGTACTCGACGTCGACGACGGGCGGCAGGGTGCCGCTCTCGGCGGGCACCACGTCGATCAGGTGTGCCGCCTGGTCCGCCCCGGGGCTCTCGAAGCTGAGGAAGTGGTAGGCGCCGACCAGCAGGTCGGTGGACCGGGCGCCCTCCCAGTTGGCCGCGAACCGCTCGTCCACGTGGGCGGAGCCCTCCGTGGCCTTGACGAACGCGAAGTCCAGGTCCTGCGCCGCCAGCACGGGCCAGTCGATCGTGCCCTGGTAGGCGGACACGTCGACGCCGCGCACGGCGTACCGGTCGGCGGCCAGGCGGTTGGGCCAGAGCACCCCGTTCCACACCAGCAGCGCCAGCACGGCCAGCAGCACGACGACGGCCCCGGCGGCCACCGCCAGCGCACGCCGACGCCGGCCCCGTCCTGCCCGCTCGCCGCTCATCCCGCCGATGATCCCCGATCGCCCCCGCTCCGGGCCACCACCGCCGCGACCGGACGGCGCGCGCCGGGGCGCCGCCCGCGGAATGATTCCCTCAACCGAGGTGAGGAGTCACGCGTGACCGGCGCCACCGACGAGGCAGCGACCCCCTCGACCGCCTCTCCGACGCTGCGGCTGCTCCGCACGGCGAGGCGTGTCCCGTTCACGCTCGGGATCGTCGCGCTGATGCTCGTGCTCGGCGTCGTCACCGGCGCGCTGTGGTCCCCGTTCGAGGACCACCCGTGGTTCGACGACGTCGCGTTCGGCGCCCCGGCGTTCGCCGACGGACGGTGGTGGACGCCCGCCACGGGCTCGCTCTTCGCCCTCGAGCCGTGGGAGTACGTGTCCGTCGCCGGGGTCTTCCTCCTGCTCGTCGGCTGGACGGAGCTCCGGCTCGGGACCCGGCGCGCGGTGGTCACGGCGGTGACCTGCCAGCTCGTCGGCGTCGTCGGGACCGCCGGCGGCCTCGCCCTCCTGGCGCGGACGGGCTGGGACTGGGCGGAGCACCTGGCCCGGGTGCTCGACGTCGGCTTCAGCGCGGGGGTCGTCGGGACGGTGACCGTGACGGCGCTGAGCCTGGCGCCACCGTGGCGGTTCCGGGCGAGCGCCCTGATCGCGATCTACGTCCTGGCCGCGCTCGTGATCTGGGGCGGCATCGCGGACGTCGAGCACGTCGTCGGGTGGATCGCCGGCCTCGTCGTCGCCCGTCCCGTGCTGGGCGCGAGGCTGGGACGCCGCACGCGCGCCGGGCGTCTGCAGCGCGACCGGGCGACGGCCGCGGGGTACTTCGCGATCTCGGCCCTGCTCGTGGTGCTCACGAGCTTCGCCGCCGGTCCCCGCGAGGGGCCGCTGGGCGAGGTCGGCAGCGGCAGCTGGCCGACGGGTGTCCTCGCCGTCGCGGTCGACCTGGTCCTCGCCGTCGGCCTCCTGCGGGGCAGGCGCTCCTGGTGGTGGCTGGCCGTGGTGCTCACGCTGCTCGGGGTGGTCGGCGAGGCGCTCTTCGCGCTGGCCGCGTCCCTCGTGCTGCCGGACGAGCTGCCGCTCGTGCTCCTCATGCTCCTGCTCGACCTCGGTGCGCTGGCCCTGCTGGTCGTCCGGCGGTCGTCGTTCCGCGCTCGCCGCCACGCGAGGCCGTCGACCGGGGCCCGGCTGGACCAGGACGACGCGCGCGCGACGCTCCGCCGGCTCGGGGCGGGGCAGCGGCTGGCCTGGATGACGACCTGGGACGGCCTCGAACGATGGGCGCCCGAGGGCCAGGACGGGTACGTCGCCTACCAGGCGCACGCCGGCGTCGTCGTCGTCCTCACGGACCCGGTCGGCGACGGACCGGACGGCCGCGCGGAGCTGGTGGACGCCTTCGTCGGGGCGGCGTCGACGGCGGGCTCCGGGTCGTGCTTCTTCTCCGCGAGCGAGGAGGTCGCGTCGATCGGGCGGGCGCGCGGCTGGACCCTCGTGCCGGTGGCGCAGGAGGCCGTGATCGACCTGCCGGGGCTGGAGTTCCGGGGCAAGAAGTGGCAGGACGTGCGCACGGCGCTCAACCAGGCCGCGAAGCAGGGCATGGAGCACCGGCTGGTGCGGCTGGTCGACGAACCGCCCGAGACGCTCGCACAGGTGCGGGCGATCTCCGAGGCGTGGCTCGGCGACAGCGACCTGCCGGAGATGGCCTTCACGCTGGGCGGGGTCCGCGAGGCCCTCGACCCGGAGGTACGCGTGGGCCTCGCGGTGGACGGCGACGGGCGGGTGCACGGGGTGACGAGCTGGCTCCCCGTGCACGCCCCGGACGGGCAGGTCGTCGGGTGGACCCTCGACGTCATGCGGCGCGCGCCGGACTCGTTCCGCTACACGATGGAGCTGCTCATCGCGTCCGCCCTCACGACGTTCCGGGACGAGGGCGCCCTGGAGGCCTCGCTGTCCGGCAGCCCGCTCGCCCGCGGCGAGCACCCCTCTCCCGGGGGTCTCGACGCCGTCCTCGACCGCCTCGCGGAGCGGCTCGAGCCCCTGTACGGCTTCGAGTCGCTGCACCGCTTCAAGATGAAGTTCCAGCCGCGGGACGCGCCGCTCTACCTCGTGGTGACCGAGCCCGCGACCCTCCCTCTGGTAGGGCTCGCCCTCGTCAGGTGCTACCTGCCCGACGTGCACGCGCGCGAGCTGGTCGCGGCCGCGCGGTCCTCCCGCCGCTGACGCCGCGACGCCCGAGGTCGCCCGGCGCCGCCCGTCACTTGATCCCGGTCGTGGCGATGCCGCGCACCAGGAAGCGCTGGCCGAAGAGGAACACGAAGAACACGGGCAGCAGCGACACGATCGACATCGCGAACATCGATCCCCAGTTGCTCTCCCCCTGCGAGTCGACGAACAGCCGTAGGGCCACCGGCACGGTCATCATGTCGGTGTCGGTGAGGTAGATGAGGGCGCTGAAGAACTGGTTCCAGGTGCCGATGAACGTGAAGATCGCCGTCGTCGCGAGGGCCGGCGTCATCAGCGGCAGGATGATGCGCAGGAAGATCCGCGCGTGACCGGCGCCGTCGATCCGGGCCGCCTCGTCCAGCTCCTTGGGCAGCCCGCGGATGAACTGGACCATGAGGAAGATGAAGAACGAGTCGGTCGCGAGCATGTTCGGGCCGACCAGCGGCCAGAAGGTGTTCACCATGCCGAGCTGGGAGAACAGCACGTACTGCGGCACCAGCGTGACGTGGCCCGGCAGCATGATCGTGATGAGCATGATCGCGAACAGGATCGTCCTGCCCGAGAACCGCATCCGCGCGAACGCGTAGGCCGCCATCGAGCACGAGACGAGCGTGCCGAGCACGGACCCCAGCACCACGACCGCCGAGTTGAGCATGTAGCGGCCGAAGGGGTGGGTGAGCGCGTTCCACCCGTCCGGGTAGTGCGACAGGTCGACGTCGCTCAGCCACAGGCCGGGCTGGCTGAAGATGAGGTCGTCCGGACGCAGGGACGAGACGACCATCCACAGGAGCGGGTAGATCATCACGGCGCCCGTGACGATCAGCACGACGTGCTTGAGGACGCTCCGCACGGGGCGGGAGGGCCGCCGCCGCGCGGCGACCGGCGCGGGCTCCTGGGCGGCCGGGGCCGCCGCGACGTCCCTCTGGATGGTGTCAGTCATCGTAGTAGACCCAATACTTCGAGGCGATGAAGTTGACGGCCGTGAGGGCCCCGACGATGAGGACGAGCAGCCACGCCATCGCGGACGCGTAACCCATCTCGAAGTCCTTGAACCCCGTGTTGTAGAGGTACATCGTGTAGAAGAGCGTCGAGTCGGACGGTCCGCCGATGCCGCCCGAGATGATGAACGCCTGGGTGAAGGACTGGAACGCCCCGATCGTCTGCAGCACGATGTTGAAGAAGATGATCGGGGTGAGCATCGGCATGGTGATGCGCCAGAACTGCTTGGCCCTGGTGGCCCCGTCGACGGCGGCCGCCTCGTAGTACATCGTCGGGATCTGCCGCAGCCCGGCGAGGAAGATGATCATCGGCGACCCGAACGTCCACACGTGCAGCAGGATGATCGTGCCGAGCGCCGTGTCGGGGCTGGAGATCCAGCCCATCCCCTCGATGCCGAAGAGCCCGAGCACCTGGTTGACCAGCCCGGTGGTGCCGAAGATCTGGCGCCACAGGATGGCGATGGCCACCGAGCCGCCCAGGAGCGACGGCAGGTAGAAGACCGAGCGGTAGAACGACAGCCCGCGCATCCCCCGGTTGAGCGCCACCGCGATGAAGAGCGCCACCGCGAGCTGGAGCGGCACGCCCACGACGACGTAGGTGAGCGTCACCCGCAGCGACTGGTGGAGGCGGTCGTCGGTCAGCATCCGGAGGTAGTTCTCCAGGCCGACCCAGTTCGGGTCCTCGAGCAGGTTGTAGTCCGTGAACGACAGGTAGAACGACGCGATCATCGGGCCCGCCGTGATGACCACCAGCCCGAGGAGCCACGGGAGCAGGAAGACGAGCGCCGCCTTGTTGTCCCGTCGCGCCGCCTTCCGCTCGCGCGGGTCCAGCGGGCGACCGCCTCGCTTCAGCTTCGAGAGCTCGGTGATCGCGCTCATCCGGACGAGCCCGTCGGCGCTGTGGAACGATTCATCGCGTGGACCTCCTCGACCACGGAGCGCTGCGCGACAGCGCGCAACTTTTGGGGTAACCGTTGACCACAGTATCGAACTCTTCGTAGTCTGGGAAGCGCCTTCCCGCTCGCCGACGCCGACCGTCGCGAGCCTTCCGGGGACGGGCTGCTCGTACAGGGAGGTACGAACCATGCAGAGACCCAACTTCAGGACGACCGTCGCGACGGCCACCGCCGGCCTCGTCGTGCTGACGGCCGCCGCAGGCTGCGCCGTCGACCAGCCCGGCACCGACGCCGCTCCCTACGACCCCGACGAGGAGGTGACGATCACCTTCGCATGGTGGGGCGGGGAGGAGCGCAACCAGATCACGAAGGAGGCGATCCAGGGGTTCGAGGAGGATCACCCGAACATCACCGTCGAGACCCAGAGCAGCGACTTCGGCAGCTACTGGGACATGCTCGCGACGCAGGTCGCGGGCGGCGACGCCCCCGACCTGATCACGATGGGCGGCTCCTACCCCAGCGAGTACGCCGGCCGCGGCGCGCTGCTGGACCTCGGCACCGTCTCCGACTACCTCGACACCTCCAAGGTGCCGGCCGACACGCTCAAGATCGGCGAGATCGAGGGCACGCAGTACACCGTCCCGTCCGGCGTCAACGCGCTGGCAGCCTTCCTCAACCCGGCCGTCTTCGAGGCTGCGGGCGTCGAGCTCCCGGACACGTCGACGTGGACCTGGGACGACTTCGCCGCGGTCACCCAGCAGCTGTCCGACAAGAGCCCGAAGGGCACCTACGGCACCGTGCCGTTCGCCAACTCCTCGCTGCTCGACGCCTGGGCGCACCAGCACGGCGAGGCCATCTTCGCCGAGGACGGCACCGTGGGCGTGAGCCCCGAGACGGTGTCCGCCTGGTTCCAGCTCTGGCTGGACGCCCAGAAGAACGGCGCCACCCCCGAGGCCAGCATCTTCGTGGAGGACTCGACGGCCGTGCCCGAGCAGTCGCTGTTCGGCACCGGCAAGCAGGGCGTCGCCTTCGCGTGGAGCAACTTCAAGGCCGACGCGCTCGGCGACTCCGTCGTCGAGGCGAACCTGCCCGGCGAGGCCGAGGCGGTCGGCAACCGCGTGGGCTCCACGATGGAGTACGCCATCACCTCGAAGACGGCGCACCCCGAGGCCGCGGCGATGCTGCTCGACTACCTCATCAACGACCCGCGCGTGGTCGACGCGGTCGGCACGGACCGCGGGGTCCCGGCGAACGCGGAGGTGCGCGACCACCTGCGCGAGAGCCTCAGCACCGTGCAGCAGAAGGAGGTCGACCTCATCGACGAGATCGCCGCGTCCGACGCCGGGGCGCGGATGCCCGCGCCCGAGGGCGCCAGCAGCACCGGGGACATCTTCACCCGGCTGATGCAGGACGTGCTCTTCGAGCGGACGACGCCGGACGACGCCGCCGAGCAGTTCATCTCCGAGGTCGAAGGCTCGCTGAAGTGACCGCCCCCGGCGTCGCCCTCGTCGGCGGCCACGGCTACGCGACCCGCCACCTGGAGCACCTGCGGAGCGCCGAGCGCTCGGGGCAGGCCCGGCTGCTCGGTGTCGCGGACCCTCGTCCGCCCGAGGGCGACGCCGGAGGCGTGCCCTGGTTCGACTCGCTCGACGACCTGCTGGACGCCGGCGTCGAGCCCGACGTGGTGGTGATCTCGACGCCGCCGCACACCCATGCGCCCCTCGCGCTGCGGGCGGTCGCGGCCGGGGCGGACGTCTACGTGGAGAAGCCCCCCGTCGCCTCGTGGGCGCAGTACGTCGAGCTCGAGCGGGCCGCGCGCGACGCCGGCCGGGTGGTGCAGGTCGGGTTCCAGAGCCTGGGGTCCGAGGCCCTGGGGATCATCGACGCCTGCCTCCGCGCCGGCGAGATCGGCGACGTGCTGGCCGTGGGCGCCGTCGGCACCTGGTCGCGCACCGTCGGCTACTACGACCGGTCCCCGTGGGCGGGCAAGCGGGTCCTCGACGGCGTCGACGTGGTGGACGGCGTGGCGACCAACCCGCTCGCGCACGCCGTCGTGACGGCGCTGCGCCTGGCCGGGGCCCGGCGCGCGGACGACGTGCTCGACGTCGACGCCGACCTTTACCACTCGCACGCGATCGACGCCGACGACACCTCCGTCGTGCGCGTGCGCACGACGAGCGGTGTCGCCGTGACGCTCGGTCTGACGCTGTGCGCGCAGGAGCAGACCGCCCCGGTGATCCGCGTGCGTGGCACCCGCGGCACGATCGAGCTGAGCTACACCACCGACGAGCTCACCGTGGACGGCGTCGGCGGACGACGCACCCTCAACGCGGGCCGCGCGCACCTGCTCGACGACCTCCTGACCCACCGCGCGACCGGCGCGGAGCTCCTCAGCCCGCTGGCCGACTCCGGCGCGTTCATGCGCGTGCTGGAGGCCGTGCGCGTGGCCGACCCGCCCCGGCAGATCCCCCCGGACGCCGTGACGTGGACCGGCGAGGGGCGCGACCGCCGGCCCGTCGTGCGCGACGTCGACGCGCTCCTCGCGCGGGCGGTCGTCGCGCAGGCGACGCTCGCCGAGCTGGGCGTGCCGTGGGCGCGGAGGCGGCCCGCGCTCGACGTGCTCGACGTCGGCGGCGTGCCGGTCGCCGAGCTCCGCGACGGCGCCGACGTGGCGGCCGTGCTCTCCCCGCGGCCCTACCTGCACCCGGTCTCCACGCTCGACGGCGTCGTCGTGACCGACCACCTGCCCGCCGACCACGCCTGGCACCTCGGCGCCGGCCTGGCGATCCAGGACGTCGACGGCACCAACCTCTGGGGCGGCCGCACGTTCACGGCCGAGGACCGCGAGTACGTCTGGCGGGCCGACCACGGGCACGTGCGCGTCGACCGGCACTCCCGCGCCGGCTCCGCCGCCGAGCAGGTGGTCACCTGGTGCGATCCGGCGGGCGCCCCCCTCCTGACGGAGCACCGCCGGTGGGACGCAACGCCCTCCCCCGACGGCTGGTGGCTGGACCTGCGCACCGAGCTCCGCAGCGCCACCGGCACGCCGGTCTCCCTGGGTGGCCCGGGCAGCAACGGCCGGGCCGGCGGCGGCTACGGCGGCTTCTTCTGGCGCGTCGCGCCCTGCACCGACGTCCACGTGCGGACCGCGGACGCCGACGGCGAGCAGGCCGTGCACGGCACCACGTCCCCGTGGCTGGCCTGGACCGCCACGTTCGCCTCGGGGACCGCGACGCTCGTCGTCGTCGCCGCGCACGACGACGACGCGGACCCGTGGTTCGTCCGCTCCGCCGGCTACCCCGGTGTCGGCCTCGCGCTCGCGTGGGACCGCCGCACCAGCGCGCCGGTCGACGATCCGCTGCGCCGGCGCGTCCGCGTGCTCGTCGCCGACGGCGTCCTCGACGACGACCGCGTCGCGCGGCTCGCCGCCGACGCCCTGGAGCGCGACCTCGCGCCCGCACCGCTCGCCGCCCGACCTGCCTGAAGGGGCCCCACCGTGCACTCCCAGCCCATCGACCGGCGCGCGCTCGTGCGCCGGCACGACGTCGAGCAGACCACCCTCGACCCGCGCAGCCCGGTGACCGTCGGGAACGGCGAGCTCGGCTTCACCGTGGACCTCACCGGCCTGCAGTCGATGCCCGGCGAGTACCCCGTGCACAAGCGGGGGCACGAGCCCGACCGGGACGCCCCCGGCACGCTCCTCGGCACCCAGACCCAGTGGGCCTGGCACTCGATCGCGGGCGAGCGGGAGTACGCGCTGGAGGAGACCACCCGGCGGTACGAGGTCGACGGCCGGCTCGTGCCGTACCTCGAGGAGAGCCGGCGCGGCACCGCGGGGTACGACGCCAACCGGTGGTTCCGGGCCAACCCGCACCGCCTGGACCTCGGCCGCATCGGCTTCGTCGCGGTCACCGATGACGAGGACGACGAGGGCGACGGCGGCGAGCGCCTCGTCGCGCTGCGCCCGGCGGACCTCACGGACACCCGCCAGGTGCTCGACCTCTGGTCGGGGACGGTGGACAGCGCGTTCTCCCACCGGGACGTGCCCGTGCGGGTGCGGACCGCCGTCCACCCCACCCGGGACCGGATCGGTGTCACGGTCCGCTCCGCCCTCGCGGCGGGGCTCGCGATCGCCGTCGACTTCCCGTACGGCTCGTCGGACTGGCACAACGCCGCCGACTGGGACTCCCCCGACGCCCACTCCACGAGCGTGACGACCGTGCCCGGCGGGTGGCTCGTGGAACGGGTGCTCGACGGCTCGACGTACCGCGTGCACGTCGCCGCCACCGGCGCGGACCTCGCGCACGTCGCGCCGCACCGCGTGGTGCTGCGCCCCACCGCCGACGACGTGGACGTCGTCGTCGAGCTCACCACCGACGGGCAGGGCGACATGGTGCTGCTGCCCTCCCGGGCCGGGCACGCGGACACCGCCACGACCGCGGGCGACGCCCAGGAGGTGCACCGCGCGGCGGCCGCGCACTGGCAGGGCTTCTGGGAGTCCGGCGCGGCCCTGCGGCTCGCGGGGACCGACGACCCGCGCGCCCTCGAGCTCGAACGGCGCGTGGTGCTGTCGCAGTACGTCACGGCCGTGAACTGCGCGGGCTCCCTCCCGCCGCAGGAGACGGGGCTGGTGTGCAGCTCGTGGCGCGGCAAGTTCCACCTCGAGATGCACTGGTGGCACGCCGCGCACTTCCCGATGTGGGGGCGCCCGGAGCTCGTGCGGCCGAGCCTCGGGTGGTACCGGCGCGCGCTGCCGCTGGCCCGGGACACCGCGCACGCGCAGGGCTACGCCGGGGCCCGCTGGCCCAAGCAGCTCGGCTCCGTGCTCCGCGAGACGCCCAGCTCGATCGGCGTGCACCTCGTGTGGCAGCAGCCCCACGTCGTCTACCTCTCCGAGCTCGTCCACCGGGTCACCGGCGACGACGCGTTCCTGCGCGAGCAGGCCGAGGTCGTCTTCGCGTCGGCGGAGTTCATGGCCGACTTCGCCCAGGAGGGCCCCGACGGGTTCACGCTGGGGCCCCCGCTCGTGCCCGCGCAGGAGAGCTACGCGGGCGAGCGCGCCCGCCTGTCCAACCCGCCGTTCGAGCTCGCGTACTGGCGCTGGGCGCTGCGCACCGCCAACGCGTGGCGCGAGCGGCTGGGCCTGCCGGTCCAGGAGCGGTGGGCCGAGGTCGCCGAGGGCATGGTGGCGCCGCACGTGCGCGACGGCGTCTACACCGGCGTCGACGTCGAGCCGTACACGATCCGGACCGACCACCCCTCGATGCTCGGGGCGCTGGGCATCGTCCCGGACGTCGGGCTCGTCGACCCCGACGTCATGCGCGCCACGTACCTGGACGTGCTGCGCGACTGGGACTGGACGTCCACCTGGGGCTGGGACTACCCCATGATGGCGATGACCGCGACGCGCCTCGGCGAGCCCGGGTGGGCGGTCGACGCGCTCATGGACGCGGCGGGCAAGAACGTCGTGCTGCCGAACGGGCACAACCACCAGACCGACTCGCTGCCGCTGTACCTGCCGGGCAACGGCGGCCTGCTCGCCGCCGTCGCGCTCATGGCCCGTGCCCACCTCGACGGCGGGGCGGGGTTCCCGTCCGGCTGGGACGTCCAGCTGGAGGGGTTCCCCGCCACGGTCTGACGCCCGGTCGCCGCGGCGCCGGTCACCTCACGACGACCCCGGCAGGGTGCGGGCGAGCAGCGGCGCCGAGGGCTCCGACGTGCCGGCCGCGTTCACGGCGACCACCCGGTAGGTGTACGCCGTGCCGGGCTCGAGGCCCCGGTCGTACGTCGTGTGCACCTTCGCGACGCCGACCTCCTGCGGCTCGCCGCCGGCCGCGGACCGCAGGACGCGGTACTCCGTCGCGCCCCCGCCCGACGTCCAGACCAGGCCCGTGGACGTGGACCCCTGGAGCCCCACGCGCAGGTCGGTGGGCGGCGCGGGCACGGGCAGCGGGACGGTGAGGCTCTCGCTCCGCCCCGACTCGCCCAGCTCGTTGACCGCCGTGACGGAGTAGTCGTAGGAGGCCACGGAGGCGCTGATCGTGTCGTCGGTGTACCCCGGCGCGGTGGTGGTGCCGATCCGGGCGAACGCGCCCCCGCCGTCCCGGCGGTACACCTGGTACGTCTCCGCGCCCGGCACGGGCGCCCAGTCCAGCGTGAACGCCGCGGCCGACACCTCCGTGGCCCGCACCTGCCCCGGCGCCACGACCGGGTCCAGCGGGCCCGACGTCGTGGCCGCGACGTCGGCGGACGGCTCGGACTCGCCGCCCGGCGAGACCGTCGTCACCGCGTAGCGGTACGACGTCGACGGCTCCGCCGTGTCGTCCGTGTAGCCGGGGCCGGCCACGTGGTCGAGCAGCTCGAGGGCGCCGCCCGCGGGCGCGCGGTAGACGCCGTACGCGGTGGCGCCCTCGACGTCGGACCACGCCAGGTCGACGGAGTAGCTCCGCTCGGCGGCGACGGCCAGGTCGCCGGGCGCGGGCGCCGTCGTCGACCCCGAGGTCACCAGCGCGCGCACCTCGGCCGACGCGTCCGAGGCCCCGCCCGGCCCGACCGCCGTCACCTGGTACCGGTACGGCACGCCGGCCTCGACGCCGGCGTCGCGGAACGTGGTGCCCGCGCTGGTCCCGACGACCCGCGTCCCGGGCTCGGACGACGAGGTCCGGGCCACCAGGTAGCCGGTCGCGCCCGCGGCGCCCGTCCAGGAGAGCTCGACCGCCGGGTCGCCCGAGGGCCCCGAGGGCTCCGCGCGGACCTCTCCCGGGGCGGTGGCCACCGGCTCGGCGCCGCCCGGCACCGGGTCCACCGCGACGAAGTAGTTGAGCACCGTGCCGCCCGCGTTGGCCCCGGTCACGACGTGCGACCCGGCGGGGAAACGCGCCTTGAAGAGGTTCCACGACCCGCCGTGGTCGTCGGCGACGGTGAGGTCCGTGGCCTCGTACCCGTCGGTCAGCCAGGCCGGGCGCGGCGAGACGCGGGTGTCGTGCGCGACCCAGACGTCCGCGTCCACGGGCAGGTAGAACGAGAGCAGGTCGTCGTTCGTGGCGGCGCGCGACTCGACGGCCGACCGGACCCACTCGAGCCCCTGGATCTCGGGCGGCACTGCCGTGAACCGGTACGCCTTGCTGCCGGTCGTCCGGTCGCCGGCGACGAAGTCACCCACCCGAAGGTCCTGCTCGATCGACCACAGCGCGGCGTTGGCGGCGCCGTTGCTGCTCGAGTCCGTGACGACGGCGCTGCGGATCGCGTCGCCCTCCATGGGGGCCGTGGGAGCGGCTTCCGGGGCCTCCGGCGCCGGCGGCTCGAAGGCGTCGCCGGACCACGGCACCGGCGTCAGGGGGTAGCCCTTCGGGAAACCCGGGGCCGCGAGCTCGTTGAGGTACTCCTCCAGGTTCGTGTACCGGTCGCCGTCGTCGTCGCCGTTGCGGTCCTCGGGGTCGGTCGGGTCGAGCCCCCGCGCGAGCTCCCAGTCGTCGGCCATGCCGTCCCGGTCGGCGTCCGTCGCCGGGGTGCCCTCGTCGAGCTCGGGGTAACCGCCGACGTCCGACTCGTCCCCGATGATCGCGCCGGTCTGGTGCCGCACCTCGTCGACGACCCGCGCGTCCACCGCGTCGCGCGCGACCGAGGCCCCGGCGTGGTCGAGCGTCAGGCCGAGCGCCCGGCGCGGGCTCTGGGTATGCACCGGCGGGTACTCGAAGCGCTCGGGCACCCGGACGGCCGGGCGGGCGGCCTCGATCATCCCCGAGCCCGTGTCCCGGCCGTTCAGCACCCCGTCGCGGTTGCTGTCGATGCGGTTGTCGTCGAGGAAGACCTGGTAGTTCTCGTTGCCCCGCACGACCGCCGCGGTGGGGTTCGCGGAGTTCACGCCGGCGACGAAGTAGTTGCCCACCACGTTGCCGTACCCCTTGGTGCCGGACTCGCCGCCGGCCACGTAGGGGAAGTCGCCCCAGTTGTAGACGACGTTGTTCACGAAGTCCATGACGCCCTTGGTCTTCGGGTTCCGGTCGTTGTTGTGGGCGTAGAGGTTGTGGTGCATCGAGATGGTGTTCATCTCGACGAGCCCGCCCATGGAGTGCGTCAGCCGGCCCTCCGACATGATCGACCACTGCACCGTGATGTTCTTCGACCTCGGGTCGTCGTAGTCCTTGCTCTTGATCGAGAGGACCTCGTCCCCCGCCCAGGAGAACGACGAGTGGTCGACGATGACGTCCTGCGAGTCCTCGATGTACATCGCGTCGTCCGTGGACGCCGAGCCCAGCCGGAACCGCATGTTCCGGATGACGATGTCGCTGCTCTCGACGAACCGGACCGTGTTCCCCCTGATGGTCACGCCGTCGCCGGGCGCCGTCTGGCCGGCGATCGTGATCCCGTGCTTGTCGCGCGCGACGATCTGCGGGATCGTCACGTCCCCGGCGATCTCGAAGACGATCGTCCGCGGCACGTCGCCCGCCGTGGTCAGCGCGTCGTGGAAGGTCCCCGGCCCCGTCAGCTCCTTGCTCGTGACGTGGTACACCTCGCCACCGCGGCCCCCCGTCGCGGCGTACCCGAACCCTTCCGCCCCGGGGAACGCCGGGAGGGCGTCGTAGCCCGCCGACGCCGGCGCCGCGGGGACCGCGACGGCCAGGGCCGCCGCCACTCCGGCGGCGGCCGCCACCGCGGATCGTGCTGCTGACCGTCGTGCCCTCATCGTCCGTACCTCTCTGTACGTGCGCAACATTGTGGGAATGCGGTTTCCTGAACGTAGCGCCGACGTCCGTGCGCGTCAACAGGAACGACGGGGGTCGGGAGAGCCTGCGGGTCAGAGGCCGGGCGTCGTCGAGCCGCGCGGCACCAGCTCGCACGGCATCGCGACGACGCCGGGCTCGAGGCCGCCGCCCGCGAGCGCGCCGTGCAGGAGCCGCGCCGCCTCGCGCCCCATCTCCTCGAGCTTCATGTCGACGCTCGTGGTGCTCGGGTCGGAGTTCCACACCAGCGGGCCGAAGTTCTCGTAGCCCACGACCGCCACGTCCTCGGGGACGCGCACGGACTCCCGGCGGAGCCGGTCGATGACGCCGAGCGCGATGGCGTCGGAGTCGCACACGACCGCGTCGACGGCGCCGGCCCCGACGTCGTCGAGGATGCGGAGCATCGCCGCCCGTCCCCAGAGGGCGGTGCGCGGGCCGTCGGCCAGGTCGGCGACGAGCCGCAGCCCCTGGGCCTCCATCGCCTCGGCGACGCCGGTCCTGCGGTCCGCGGCCACGCGGTACTGCGGCCGGCCGCTGACGTGCGCGATGCGGGTCCGCCCGAGCCCCGCGAGGTGCTCGACCTGGAGGCGGCCACCCTGGGCGTCGTCCACGACCAGCGAGGCGTCCCGGGGGTCCCGCGACCGGCTGTGCACGTAGACGACCGGGACGGGGAGGTCCTCGCCGACCGGGTCGCGCTCCTCGGTGCGCCCGCCCACCACGATCAGCCCGTCGACCCGGCGGTCGAGCAGCGCGTTGAGCTGGTGCCGCTCGCGCAGCCGGTCGCCGCGGGCGTTGCAGAGGTGCACGAACGAGGAGTACGAGCTCAGCCCGTCCTCCAGCCCGTCGAGGATGGGCAGCGAGAACCGGGACTCGAGGTCGGCGGCGAGCACCCCGACGGACGTGACCGGCTGCCGCCCGGGGCCGCTGCTGGCGACGAAGCCGAGCTCGCGCGCGCTGTCCAGGATGCGCCGACGGGTGGCCGCGGAGATCCTGCCGCGCCCGTTGATGGCCTTCGACGCGGTCGACATCGACACGCCCGCGGCCTCGGCCACGTCCGCCAGCCTCGCACGATGTCTGCGCACGCCAGCGCTCCTTTTCGTCGACGCGCCACCCGGTGGCGTTCCCGCTGAGGACCCGACCGTACTGCACACGGGAACGTGCAGCCGTCCGACCGCCGGGGCCGCGTCCGGGAACACCAGGCGCCGCTTGCGCGTTATGTCACAAGATTCACCCGCACCATGAGGAGCACTCTTGCGACGCATCCCCCGAAAGGTCGAGGTCGAGCACGAGCCGGGGAAGTTCACCCGGTACCTCCGGCACGACAACGGCGAAGGCTTCGTCTCGCCGCACGCGAGCGTCCACCCCGACGCCACCATCAGGCCCGGCGCGTACGTCGAGGCCGGCGCCCGTGTGGGCGCGCACGCCAAGGTCGGCCGGTTCAGCTGGGTCGACGTCGACGCCGTCGTCGGGCGCGGAGCCCGCGTGGACGAGAACGTGCACGTCGGCGTCCGCGGCGTCGTCGGCGACGACGCCCGGGTCGGTTCCGGCTCCCGCCTCGGCACCGACAGCCGCGTGCCGTCCGGCGTCGTCGTGCCGCCCGACGCGATCGTGCCCGACGGCGAGACGGCCCACGGCGAACGCCGCCGGAAGGACTTCGGCACGGCCGCCTGACCCCGCGCACGGCATCACTCACGACACCCCGACGTCCCGCCGACCGGCCTCGCCCGGCCCCGGCGGGACGTTGCTATGGTGGCCGGTTCATCGACCCACCTGGAGGCGAGTGGAGGTGAACTCCCGTGACCAAGAACTCGAAGAAGCAGCCGGCGCTCACCCTCAAGGAGAAGCGCGCGCAGAAGCGCGAGAGAACTGCCGAGACCACCGTCAAGGCGCGTAAGCGATAGACCGTTCGCGAACGGGCCGGCCGTCCAGGGACGGCCGGCCCGTTCGCGCTCCCGGCGGCGGCACCCGCGCGGGATGCCGCCCGGGCAGGGTCAGGGGGTCGTCTGCTTGCGGCCGCCCATCCCGGCGACGATCGAGACGCCGATCGCGGCCAGCACGATCTGGAAGATCAGCTCGATCCAGTCGATGCCACCGGTGTCGCTGACGTCGATCAGGCTCGCGATCCACGTGCCCAGCAGTGCGGCGACGATCCCGATGATGATCGTCACGAGGATCGAGATGTTCTGCTTGCCCCGGACGACCAGGCGCCCGAGGGCCCCGATGATCGCGCCGATGATGATCGCGGTGATGATTCCCGTGGCGGTCACGGTGCTGCTCCCCTCCTCGACGACGGCGCAGGTCGCGCCCGCAACGAACGTACGGCGGACTGCCGCTGCACGCCCCCTGGACGCCGGCGGCGCCGACCCCGTGACCAGGGTCGGCGCCGTCGTGGGGCCCGGTCAGTGCTGCTGGCGGCGCCGGATCCCGACGGCGACCACACCTGCCGCGATCAGCAGGACGGCGATGCCGACCCAGAGGCCGATGTCCGCGCCGGTGGTCGGGAGCCAACCGCCCCCGCCGGTATCGGTCCCGTCGCCGCCCGCGGGAGGCGGGGGCGGAGCGAACGTGTTCGTCACCGTGACCGACGCCGGGTACGCCGCGACGGTGACCGCGCCCGGGTCGCCGTCGCCCACGGTCGAGACCGTGGAGGACGCCGCGCCCCCGTCGTCCGTCTCCGTCACGACGCACTCCGCGCCGATCGGGAGCCCGTCGTACGTGACGGTGTCGCCCGCCGCGATCTCGCGTGCCGCGCCGCCCGGGATCTCGATGTCCTCGCCCTGGAACGTGCAGGCGAGGGTCACCTCGAACGGGCCCACGTCGTAGGAGCTGCCCTCGAAGTCGACCACCTTCTCCACCGCGACCGACCCCACGTCGAACGTGTTGGTCACGGTGACCACCGCGGGGTCGGCGTCCGCGCCCGGCACGACCACCTGGCCCGGGTCGCCGCCCTCGACGGTCGTCGAGACCGTGGATGACGACGCACCGGCGGAGTCCGTCTCGGTGACGACGCACTCCGTCCCGATCGGCAGGTCGCCGTAGGTGACGGTGCCGCCCGCCTCGAGCGTGCGGGTCGCCCCGCCCGGGACGTCGATCTCCTCGCCCCGCAGCGTGCACTGCGCGGACACCTCGAACGGCCCTACGCCGAAGTCCGCGGCGTCGCCGTCCACCACCTTCTCCACGGTGAACCCGCCCAGGTCGTAGGTGTTCGTGACCGTCATCTCGACCGGGGCGAAGACGGTGGCCTCACCGTCGATCGTCACCGGGTTCGGGTCCAGCGTCACCTGGTCGGCGTTGCCCGTGCGTGTCTCCGTCGCCGTGCACTCCGCACCGTCGGGCAGCCCGAAGTACAGCCCGGGGAAGCCCGGGCCGAACGGGCGCACGCTGCCGCCCGGGATCGGCACCGGGTCACCCTGCGAGGTGGTGCACTCGAGCGTGACCTCGTAGGGGAACTCGTCGAACGGCACGTCGTCGAGGTACTGCTCCACCTGCGCCAACAACTCGGCGAGTACCTCGGGCGTGATCGGGCCGTCCGGGATCTCCGGCAGCGGCGGCAGGTCCGGCATCGTCGGGGCGTAGGCCCCCCCGTCGCCGTCCACCACCTTGCGCACCACGAGCGGCGCGGTGAGGAACGTGTTCGTGGCCGTCACCGTCACGGTGGTCGGCTCGCCGCCGTCGGCCGGCGGCACGACGACGTCGACGGTCGTGCCTTCGACCGGCTCACCGTCGTCGACCGTCATGGTGGAGGACGACGCCCCGAACGTGTTCGTCTCGGTCACGGTGCACTCCGCGCCGACCGGCAGGCCCTCGTACAGGACCGGCTCGCCGGGCACGAGCTCGCGGACCGCGCCGCCGGGGATCGGGAGGTCGACGCCCAGGTAGGAGCACTCCAACGTCACCTCGAACGGACCCGGGCCATAGAGGGCGCCGAGGCCCTCGAGGTCCTTGTCCACCTCGATGGTGCCGACGTCGAACGTGTTGGTGATAACCACCTCGACGGGCTGGTCGGAGCCGACGGTCACCGTATCGGGCACGACGACCGCTCCGGTGGCTCCGCCGTCGTCCGTCTCGGTGATCGTGCACTCCGCACCTGTGGGCAGGTTCGGGATCTGCGCCTCCAGCGGGCCCGCCCCACCGAGCACCACGGTGCCGTCGTAAACGGTGCCCGCCTCGCCCGGACCGTCGCCGTCGGCGTCGTAGGTGCACACCACCTGGATCGTGAACGGGCCGGCACCGTACGCGGGGCCGCCCTCGCCGTCGACCACCTTCTGCAGGTCGATCGCGCCGACGGTGAACTCGTTGGTCATCGCGACCTGCACCGCTGCCGCACCGTCGTCGTCCGGCACGATCGTGACGTCGGCCGACGTGCCGTCGGTCTCGACCGGGTCCTCGCCCGGCGTGGTGACCGTGATGGTCGTGCCCGCCGCGTTCGCGGCGTTGGTCTCGGTGACGGTGCACTCGGAGTTCACGGGCAGGCCGGTCAGGGTGACGGGCGTGCCGTCCTCGGTCAGCTCCACGACCATCGGGGTGTCCGCGTCGTAGCCGTCGGCGAAGACGGGCTCGCCGAGGAACGTGCACTCCACGGTCGCCTCGAACGGGCCGTAGGAGACCGGGTTCCCGTCCTGGTCGACGGCGTCGCTCTCGACCGTCTTGGAGAGCTCCAGGCTCGACAGGTCGTACCGGTTCATGGCCGCGATCGTCGTGGGGTCCTCGTCGACGCTCTCGCTGTCGATCGTCACCGTGCCGACGATCAGCTCGGTCTCGCCGTTGCTGCCGTCCTCCGTGATCGTGCACTCGGCGCCGTACGGCAGGTCCGGCACCACCGTGGGCGTGCCGGGCACCACCGTGATCGGGATGGGGTCCATCTCGGTCTCGACCCAGGTCCCCGGTGCGGACGTGCACTGTACGAAGAGCTGGAACTCGTCCGGCGCGTACTCCGCCCCGTCACCGCTGACCAGCTTGTTCACCTCGAGCGGGCCGCTCGCGGTGGCGACGCCCACCTTCGTGCCCTCGGTCGGCAGCAGGTTGAACGACGACCCGTTCTGCGCCTCCACGACCGCGGACGCGGCCGCCGAGTTCCAGGCGATGGACCGGTCGCCGGCCTCCGGTACGAGTGGCGGCGTGGTCGTCGTGCCCTCGAGCGCCACGAACTCGCCGGGCTGGAACAGCGCGTCCTCCGGGAACGTGACGACGACCTTCAGCGCGGCGATCTGCTCGTAGACGTCCTCGCCCGTCGACGACGTCAGCGGGGCCCACCCCGCGTCGGGGTCGGTCGGGCAGACGGGCTCGTTCATCGGGTCGTTGATGTCGTCCATGCAGTAGTCGTCGGCCGTCGTGTAGTAGAACGTCGCCCGGGCGCCGTCCGGCGCGTTCACGAGCTGCGGCGGCGGGTCGTTCGTGAGGATCGCGGCCCAGGCCGACCCGCGTGCGGAATCGGCGTACGAGCCTGTGTCACCCGGCGTCGGCAGGCGGTCGTAGAGCACCACCTTGCTCATGGGCAGGTTGCCGACGTTGTCGACCCGGATCCGCCAGGTCTCGTCGTGACCCGGGGCGACGACCGGCGTGCACGGGTAGGAGTAGAAGCCGTCCGCGTCGGGCGTGCACTCGACGGTGGGGTCGGGTGCGGCCGGGTCCACGATGACGTCGAGCTCGTCGTCGTCCGTCGCCTTGACCTGCTTCGACTGGCGGAGCACGCCTGAGGGGATGGTCACGACGTCGGAGTCTGCCTCGCAGGCGCCCGTCTCGTCGTCCAGCCGCGCCTCGCACTCGTCCCACGGACGGTCGCCGGTCACCCCGGCGGTGTTGCGCACGACCGTCCCCGCGGTGAGCCCCACCCGGAACTGCACCATGACGGTGATCGTGTACGTCTGCCCCACCTCGAGCACCGTGCCCTCGGGGAAGCTGAACGTCAGCGACTCGATGTCGCCGGACTGGTCGACCGTCACGTCTGCGGGGTCGGTGGGCAGCGGGTCGCCGTTGGCCGGGTCCGGAGCCGCACCGTCGAGCGCGTAGGTGAACGGATCGTCGACGTCCGCCAGCCGCAGCTGGGGACCGGTGGAGTCGGCCGGCATCGGGTCGTCGACGACGAGCTCGGAGATGGGGCGGTTGCCCGTGTTCGTCACGGCGATGTTCAGGGGGAACACCGCGTCGGGGGACTCGCTGCCGCCCGTGACCACGCCGTCGAAGTCCTTGACGACCTCGACGCCGTTGGTGGCGTGCACGTAGACGATGTCCTCGGTGGCCTCGTCCGCGTCCGACACCGGCACGAGGTCCCCGTCCGGCCCGACGACGAGGTCGGCGCCGGTGACCTCCCCCTGCACGGTGTTCGTCGCGACGCCGGGGTCGGTCTCGCCGGGCGCCGGCGGGTTCGCGGCGAGGTCGGGCAGGACGTCGCCGCCGGTCCGCAGCGTGTCGCGGCGCAAGATCTGGATCGGCACGGGCTGCGTAGGCGTCGCCGGGTTCTCCCAGATCGAGCCGTCCGTGCGGGTGAAGGTGAAGCGCAGGCCCTGCACGTCCGCGGGGTCGACGCCCGGGGGCAGAGTGAACGTGCTCGACGGCGTGCCCGGTTCCCAGTCACCGCCGGTCACGGTGACGCCGTCGTCGTCGCCCGTGAACGTGCCGCCGGTGTAGGCGTCCACCTGCACCTGTTGGATGGGCGTCACCAGCGCGGCGCTCGGGGCGAAGCCGACGAAGTCGTACTGGTTCCAGAACTGCGGGTCGTCGTCGGTGAGCACCATCTCGACCGCACGCGACGGCCCCTGCGGGGTCCCGGTGAGGGTCATGACGACGGGGGTGTCCGCGCCGTCGGCGCCGTGGTTCGGCTCCACCACCTGGCCGGGCGAGAACGACTTGCCGACCTGCACACCGATCGCGGCTTCCTGCAGCGTCATGTCGTCCGTGGCGTTGTCGAGCCGGTCGTCCTCCGACGTGCCGCCCGGGTCGGTGATCGTCGCGGCGGCCGTGTTGGGCACGGGGCTGTACTGCGCGACCGTGACCGGGTCGCCCGTGTACCGGTCCGTCTCCCGGAGTTGGAGCGTGAGAGCCATGCTGCCCTCGGCCCCCGGCATCACCAGCCCGTCGTACGCGACCTCGACGCCGATCACGTCGGCCAGGTCCGCGGCTGCGAGGTCCTCCGGGTTCGACGGGGTCCAGGTGCCGAGGGGGTTCTCCGTGTAGACGGTGGTGCCGCCGCCCTCCGCCGTCAGCGTCACCGTGGTCGACGTCGCGCCGGCGGGCGGGGTGAGGTCGATCGCCGTGAGGGTGAACGCGTCGAACGGCGACGTGCCCCCATCGGTGACGACGTCGCCTGAGCCGGGAGCCGTCGGGTCCGCGAGCCGCAGTCGCTCCACCTTGGCGTTCGACTCGTTCGTCCCGGTGACCGTCACGGTCGTCGACGGATAGAACTCGTCCGGGGTCTCGGCAGGGGGCACGGAGATGGGGCCGCCGTCCCAGTCCTTGGCCACCGACACGTTGAGCGGCCGGTCGAGGATGAGCACGTCGGCGTCGTCGGTGTCCGTGTACTCGTCGCCGTCGAACGTGGCCGTCCCGCGGGCCGTGTCGTTCACCAGCCCGGGCTCGTCCGGCACGTTGTACTGCGTGCCGTGCACGGCGCCGAGCACCGGGTCGCCGTCGCTGCGCTTGTAGTCGCGCACCTGGAACGTGAGGTTGAGGTGGCGGGCGTCGGCCCGCGTGGAACGCGCGACGCCGTCACCGGCGGCGGGTGTGGTCGGGTCGGCAGGGTCGTCGGTCCGGGTGGGCGACTCGGTGTAGACGACCCGCACCGAGAGGGTGGACTCCTGCTCGACCTCGGTGAGGAGGACCTCCGGCATCCCGCCGTCGCAGGGGATGGCCGTGGTGCAACCCGAGTTCGTCGCCTGCACCCAGGCCGTGCCGTTCCACAGCTCGACTCCCACGATTGCGTCGTACTGGATGAGCGGGTCGAGGCTGCTGCCGATGGCGGGGATGCTCACCAGGTTGAAGGCATCGTAGAAGGAGCCCGCGACCGCCGTGGACTCCGGGTCGGCGATGTCCGAGATGACCATCGGGTCGACGCCCGAGAAGCCGTTGGTCGACCAGGTGATCTGGGCCGTCACCTGGTCGTCCGTGCGGGCGAGCACCGTCGCCGGGTCACCCTCGAGGAACGTCTTGTCGACGAAGTCGAGGTCGCCCGTGCCGTCCACCGGGAACGGGTCGACGGTGGCGCATCCCTCGGCCGGCTCCGTCGGCCCCACGGCGCTCGACGACGCGCTGGAGGCGCCGCAGTTGGTCAGCGGCTCGTCCTGGTCCGGGTCGCCCGTGTACTCGGCGACGAAGTTCGGCTGGAACTGTGTGCCGGGCGGGAACCCGTCGGCCGTGGAGTCGTAGACGAACTGCACGCCCTGGGCGTCGGCCGGCAGGTCGCAGCTCACCGTGTTCGGGCCGGTGTACGGCCCGCAGCCGGGCGCCGGCACCCACGCCGTGCCGTTCCAGTAGTTGATGGTGAGCGTCGAGCCCGCCGGGACGTCGGTGCTGCGCACCTGGGTCGCGGTGAAGCTGTCCCAGAAGTCGCCCGGGTCCGACGGGTCGGTGGGGTCCTGGATGACCACCTGGTCGGCGTTCGTCGTCGAGCCGTCCGGGCCGAAGGGCAGCAGCTGGGTGGGAAGCTGCACCACGACGTTCTGCCCCGGCACGGCCGGGATCGTCGAGGGCGAGATGACCTTGGAGGTCTCGGTCGCGAGCCGGTCCACGAGGGTCACCAGGTCGGCGGACGCGGTGTCGTCGGCGTTGGGGACCTCGGCGTGGACCGTGTTGGAGTGGGTGAGGTCGTCGACGTCCTGGTCGGGGTCGGTGTCAGCCGTGAACGGGATGCTTGCCTCACCGCCGGTGACGATGTCGCCGGTGAACTCCACGCTGAACTGGGTGACGACGCAGTCCGCCGGTGGGTTCGGCAGGGTGTCGACAGTGGTCGTGCCCTCGCTGGCCGTGGAGCCGTCGGCGCAGGTGAACGTCACGGACGCGGCATCCGCGTCGGCGGGCCAGGTGACCCCGGTGCCGTCGCCGTCGGGCCCGAAGCCGGTGAAGGTCAGGGGCGAGTCGCCCTCGAACGGGCTGTCGGTGCCGGGCGCGGGCTCGGTAATCGTCATCGTGTCGACCGGGGTGCCGGTGTTCGTGGCGCCGAGCGTCACCGTCGTCGGGTCGCCGGCGCTCACGGTGGCCGGGTCGAACGACTTCGATGCCTCGACGCTGTTGTTCGGCGGTGTGATGACGTAGTCGTCGTCGGCCGTGACCTCGTCGGACTGGTCGTCGTCGTGCGTCACGTAGGACGACGAGTCGTTCTCGACGGTCGTCGTGTCCGTGAGCTCGGTGACCGCGTCGCTCTGCTGCACCTCGACGGGGATCGTGGCCGTGGCACCCGGCTGGATGTCGCCGCTGAAGGTGTACCGCACGCCCTGCACGGTCGCCGGGTCGACGGAGTCGTCGAGCGGCAGCCACTGCGTGCCGTCCCAGTACTCCTCCTCGACGGTGTCGGCGTTCGGCGGCAGGGTGATGTCGCCGGTGCCCGTGTACTCGAGGTAGGTGAAGGGGTTCGGGTCGGCCGTCGGGTCGACCGGGTCCTGGACCACGAGGGTGTCGACCGGGTCGTTGGACGTGTTGGTGGCGCCGAGCGTGATCGTCGCCGCGGTGCCGGGGCTCGCGAGCGCCCCGCCGGGTTCGATCGTCTTCGTCGTCTCGGAGTCGAGGACGAGCGGCACGTCGGGCGTGATGTCGTCGCTGGCGGACTGCTCGGTCGCGTTGTCCGCCAAGACCGTGGCCGTGTTCGTGATCGGCACGCCGTCCTGGCTGTACGGCAGGTCGGGGTCCACCTGGGCGGTGATGAGGATCTGCACCTGGCCGCCGTTGTTCACCTGGTCGGCGGTGTAGGTGACCGTGTCGGTGTCGGGGTCCGCGTCGATCGTGCCGCCGGTCGCGCCGGTCTGGCTCTGGATCGACGCGCTGACCAGCTGCATGCCGTCGGGGAGCTCGTCGGTGATGACGGCGTTGGTGCACGGGTCGGCGTTGGGGTCGGAGCAGGAGACCGTGACGACCCACTGGACGTTCTGACCCGGCTGGTACGGCCCGGAGCTGACCTCCTGCTTGCTGATGCCCCACGTCGCGGCCGACGCCGTCGTCGCCGGGATGACCGCGCCCGCGAGCGCGAGCACGACGGCGCCGAGCACGGAGGCGGCACGACGCACGCGCCGTCGCGCGCGCAAGCGCGCGCTGCGGCGCTGTCGTTCCCCCGCTGACCTACGACCATCCACCATCGGTGCCCCTCCACACATCGGTGCAAACCGCCCGCGCGCGACGCTGTGCGCGGACACCACTCCGAAGGTGTCAGATATCGGTGGACTAGGCCTGCTGAACGGCGGTACATCCGAATGATCGGGAACACCCGGAAACCTCCGCGATCGCGCCGTGCGCTCGCGAGCGCGGCCGAGGACGACGAAGGTCGAGGTGAGGGCGTCGGAGCGCGACGAGGGAGTCGACCATGAGCCGGACGAAGGCACGACACGATCACGCGGTGCTGGGTACGGCGGCGCTGGGCGCGACGGCGCTGCTGCTCGCGGGGTGCGGCGAGTCCAGCACCGACGCCATGGGCGACGACACGACGCAGACGTGCGAGGACCTCTCCGCCTACACGGACGCGCTGCGGAACCTCGCGGGCACGCTGGGCCCGGACTCCTCCGTCGAGGAGGTGCAGGCCGCGCGCGACCAGGCCGCGGAGGCGCAGCGCACGCTGCACGAGAGCCTCGCCGAGGTGTCGGACGACCGCACGGACGACGTCGAGCAGTCCTGGGACGCCCTCGTGACCGCGTTCGGCCAGGTCGACGACGACGCCACCCTCGCGGAGGCCGCCGACTCGCTCAGGGACGAGGCCCAGGGCGTCGTCGACGCGACGGCGTCGGTGCGGGAGGACCTGGACTGCGGCTGAGCAGCCGCGCGGCCGGGTCGCGGTGCCCCGGGCCGTGGGGCACTGTGCTGGGGTGCGAGTGTCGAGGCCCACCCCGCGTGACGTCGTCTCCGGCTTCGTGACCGGCCTGTTCTCCATCCCGGAGGGCATGGCGTACGCGACCGTGGGAGGGTTCTCCGCGCCGATGGGCCTCTGGTCGGGCGCCGTGCCGACGATCGTCGGCTCGTTCTTCTCCCGCACGGTGCTCATGGTCACGACGCTCACCAGCGCCATCGCCCTGTCGGCGAAGAGCGTGCTCACGGACGCCGGGCTGGACCCGTCGGACCTGGGCTCGGTCGCCGCGCTCACGCTGGTGGTCGGCCTGTGGATGGCGCTGCTGGGCGTGCTGAAGCTCGGCTCGGTGATGTCGTTCGTCTCGACGGCGGTCATGACGGGCTTCACCGCCGGCATCGCGGTGCAGATCGTGGCCGGCGTGGTGAAGGACGCGACCGGGTACGAGCCGCAGTCGCACAACACGGTGGGCAAGCTCGTCGAGGCCGTCGCGCACGTCGGCGACTGGGACGGCCCGACGGTCGCCGTCGCCGCCGCGACCGTCGCCGCGTGGGCGGCGCTGAGCCTGGTGCCGCGGTTGCGCAAGACGGCGACCCTGCTGGCGCTCGTCGTCGTCACCGTCGTCGTCGCGCTGCTGGGCACCGACGTCGAGCTCGTCTCCGACATCGCCGCCATCCCCCGGTCCCTGCCGCCGCTCACGCTGCCCGACGTCGGCGCGCTGCCGGACCTCGTGTCCGGCGGCCTCGCCATCGCGCTCGTCGCACTCGCGCAGGCGGCGGGCATCGGCGCGGCCGTGCCGAACCCGGACGGGTCACGTACCGACGTCTCGAAGGACTTCACGGCACAGGGCCTCGCGAACGTGGCGGGCGGCTTCTTCGGCGCGCTGCCGACCGGCGGGTCGCTGTCCCGCACGGGCGTCGCGACCAGCGGCGGCGGGCAGACCCGCTGGGCGGGCATCTTCTCCGGCGTCTGGCTGATCGTCATCGTGCTGGCCGTGGGGCCGCTGGCCGGGACGATCCCGATGGCCGTCATCGGCGGCCTGCTGCTCGTCATCGGCGGCGAGCTGGTCGTGGGCCGGTGGGCCGACATCGTGCTGGTCTTCCGCACGTCGTGGCTGTCCGCCGCGGCGCTGGTCGTGACGTTCGCGGCCACCACGCAGCTGCCGCTGCAGCAGGCCATCTTCCTCGGCGCCGGCCTGTCGATCGTGCTGTTCGCGGTGCAGGCGGCCAAGCGCGGGCGCCTGGTGCGCCTCGTGCCGACCGACGACGGCGACTTCCGCGTCGAGGACGCCCCCGCCGTCCTGCCCAGCGGCCGCACCACCGTGCTGCACTACGTGGGCACCGGGTTCTTCGCCGAGGTGAACCGGCTCGAGGAGGAGTGGCCGCACACCGCCGGCACGCACGACGCCGCCCTGGTGATCTCGCTGCGCGGGTCGGCGGGCATCCCGTCCACCACGTTCCTCAAGTCCCTCGACCGGCTGCTGGACCGCTGGCACGAGCACGGCGTCGAGGTGGTCGTCTGCGGCGTGCCCGAGGACCTGCGGCGGCGTTTCGAGACGGGCGGCGTGAGCGAGCGCCTGCGCGACTCCGTCGTCCCCAGCAGCGACACGCTGCTCGGCTCCGTGCGCGAGGCGTACGACCTGGCGGAGCGCCGACGCACCCGCCGGGCGGCGTCCGCCGGCGGCTGATCCCTCGCCGCGCGCTGCCGCAGGAGCGGTGCCATCGTGGCGCCATGCCTACCGCACCGAAGCCGGCCACGCCCACGATCACCGCACAGCAGCGTGCCCTGCTGGACAGTCTTCCGTTCTCCGACCGGCAGGACTTCGAGGACGCGACGCGCGGCCTGGTCGCCCGGCGGACGCCCAACGCGATCACCGCCGCGGACGGTCGCGTGGTGTGGGACAACGACACCTACTCCTTCCTCACCGGCGACGCGCCGGACACCGTGAACCCGAGCCTGTGGCGGCAGTCGCAGCTCGTGGCGGAGCAGGGGCTCTTCGCGGTGGCCGAGGGCATCTACCAGGTGCGCGGCTTCGACCTCTCCAACGTCACGTTCATCGAGGGCGAGACGGGCGTCATCGTGCTCGACCCGCTCATCGCCACCGAGACCGCCGCCGCCGCGCTCGCCCTGTACCGCGAGCACCGGGGCGACCGCCCCGTCACCGGCGTCATCTACACGCACTGCCACGTGGACCACTTCGGCGGCGTCAAGGGCGTCACCACGCAGGAGGACGTCGACGCCGGGCGCGTCCCCGTCGTCGCGCCCGCGGAGTTCACGGAGCACGCGGTGGCCGAGAACGTCTACGCCGGCACGGCGATGGCCAGGCGCGCCGGCTACATGTACGGGGCGGCGCTCGCCCGCGGGCCGCAGGGTCAGGTGGGGGCGGGGCTCGGGCAGACGACGTCGACCGGCTCGGTCTCGCTCATCACCCCGACCCTCGACATCACGTACACCGGTCAGGAGGAGACGGTCGACGGCGTGCGCATGGTGTTCCAGATGGCACCCGGCACCGAGGCACCGGCCGAGTTCCTCGTGTACTTCCCGGACCACCGCGCCCTGTGCGCGGCCGAGGACGCCACCCACACGCTGCACAACCTGCTGACCCTGCGGGGAGCCGTCGTCCGCGACCCGCACGCCTGGGCCAACTACCTCACCGAGACGATCGACCTGTTCGGTGCGGACCTCGACGTCGTGTTCGCCTCGCACCACTGGCCCACCTGGGGGCGGGACCGCGCCGTCGAGTACCTGGCGCTCCAGCGCGACCTGTACGCCTACCTGCACGACCAGACGCTGCGCCTGCTCAACCAGGGGTTCACGGGCGCGGAGATCGCGGAGCAGCTGGAGCTGCCGCCGGTGCTGGAGAACGCCTGGCACGCCCGGGGGTACTACGGGTCCGTGAGCCACAACGTCAAGGCGATCTACCAGCGCTACATGGGCTGGTACGACGGCAACCCCGCCCACCTGTGGCAGCACCCGCCGGTGGAGCAGGGCAAGCGGTACGTGGAGTTCATGGGCGGCGCGGACGCCGTCGTGGAGAAGGCTCGCGCGTCGTTCGACGCCGGGGACTTCCGCTGGGTCGCCGAGGTGCTGACCCACGTCGTGTTCGCCCAGCCCGACCACGCCGGGGCGAAGGAGCTCCTCGCCGACACGTTCGAGCAGCTCGGCTACGGCGCCGAGAACGGGACCTGGCGCTCGGTCTACCTGTCGGGCGCGACCGAGCTGCGCGACGGCAGCTTCGGTACCCCGACGGCGACCGCCGCGCCGGACATCATCTCCGCGCTCACGCCGGCCATGCTGTTCGACGCCATCGCCATCCAGGTGGACGGGCCGCGCGCCTGGGACGAGCGGCTCACCATCGACGTCGTGCTCACCGACTCCGGCGAGCGCTACCGGCTGTGGCTCCGCAACGGCGTGCTCACGTACAGCGCCGCGACGCAGGCCGGTGACGCCGACCTGACGCTCACCACGACGACGCGCGCGCTGCCCGCGCTCGCCCTCGGCGGCGTGACGCCCGACGGGCTCGCGGACGCCGGCATCCAGGTCGACGGCGACGCGGCCGTCCTGGGCCGGCTCACCGCCGTCCTCGACCCCGGCGACCCGGACTTCGCCATCGTCACGCCCTGACGCCGCCGAGGAGGGGGCGGGCCGGGAGCACCCGGTCGACTGCGACGATGAGCAGCCCCAGCAGGTAGAACGCGCCGCCGTAGAGCACCAGGTTGAGCCCCAGCCCGCCCCACCCGAGGGCGTTCAGGTCGATGAACCCGTACGGGTACTCGCTGCCCGGGCTGAGCTGTCCCCGCAGCAGGATCGCGCCGAAGTAGAGCACCGGGAAGAGCATCCACAGGCCCGCGTCGCGCAGGCGGGCGCGGCGGTGCGGGTCGAGCAGCAGGAAGTCGAGCACGACGGCGAGCGGCAGCGCCCGGTGCTCGACCTGCCCGTCCGTGAGCCCCAGGAACACGGCGGGGGCGTCCGGGGCCTCCGGCTCGAGGACCAGCCACGCGACCAGCCCGGTGATGGCGGCGGCGAGGGTCACCAGCCCCTTCGCCCAGACGGGCGGCGGCTCCCGGCGTCGCAGCGTCGTGACCGCCGCCCAGCCGAACACCGCCACCGCCAGGAAGCTGGTGAGGTTGGTGAAGTAGACGAAGCCCTCGACGTCGCCGTCGCGCCAGATGGCGCGCGTGCCGACGAGACCGAGCGCGACGACGAGGAGCCGGAACAGGCCCACGAGCACGAACATGGGCACAGTGAACCGCATCCGTCGGCATGCGGCCGTCACTCCCGTCGGCGCCGTCAGAACAGGACGACGGCCACCAGCCCGGCCAGCCCGAGCAGCGCCGTGCCCGCGCACATCAGCACGATCCGCCGGCCGTGCCGGAGGCGCGGCTCCGCGGTGTCGAGGTGCCGGTGCGTGTGCCCGGCGTGCCGCTTGGCGAACCACCACAGCGGAGGGGTGAGCACCAGCGCGACCGCCGCGGTGAGGAGGAACGACGTCGCGCCGTCCACCCCGGGCAGCGTCTGCCACGCCACCGCGCACGCCGCCGTGAACGACAGCAGCGTGCGGCGCCAGGCCAGCGCGGTGCGCTCGGCCTGGAGGCCGCGGTCGCGCTCGGGCCCGACGAGGGGCGGGGGACGGTCCGTCATGTCGGCGTGGCCCTCAGTGCAGCAGCAGGGCGAGCAACACGAGGATGCCCACGACGGTGATGGTCACGACCAGCACGAACCCCGTGATCGCCCCCGGCAGCGGCCCGTGCTCGCGCATGGCGCGCTCCGAGCGGGCCCACTCGACCGCTGCCGCGACCGGGACGACGGCACCCGCCACCAGGAGCACGATCGCGGACGTGAGGCGCAGGTGCGGCTCCATGGGCAGGTCCAGCGCCTCGAGCGCCGTGCCGCCCGCGATGAGCCCCAGGGCCGTGCGGAGCCACGCGAGGATGGTGCGCTCGTTGGCCAGCGAGAACCGCGGGTCGGGCTCCGTGCCCCTCTCGTAGACCCAGCGCGGGAAACGCTCGCGGCTCACGTCGACGTGCCTCCTTCGTCTCTGCGGGTGCTGCCGACATCCTCCCGCAGCAGGCGCGGGAGCGCTCAGGGCGGGTCGTTGACGAACCGGAGCTTCACGCGGACGTCGTCGAGCGGCACGACCAGCGTCGACCCGTGCGGCGACCATCTCTCGGGGACGAGGAAGAGGGAGCCCCCGCCCTCGACCAGCAGCCGCAGGCCGCGGTAGCGGTACCGGTACGCGCCGTCCCCGGCCGCGAGGTCCTCCTCCACCACGGCCGGGTCGCCCACCTCCAGCTGCTGCGGGGTGTCGACGACGACGGCGGGCAGGCCGCCCAGGTCGCGGGCGAGCGCCTTGGCCTGACCCCGTCCCGTCCACTCCGCCACCGTGCCGGTGGCCCAGAAGAGCGAGGCGACCACCGTGAGCACCAGCAGCAGGACGGCGGTGCGCGCGGGGTCGGTGCCCGGCGTCGGCCCCTGCGTCCCGTCGGCGCCGGCGGCGTGCGCTGCCGTGGCCCGCCGCCGGTGGGACCACGTGAGGCCGTACGCGAGGCCCGCCGACCCGACGCCGATCACCAGCGGGGTCACCAACGGGTACGGGGCCCAGGCCTCTAGCGCCGGGTAGGCCACGATCAGCGCCACGCCGACCGCCAGCACGACGGCGCCGCCGACCGTCGACGCGAGCGTCCACCGGTGCACCACCGGCTCCGGTGCCCCCGTGAGCCGCCGCCGCAGCGCCGCGTCCGCGAGCACCAGCGCCGCCCCCACGAGCAGCACCGCGAGCATCGGCACCAGGAGCGGCTGCGGGCTGCGCATGACGAACTCCTGCGTGCTGTAGCCGAGCAGGTCGACGTCCACGCCGAAGTACAGGTACTGCGCGCGCGTCGTGACGTAGCCGAAGTAGAACAGGATCGCCGTGACGAACGTCGCCGGGGCGACCACCGTGCCCAGCACCGACCAGACGCGCGTCAGGACGCTCGGCTCGTGCGCGGCCGGTGACGGCTGCTGGGTCACGGCAGCCCCTGTTCCTCGGTGGGCTCGTCGGTGGGCTGGTCCGTGGGCTCGTCGGTGGGCTCGTCGTCGGGCTCGTCGGCAGGTCCCGGCGTGACCTCGTCCTCAGGCGTCTCGGTCGCCTCGTTCTCCGGCGCCTCGCTCGACTCCCCGGTCTCCGTCTCGCCCGGTTCGTCCGTCGCCGCGTCGGAGGACTCGACGGTCGCCGGGTCGCAGTCGTACCCGACGTCACCGGGCGGATGGCACATCGACCAGACGCTCCCGACCTCCAGGTCCTGTCGGAGCTGGTCGCACTCTTCCTGGGTGCTGCAGGTGGCGGTCGCGTCGAACGAGACGTCGACCAGCTCGGTCCCCGGATCGGGCGGCAGCACGGCGACCCCGCACGAGAGGTTGCCGGGCTCGAGCGTCACGCCGGCGCACGGCTCCCCGCACTCCGCACCGGCCAGCGCGGCGCCCGCGGTCCGCACCGTCACCTGCACGATCTCCACGGTCACACCGGCGGGCAACCCGTCCGTCTGGATCGAGGCGAGCCCGCACCACGCGTCGCCGACGAGCACGAAGTCCTGGCCACCCATGAGGAGGCCGGGGAGGTCGGCCTGGGCCTTGCCGCCCGCCTGCGGCAGCGGTTCCTCGAGGTCCTCCCCCGCGTCGGCGCCGACGGTGTCGTCGTCGCCCTCGTCGCTGCCGCTGTCGCCCTCGTCGCCGGGCACCGTCGCCTCGGACGTCGTCCCGCCCGTCGCCGTGCCGCCGCCGTCGTCGACCGACGGCTCCCCGCCGTCCCCGCACGCTGCCGTCGCCAGGACCAGCAGGGCCGTCAGCGCACCCAGTCCTCGTCTCATCTCGCCCTCCCGGGAGCACCGGGCCGCGTCGTCGCGGTCAGAGGGCTCCGCGCGGTGCCGCGCGTCGTCCTACCCGTGGAGAGCGCGCGCGATCCCGCACTGATACCCGCCCCTCGACCGCACCCCGTGTCGGCGCCCGTCGGTAGCGTGCCCGGCATGCGCGCCGACTTCCTCGCCCTGCACCGCCCCGGCGACCCGCTGCTGCTGCCGAACGCGTGGGACGCCGGGTCGGCGCGGGTCCTCGCCGCCCTCGGCTTCGCCGCCGTCGCGACGACGAGCAGCGGGTTCGCCGCGACGCTCGGCCGGCCCGACGGCGCCGTCACCCGGGACGAGGCCCTCGCGCACGCCGCCGCGCTCGCGGCCGCCGTCGACGTCCCCGTGAGCGCGGACCTGGAGAACGGGTTCGCCGACTCCCCCGCCGACGTCGCCCGCACGGTCGCGGAGGCCCGTGACGCCGGCCTTGCCGGGGGCTCCGTCGAGGACGCGACCGGGCGCGACGACGAGCCCCTCTACGACCGCGCCCTCGCCGTCGAGCGCGTGGCCGCCGCGGCCGAGGCGGCCGGCGACCTGGTGCTCACGGCCCGCTGCGAGAACCACCTGTACGGCCGGGACGACCTCGCCGACACGATCGCGCGGCTGCAGGCCTACCAGGAGGCGGGCGCCCACGTGCTGTACGCCCCCGGGCTGCGCGACGCCGCCGCGATCGCGACCGTCTGCCGCGAGGTCGACCGGCCCGTCAACGCCCTGCTCGTCGCGGGCGGGCCCACGCCCCAGGAGCTGGCCGACGCCGGGGTCGCGCGGATCTCCGTCGGCGGCACGTTCGCCTGGAACGCCCTGTCCGCGCTGGTCGACGCCGCCCGCGAGCTCCAGGCCGGCGGGGTCGGGTTCCTCGACCGCACCGGCCCGGCGCGCGACGTGATGCCGCAGGCGTTCCGGGGCTGACCGCCCGCGGCCTCCAGGCCGCGACCGCCAGGAGGCGGCGAGCGGTCAGGGCACGAGGCGCTGGGTGATCGCCGACTCCTCGGGCCCGTGCTGGACGCGGGCGAGCGCCCCGTTCACCAGCGCGAGGTACGGCGGCACGTGCCCGCACTCGACGTCCGCGAGGAGCGGGATCCCCAGGTCCCCCAGCGCGTCCCGGACCGCGTCGTGCTGGGTGAAGCCGTCCCCGTCGGGCGCGTGCGTGCGGCTCACCAGCACCGCGTTCGCCGCGTCGAACCAGCCCGCGTGGCGCATCGCCCACAGGGCCCGGCCGACCGCGAACGCGTCCCACTCCAGGATGTCGAGGTAGACGACCAGGCCCTCCGGCGCGTGCTCCGCGGCGAACCGGGCCACGTCGCCGTAGGGCGTGCCCGCGAGGAGCGAGACCGTCTCCAGGCAGCCGCCGATCACCCGCCCCTGGACATCGACCGGCGCGGCCGGGTCCTCGCCGTCGAGCCGCAGCCAGGAGCCGGCGGCGTCGAGCGTCCACGTCGACACCTCGGGCTCGTTCTCGTAGTCGTCCCAGCCGGACGAGCGGTACCGCCGCGGCGAGCGCTGCACCAGCTCCTCCCCCTCCTGCGCCGCCGAGGCGACCTCCCACCAGCCGAGCAGGCCGGCGGGCACGTCGTACGGCGTGTCCATGAGGTTCTGGCCGTGCAGCGTGGCGACGCCGGTGCGCAGCGTGAGGGGCAGCTGGACCGTCGAGACGTCGGAGTACCCCACCAGCCACGTCGGGTCCGCGGCGAGCGCGTCCCAGTCGAGTCGTCCCAGCAGGTCCGTCGCCAGCTCCCCGCCCCACGGCGGCACGACGGCGCGCACGGCCGGGTCCGTGAGCATCGTCGTGAGTTCCGCCGCGCGCACGTCCGCCGGGGCGCTGACGATCCCCTCGCCCGTGGGCGTCCGGCCGAGACGGACGTCGTAGCCCTTCGCGCGCACGACGTCGGCGGCGTGCAGCAGTCGCCGGTGGAGCGGGGTCGCGACACCCGCCGACGGCGCGGTGACGCCGATCGTGTCGCCGGGGCGCAGGGGGCGGGGGTAGCGGATCGTCATGGCCGGACTCTGCCCGAGCGCCGGACACCGGGGCAACGGGATTCGCGGGCCTCGACGGTTTTCCACAGGTGCGTATCGGGCCTGGTGCGGGGTCGGGTTCCTCGCTAGGCTCGAACACATGTTCGAGTCATGGCACGAACACAGGCTCTGACTCTCGCTCGACGTCGAGGAGGTGACGCGGGGATGTCTGCCGCAGTGCTCGAGCAAGCGCTCGACGACCTGCCGGTCGTCACCACGCCGTGGGACGACGTGCTCTCCCCGGTCGGCCCGACGACGGTCCACGACGTCTCGGTCGCCCTGGACGACCTGGCGCGGATCCAGGCGCGACTCGACGCCCTGGAGGGCAAGAAGCTCCTGGCCGTCGAGCGAGCGCGCCGGGCCGCCGCGCGGTGCGAGCCCGACCTGCTGGCGGGCGAGCAGCTGCGGGTGCTGCGTGCGGGTACGGCGCGTCAGCACGAGCTGGCCCGCCGCGCGTTCGTGGCGGACGTCGCGACCACGCTGCGGGTCGGCGAGCGGCAGGCGGACCACCTCGTCGAGACCGCACGGACCCTGACCTCGTCCGGTTCCGCCACGCTCGCCGAGCTGTGCCGCGGCCGGATCGGCGCCCGCCACGCGACGGCGATGGCCGACGTCCTCGCCGACCTCCCCGACGCCCAGGCTCGAGCCGCCGTCCAGGCCGAGGCGCTCCCGCGGGCGGCGACGGCGACGCCGGCCCAGTTCCATGCCTTCCTGCGCCGTGCCCGGGACCGTGCGCACCCTGAGCCGTTCGAGCGACGGCACCAGAGGGCGTCCGCGAAGCGCGCCGTGTTCGTCGACCCCGCGGCCGACGGCATGGCCTGGCTCAGCGCCTACCTCCCCGCCACGACCGCCCACGCGGCCCACGACCGCCTGACCACCGCAGCACGCACCGCCCGAGAGTCCGGAGACGATCGCACCGTGGGCCAGCTCCGCGCCGACGCGTATGCCGCTCTCCTGCTGGCCGGAACCGAGGCCTCGCCCGGTCCCCACCCCGACACGGTGACGCGCTCCGGTGCGCAGGTGTCCGGCACCGGTGCGGCGCGGCCCGGAGAAGGGCTGGCGGCAGAGCTGGTCGCAGGTCTCGTACCGGACCTTGCCGACCATGCCCGCAGAATCACGCCGCGGGTACGGGTCACTGTGCCGGTGCTGACGTTGCTCGGCCGCTCGGGCGAGCCGGCCGAGCTGACGGGTCACGGCGCGATCGACCCGGGGGTCGCGGCGTTCCTCACAGCCCAGGCGCCCTCGTTGCGCCGCCTGCTCGTCGACCCGGTGTCGGGCACGCTGCTGTCCGCCGACCCTGGCACGTACGCCGTCCCTGCGGCACTGCGCACCTACCTCGAGGCGCGCGACGGCACCTGCCGCTTCCCGGGCTGCACCCGCCCGGCCGCCCGCTGCGACGTCGACCACACGGTCGCGTGGGCCGACGGCGGGCGCACCACGGTCGACAATCTCGCCCACCTGTGCCGGCGCCACCACGTGCTCAAGCACGAGACGCAGTGGCAGGCACGGCAAGAGGCCGACGGCACGCTCGTCTGGACGTCACCGACGGGACGCATGTCCCGCGACCCGGTCGCCGATCCTGTCGATCTCACCGGGCGCGAGCTCATCCCACCGGAGCCCGTGGACCTGACGGACCCGCCGTTCTGACGTGCTCGGCGCGCACCCTCAACCGCGCGCCCCATCAACCCTGCGCACCCTCAACCCTCGGGGAGAAGCGTGTCCGTGCTCCGGTGTCCCGGCCAGGATCGTGTGGTGTTCAGCCGCATCTTTGCGGCCGCGGCGACCGTCAGGTCGACGCCGGTGGTGTTCGCGAGGGCGCACAGGTTCCAGATCACGTCGAACATCTCCAGCCCGAGGGCAGCCTTCGCATCCTCGACCTCGGCTGCCCCCGCGGACTGCAGGGCGCGCACGGCATCGGCGACCTCCCCGACCTCGGACACGAGGTGCAGCATCCGGGCCGCCGGATCGCTCTGGTCCCAGCCGTGGGTGGTGCTGAGCTGCCGGGCGTTCTCGCAGATCTCGTCGAGCGTCATGGCACTGGACGCTAGACCCGGCCACGCTCAGAGCATCCCGCGCTCGCGGGCGACGGCGGCGGCCTCGGTGCGCGACTGGGTGCCGAGCTTGGTGTTGATGTGCGCCAGGTGGGACTTCACGGTGGCGACGGAGACGAAGAGCTCGCGCGCGATGGCGTCGTTCGACCGGCCGGCGGCGACGAGGCGCAGCACCTCGAGCTCGCGGGCGCTGAGGGTCGCTCCCGGCGAGCGCATGCGGCCGAGGAGCCGACGCTGCACGTCGGCGCCGAGGGTGACCTCGCCGGCGGCGGCGGAGCGGATGGCGCGGGCCAGCTCCTCGGTGGGCGCGTCCTTGAGGAGGTAGCCCGTCGCCCCGGCTTCGATGGCGGCGAGGATGTCGGCGTCGGTGCCGTAGGTGGTGACGACGAGCACGGGCGTCGCGTGCCGGTGCACCACGGTGCCGGTCGCCTCCGCACCGCCGAGCCTCGACCGCCCCGGGCCGGCGTCGCCGAACCGCAGGTCGAGCAGGACGACGTCGGCCCGGCCGCCGGCGTCGAGCCAGGCGAGGAGGTCCTCGGCGGTGCCGGTCTCGTGCACGACGCGCATGTCCGGCTGCCCGTCGACCACGGCCCGCAGCCCGGCCCGCACCACGGGGTGGTCGTCGGCGAGCACGACGTCGATCATGGCTCCTCCACCTCCACGGGCAGCGTGACCGCCAGGGCGGTACCCGCGCCGGGCGACGACTCGAGCGCGACGCTGCCACCCAGCTCCTGGGCCCGCGACCGGACGGACGGCAGCCCGAAGCCGCGACCGGTGGCCCCCGCGGCGCGCGCGACGGCCTCCGGGTCGAACCCGCGCCCGTCGTCGACGACGTCGAGGGTGACGGTGTCCCGCTCGTAGGTGAGCGTGAGCCGGGCGCGGCCGGCCTCGGCGTGCTGCACCACGTTGGCGAGGGCGGACTGGGCGATGCGCAGCAGCGCCGTCTCGACGGGCACGGGCAGGGGCCGCACGTCGCCGGCGGTGTGCACGGAGACGTCCAGGGGCTGCCGCGCCGCCACGCCGCGCAGCGCGGCGACGAGGGTGGTGCGGTCCAGGTCGCGCGGCGTGAGGTCCTGCACGACGCGGCGCGCCTCGGCGAGGCTGTCGCGGGCGGCGCCGCGTGCCTGGCCGACGAGGTCGCGGGCCCTGTCGTCGTCGGTGCCGACCGCGTCGTCGGCGGCGCGCAGCAGCAGCTCGATCGCGGACAGGGACTGGGCCAGGGTGTCGTGGATGTCGCGCGCCAGGCGGGCCCGCTCGTCCGTGACGGCCCGCTCCCGCTCGGCCTGCGCGAGGTGCTGGCGCACCTGGGTCAGCTCGTCGACGGTCCGCTGCCGCGTCTGCGACTCGCGGACGAACGCCTCGATCCCGAGCACGACCCCGACGGCGACCGCCGCACCGAGCACGGGGCCCAGCACGAACCCGGTCCACGGGTCGTCGGCGTCGGCCTGCACCAGCAGCCCCTCCGCGACGGCGAGCACCGTCGTGGCGGCCACCGCGACGACGCCGCGGTGCGGCCCGAGCACGTGCATCTCCAGGATCATCAGCGGGAACGCGAGCCAGAGGGCCGCGGGCGAGAGCCACAGCAGCACCACCCACGGGACCACGAGGGCGGCGATCCACGCGGTGTCGGGCCACCAGACGCCGCGCGGGGTGTCGACGGAACGGTCGTGCACCCGCACCGCCCGGCGCCCCGCGACGTAGACCGCGACGAGCACGGCCGCGACGGCGGCCGACGCCCACGTCCGCCCCGGCGGGGCCTGCAGCACGGCGACCACGGCGAGCGCCGCGAGCAGGACGTCGAGCCCCAGGATGAGGGCGCGCGTCGCCGACGGCTGGGGGCGGTGGATCACCCCGTCCACGGTAGCCGCGCCGCGGCGCGGCGCATCGTCCAAAAGGTGGAACGGCCCGGCCACCCTTCGGCGCCGCAGGATCCCCCCGGCTCCCGATGATCGCGGGCCGTCCGGCGCGGAGGCTGGAGGCATCCCCGTCCCCGTCGACCCGTGGAGGTCTTCCCGTGTTCGTCGCCCTGCGCGATCTCCAGCATGCCCGCGGCCGCTTCGTCCTCATGTCCGTGGTGATCGTGCTGATCACGTTCCTCGTCACGTTCCTCGCGTCCCTGACGGCGGGCCTGGCCCGCGAGTCGACGTCGGCGGTCACCGACCTGCCCGCCGACCACCTCGCGTTCTCCATGCCCGCCGCCGGCGACTCCCCCGAGTTCACGGCGTCGCGCGTGACGAGCGACCAGTGGGAGGGCTGGGCGCAGGTGCCGGGCGTGGAGTCCGCCGAGCCGCTGGGGCTGGCCACGACGCGCGCCGGCTCGGACAGCACGACGGCGTCGGTCACCGCGCTGGGCGTGGCCGACGGCTCCCACCTGGTGCCGGGCACGGGCGACGTCGAGCCGGGCACGGTCGTGCTCACGCCGGGCGCGGCCGACGCCCTGGGCGCGCGGACCGGCGACACGGTCACCCTGGGCGGCGCCGACCTCACGGTCGCGACGACCGTCGACGCCGACGAGTCCTTCTCGCACACCCCGGTCGTGTGGACCACGCTCGACGACTGGCAGGCGGTCGGCGCACGCGGGGCCGGCGGCGACGACGTCGCGACGGTCGTGGCGCTCAGCGCCTCCGACGACGGCCCGACGGACGCCGCCCTGGCCGACGCGGACGCCTCGCTCGGCACGACGACGGTCACGACGTCGGACGCGCGCTCGGCGGTGACGTCGTTCGCCGGGGAGAACACGTCGCTCACGACGATGCAGGCGTTCCTGCTGGCCATCTCCGCGCTGGTGGTGGGCGCGTTCTTCACCGTGTGGACCATCGGCCGGTCCGGGGACGTCGCGGTGCTCAAGGCGCTCGGCGCCTCCACCCGCTACCTGCTGCGCGACGCGCTCGGGCAGGCCGCCGTGCTGCTGGTCGGCGGCGTGGCGGTGGGCACGGGGCTCACGGTCGCGGGCGCCTCGTTGCTGCCCGACGTCGTCCCGGTGGTCGTGACGGCCGGGACGACGCTCGTGCCCGCCGCCGCCCTGGTGCTGCTCGGCCTGGCGGGAGCCGCCGTCTCGATCGCGCGCATCACCCGCATCGACCCGCACGCCGCGCTCGCGGCGCGCTGACCCGCTGACACCCCGACGACCCGGAGGACCTCATGGACCTGCACCTCGACCACGTCACCCTCGTCTACCCCGACGGCGACGGCACGCTCACCGCCGTGGACGACGTCGACCTCGCCGTCCCGGCCGGCACGACGACGGCCCTGCTCGGCCCGTCCGGGGCGGGCAAGTCCAGCCTGCTGGCCGTGGCCGCCGGGCTGACCAACCCGACCCGCGGCACGGTCCGGTTCGGCGAGGACGTCGTGTTCACGCCCACGACGACGGTGGCCGACGCGACCCGCGCGCGCCTGGACCGCATCGGCATGGTGTTCCAGTCGCCGCAGCTGCTGGGCTCGCTCACCGCGCTGGAGCAGCTGGAGCTGCACGCGCACCTGCGGGGCCGCCGCCCCTCGAGCGTGCGGGCGCGGGCCCTGGAGCTGCTCGACGCCGTCGGCGTGGCCGACCACGCGGGCAAGCGGCCCGCGCAGCTGTCGGGCGGGCAGCGGCAGCGCGTCGCGATCGCGCGCGCCCTGGTCGGGCGTCCCGAGGTGCTGCTGGTCGACGAGCCGACGTCGGCGCTCGACCACGAGCGCGGCACCCGCGTGGTCGAGCTGATCACGGGCCTGGCCCGCGAGACCGGCGCGGCCACGCTGCTGGTGTCGCACGACGCGTCCACCCTGGCCTCCGTCGACGCCACGGCCCGGATGCTCGACGCGCGGCTCGAGCCGGCCGAGGTCGGCGCCGTCTAGCAGCTCGGGCAGGGCTCCTGCGCACGCCGCGGGCGCAGGGCGAGGCGCGCGGCGGCCGCGGCCCCCGCGACCCGCTCGCCCCAGGTCGCCCGCCGGAGCCGCACGCGGAACGTGCTCGCGGCGGCGGCGTCGGAGGTGACCGCGCCGACCTTCTCCGGCGCGCACCGGCCGTACTTCGCCAGGTACGCGTCGTCGAGCAGCGCGTGCAGCTCGGGCGCCACCTCGGCGAGCACCACCGGCTGGCGGGTGCCGTCGACCTGGAGGTGCGCCCGCCCGCCGCCGGCACGCCGCGCGGCGTCGGGCGCGGAGCGCACGTACAGGTCGTGGCCCAGCTGCACCACCCAGCCGCGCCAGGGCCGGCCGGGTTCGCGGGCGACGTCCACCTGCACGGCGGTCGCGGCCTCGAGGGCCTCGAGGACGTCCAGCTCGTGGAGGAAGGCGGCGGCGCGCGTCAGGAGGGTCACGACGGGTCGAACAGTGACCTGGGCCACGGGTATTCCGGCGGGCGCCCGCCGGAGGTCACCAGTCCAGCGGGTCCCGCGAGATCGGGCAGGTCATGCAGTGCCCGCCGCCGCGCCCGCGGCCGAGCTCCGCGCCGACGATGGTGATGACCTCGACGCCGGCGCGGCGCAGCGCCGCGTTGGTCAGCGTGTTGCGGTCGTAGGTGAAGACGACGCCGGGCTCGAGGGCGACGGCGTTGTTGCCGGAGTCCCACTGCTGGCGCTCGGAGGCGTACGCGTCGCCCGCCGTCTCCACGACGCGCAGCTTCGGCAGCCCGAGCGACTGGGCGACGACGTCGACGAACGGGGTGTCGCCCTCGTCCGTGACCTCCACGCCGGGCGACGCGTCCGACGGCCGGAGCGTGAAGGCGTGGATGCCGTCGACGATCGTGGGGTGCACGGTGACGAGGTCGCGGTCGGCGAACGTGAACACGGTGTCCAGGTGCATCGCGGCGCGCAGCCGCGGCATCCCCGCGACGACGACCTGCTCCACGTCGCCGCCCTCGAACAGCGCCTTGGCGAACTGGGTGATGCCCTGGCGCGACGTCCGCTCGCTCATGCCCACGAGCACCGTGCCGTTCCCGACGGGCATGACGTCGCCGCCCTCGATCGTGGCCTGCGCCCAGTCCTGCTCCGGGTCGCCCCACCACACCCGCGAGCCGACGTACTCGGGGTGGAAGGAGTAGATCGCCTTCATCAGCAGCGTCTCGTCCTTGCGCGCCGGCCAGTACAGCGGGTTGAGCGTGAGGCCGCCGTAGATCCAGCAGGTCGTGTCGCGCGTGTACAGGGTGTTGGGCAGCGGCGGCAGCAGGTACTCGGGGGTGCCGGTGGACTCGCGGGCCAGGTTCACGTAGTCGCTGCGGAAGTCCTCGGGCAGGTCGTGCGTCGAGAGCCCGCCGATGAGGAAGCGCGACAGCTCCCGGTCGGTCAGGGACTCGAGGTATCCCCGCGTGCCCTCCACCAGGCCGAGCCCCACCTGGTTCGGCACCACCTTGCGGTCCAGCAGCCAGGACCGCGCCTGCGGGATCGCCATCGTCTGCGCCAGCAGGTCGTGCAGCTCGACCACCTCGACACCCCGGTTGGTGAGCTTGTTGACGAAGTCCAGGTGGTCGCGCTGCGCGGACTCCACCCACATGACGTCGTCGAACAGCAGGTCGTCGGAGTTCGTGGGGGTGAGCCGCTCGTGGGCGAGCCCGGGCGAGCAGACCAGCACCTTGCGCAACCGGCCGACCTCCGAGTGGACGCCGTGGGCCGGGGCGGCGGGCTGCGCGGACGGTGCGGTGGTCATGGGGAGAACCTTTCGGTCGGACGACGGACGGTGCGGTCGGTGGTGACGGTCAGATCGAGATCCAGCCGGCGGCGAGGCCGATCACCGCGAGGACGGCGATCGCGACCACGACGACGAACAGCGCCAGCTCGGCGGGGTTGAAGACCCGGCGCCCCTGCTCGCGCCGCGTCATGACGAACAGGACGGTCGCGGGCGCGTAGAAGAGGAACGAGACCAGCACGAGGCTCAGGCCGGCCGCGAAGACGAGGAAGGCCGTGTAGACCGTCGCCAGGACCGTGACGACCAGGTCCCCGCGCAGCGTGGACGGCGGCGCGCCGTCGTAGGTCTCCCGCGTGGCGCGCAGCTTCACCGCGTAGAGCGCGGCGAGCAGGAACGGGATGAGCGTCATGACGGCGGTCATGTCGAGCGCGAAGTCGAACGCGTCCTCGGAGAAGTACGTGAGGACCAGCACGACCTGCGACAGGGACGTGCTCAGCAGCAGCGCGTTGACGGGCACGTCGCGGTCGGTCGACCGGGTGAGGAAGCGCGGCATGTCGCGGTCCTTGGCGGCGACGAACAGCACCTCCGCCGCCATGAGCGTCCATGCGAGGTACGCCCCCAGCACCGAGATGATGAGGCCGACGCCGACGAAGACGCTGCCCCACTCGCCGACGGCCGCCTCGAGCACCCCCGCCATCGACGGCTGTCGCAGCTCGGCGATCTCGCTCATCGGCATGATGCCGTAGGACACGATCGTCACCGACGCGAAGATGGCGAACACGCTGACGAAGCCGAGGATGGTGGCACGGCCGACGTCCTCGCGGCGCTTCGCGTGCCGGGAGTAGACGCTCGCGCCCTCGACGCCGAGGAACACGAAGACCGTGACCAGCATCGTGCCGCGCACCTGGTCGAACAGGGAGCCCGCGTAGTCGGCGCCGCCCCAGTTCTCCGCGAACGCGCTGGGGTCGAAGACGAACAGCGCCAGCAGGACGAAGACGATGATGGGGATGATCTTGGCGACGGTGACGATCCGGTTGATCGCCGTCGCCTCCTTGATCCCCCGCCGCACCAGCAGGAAGAACAGCCACAGGCCGACGGTGGACAGCGCGAGCGCGAGCACCGTGTCGCCGGCGCCGAGGGCGGGGATCCACTGCCCCAGCGTCGACATGATGAGCACCCAGTAGGTGACGTTCCCGACGCACGCGCTGGCCCAGTAGCCGGCGGCTGCGAAGAAGCCCGTGTACTCGCCGAAGCCCGCCTTCGCGTACGCGTAGACGCCGGCGTCGAGGTCGGGCTTGCGCATCGCGAGCCGCTGGAACACGAACGCGAGCATCAGCATGCCCGCGCCCGCGACGACCCACGCGATGAGGGCGCCCATGACGCCCGTCTCCTGGGCGAACCGGCGCGGCAGCGAGAACACCCCGGCGCCGACCATGGACCCGACGACCATCGCGGTGAGGGTCAGCAGCGACACCTTCGCCGTCGTGCCGGTCCCCGACGTCGTCTCCTGGTGCGCCATCTGTCGTGTCCTCCTGAGGTCGGACCTACCGGGTGCTGCGGCCGATCGTTCCACCGTCGCGCCTGGTCCGCGCGTCGGCCGTGCGATCCACCTTGCGTGCGACGGCGTCCAGGAGGTCGCCGGCGGGGATGCGCAGGGTGCCGGTCCAGGAGGGCAGGACGCCGGCCCTGGCCGCGCCGAGGACGAGCCCTGCGACGGCCAGCCCGAGCAGGACCGGCCAGACCGCGCCCCAGGCCGTCACGGCGTCGAGCCCGGGCACCTTCTCCGGCGGCAGCCAGAGCCACGCCAGCACCCAGGTGCCGACCGTGCCGCCGACGGCGAGCACGACCCACGACCACAGCCCGCCGTCGGGCGCGGCCGGGCCGGGGTGGCCCGACGCCCGCAGCAGCACGAGGGCGCGAAGGAGCAGCAGCGTCGACACGGTCGCGACGAACGGGAGCACCGCGGTGACGTCGACGAGGAACGGCGCCTCCCCCACGGCCCGCTTGGCGGCGTACTTGGCCACGGCGCCGCTGCCCAGGGGCGCGCCGGTGATCGCGAGGGCGAGCACGAACGCGCCGCCCAGCACCACGGCTCGGGCGCGGCCGGCGCCGTAGCGTTCCCAGACCTCCACCGCCATGATCAGCCCGCCCTTCGCCATGCCGTGGTGCACTGCGTAGACGACGGCGGTGAGCACGCACGCCTCGGCCAGGTCGGGGGCCCCGAGGGCCACCCCGACGACCATGGCGAGGAACCCCATCTGGCCCACGGTGCTGTAGGCGAGGGAGACCTCGGGGTCGTCGGTGAGGACGCCCGGCACGAGCACGCCGAACGCTCCGACGAGCGCCGCGACCACCAGCAGGGTGCCCCAGCCGGGCATCGCCTCGTGCCCCAGCGGCAGGAAGCGGAGCCAGCCCACCAGGCCGACCTTCACTACGGTGCCGCTCAGCACGGCCCCGACCGGCACGGACGCGGCCGCCTCGTCGATCGGCAGCCACCCGTGCAGCGGGAAGGTGGCGGCCTTGATGCCGAACCCGAGCAGGAGGAGACCCACGACCACCCCGCCCGTGGGGGCGGCGGCGACGGCCGCAGGGGCGTCGGCCAGGTGCAGCCCGCCGGCCGCGACCACGAGCACGACGGCGGCCGCGAGGACGGCGTCGCTGGCCACCGCCAGGACGAGGTAGAGCCGGCCCGCGCGCCGCGCCGTCGCCGTGCGGGGGTGCAGGATCAGCCGGTGCGCGGCGACCGTCGTCACCACGCACCCGGCGAGGAACGTCACCGCGTCGGCGGCGACGAGCACCGTCGCGGTGCCGACGAACGCGACGAGCAGCAGCCCGCTGCGCGACGCCGTCCGCGCGTCCGCGGACCGCGCCGTGAGGGCGAGCGCCGCGGCGTACAGCACCCCGACGAACAGGAGCAGCGGCCTCCCGACGACGTCCAGCTGGAGGGCCGCGCCGCGGACGGGGCCGAGCAGGTCCACCACCACGACCGGGACGAGGGCGAGCGGCGCCGCCCGGACCAGGCGGTCCGGCCCGAGGTCGGGTCCGTGCGACGACCGCACGAGGAGCACGACGGCCGTCACCGCCGGCACCGCGAGCGCGACGAGCAGCAGCCAGGTCATGGCGCCAGGGTGGTCAGGCGCCCGGCAGCGTGAGCGCCCCCGAGCGGACGGCCGCGACGACGCCGCCGTCGACGAGGAGGTCCGTGCCGGTGACGAAGGACGAGTCGGGCCCGAGCAGGAAGGCGACGGCCGCGGCGATGTCGTCGGGGCGCCCGAGGCGGCCGGTGCCGGACGCCTCGACCATCGCGCGCATCCCCGCCCCGGACTCGCCCTGGAGCTCCTGCTCCCCCATCGGGGTGACGATCACGCCGGGGCTCACGGAGTTCACGCGGGCGCCGCGCCGCCCCCAGGCGAGGCTGGCCGTCTGCACGCGCAGCTGGTTGGCGCGCTTCGCGATGCCGTAGGCCGCGCCCGGGTCGGCGACCGCGTCCCCGCGGAGGAACGGGAGGTCGAGCAGCGCGTCGGTGGGGGTGCTCGCGAGCGCCGCCTCCAGCTCGGCGGGGAGGCGGCCGACCGCCATCGACCCCGCCATGGACGCGATGACCACGCCGGCGCCGCCGTGCGCGACCACGGCGCCGAACTCGTCGAGGCTGTGCGCGACGCCCAGCAGGTCGACGGCCAGGATGGGGCCCACCGCCGCCTGCGTCGGCGAGAGCCCCGCGGTGTGCACGACGGACGTCACGGGCCCGAGCGACGCGGCCTCCGCGGCGAGCTCCGCCACCGACTCGCGCTCGGACACGTCGACGACGCGCGCCCGCACGTCGTGGGTGCCGCCGAGCGCGTCGGCCACGCGGGTCACCGCCTCGTCGGAGAAGTCGGCGAGCAGCAGCGTCCGGCCCGGCGGCGTGCGGCGCGCGATCTCCTCCCCCATCCCGCCGACCCCGACGACGACCGTCACCTCGCTGCTCGCCATGCGCCGCTCCCTCGCTCGCCCTCGTCGGCACGGTCCCCGTGCCGTCGTCCGCCATCCTCCCCCGGTGGGGTCAGCCGTGCGCGAGCACCTCGAGGGCCACGACCGCCATCCCGAGCACCACCTCGGCCAGCAGCAGGAGCCACTTCTGCCAGGTGGGGATCGCCGCGCGCCGCACGGCCACGTACCCGACGAGGCCGAGGCTCGCGACCAGCGCGACGGTCGAGGCGGTGAGCGCGCCCGCCGTCGTCCACGTCCCGCGCCCGGCCAGCCACAGGAACACGAGCGGCAGCACGACGACGCCGCCGGCGCTGGAGACCACGCCCACCATGTGGCGGCTCTCGGCGCGCGTCGGGAGGTGGTTGTGCACCACGACGTGCGACACGAGGTCGGCGAGGAAGACGGCGAGGAGCGTGCCGCCGACGGTGATGACCAGGGTGGTCGCCGCCCGTCCGGGCGTGAGGCCCTCGACGTGCCCCCGGAGCGCCAGCACCACCGCCAGCGCCGCGAAGGTGACGTACACGCGTTCCTTGAGGCGGTCGGCCCGCTGGTCCGGCGTGAGCTGGTCGCGACGGCGCCTGCGGCGCTCGCGACGGTCGGTCGCTCGGCTCATGCGTGCACGGTAGGCCCCGTGGTCGGATGTTGACACGCGGGCGGGGTCCGGGCATCCTCGTGAAACGACTCAATTTGAAGCGCTTCAAAGTGGAAGTGGGAGAACGATGACGACCTCGACGGCACCGGGAAAGATCCCGGGCAGGACCTGGTACCGCACCACGGTGGCGGGCATGGCGTCGTACCTCGACGCCGGCGCGATCATCACCACCGGCACGGCGCTGGTGCTGTACAAGGAGCCGCTGGGCATCAGCGACGCGCAGTTCGGCCAGTACTCGGCCCTGCTGACGTTCATGATCGCGGCCGGCGCCCTGGTCGGCGGCCGCCTGGCCGACCTGTTCGGCCGCAAGCGCGTCTTCCTCGCCACGATGGCGGTGTACGTCGCCGGCGCGGCGGTCCTCGTGGCCGCGCCGGGCACCGGGGCGCTGTACGCCGGCGTCGTGCTGCTCGGCCTCGCGGTCGGCGCGGACCTGCCCGCGTCGCTCGCGATGATCGCCGAGGAGGCGCCGCCCGAGCACCGCGGCAAGCTGATCTCGTTCTCCCACATCCTGTGGCTCGTCGGCATCATCGCCGCGCAGCTGTTCGGCATCGTCGTCGGCGGCATGGGCATGACGGGCGGCCGGATCATGTACGGGCAGCTCCTGGTGCTGGCCCTCGTCGTGCTGGTGCTGCGGGCCGGGATGCCGGAGTCGTCGCGCTGGCAGGCCGCGCACGCCGGCGCCGCGGCCAGCGACCCGGGCGCAGAGGCCGTCGACCTCGGCACCCTCAAGCGGCTGCTGCGCGGCCCGTACCTCATGCCGATGGTCGCCGTCGCGCTCTTCTACGCCCTGGTCAACGTCGGCGCGAACACCGGCGGCCAGTTCTCCACCCTCATGTACACGGAGATGGCCGGCTCCACGGTGCGGTTCGCGTCCACGGTCGGGTTCGTCACCTTCGCCATCGCGTTCGCGGCAACCTACGGGCTGATGCGGATCGTCGACGGCGCGCACCGCATGCGCTGGTTCGCCGTGATGGCCGTGTTCTACACCCTCGGCTACCTGGTCCCCGTGGTCTTCGGCGTCGAGGTCTGGACGCTCGTGACCATGGGCGTGGTCGGCTCCATCGCGGGCGCCGTCGCGGGCGAGCCGATGTTCAAGGTGTGGGCGCAGGAGCTCATCCCCACCACCTACCGCAGCACCGCGCAGGGCGTGATGATCGCGTTCACCCGCGTGGTCGCCGCCGTCGTCGCGCTGTGGACACCCACCCTGCTCGCGGCCAGCCCGAACGTGCTGTTCGTGTTCGTGGCGGCGTGCATCGCCGTGGGCGGCGTGATCGGGTACTTCTGGATCACCCGGTACCCGCGCGTCGCCGACGACGAGCCCGCCGCCCCGGCGACCACCACCCCCACCCCGATCGAGGGAGCCCGATGACCGTCCCCGCGCCCGTCCTGCGCGTCGAGCACCACCCGCAGCCCGCCCTCGGCGTCGGCGAGGACCGGCCCCGCCTGTCCTGGCACCTCGACGCCGCGCACGCGGCCTACCGGCAGGGCGCGTACGAGGTCGCGTGGCGCACGACGGCGCCGGACGGCACGGTCCTCGACGAGGCGACCGCCGTCGTCGACGGCGCCGCGCAGGTCCTCGTGCCCTGGCCGGGCGCGCCGCTCGCCCCCCGTGCCCGCGCCGAGGTGCGCGTGCGCACCCGGGACGGCGGCGCCGACGAGGAAGCGGGCGAGGCGGGCTGGGGACCGTGGAGCGAGCCCGTCGTCGTGGAGCGCGGGCTGACGGCGGCCGGCTGGACCGCCGAGCTCGTCGGGCCCGGGTACGACGAGGGCCCGGTCGAGAGCCGGCGCGCCCCGCTGCTGCGCCGCGGGTTCGACGTCCCCGGTGACGCCGTGCGGTCCGCGCGCCTGCACCTCACCGCGCACGGCCTGGTCGAGGCGGAGCTCAACGGGCGGCGCGTGGGCGCCGACGAGCTGGTGCCCGGCTGGACCCCCTACGACGACCGCCTGCGCGTGTCCGTCTACGACGTCACCGACCTCGTGCGCCCGGGCGAGAACGCCCTCGGCGCGTGGCTGGCCGACGGCTGGTTCCGCGGCCGGTACGGCTTCGAGGGCGGCCACCGCGACCTGTACGGCGACCACGTGGGCGTGCTCGCCCAGCTCGAGGTGGTCACCGACACGGGCACGGTCGTGGTGGGCAGCGACGCGTCGTGGCGCAGCGCCCCGGGCCCGCTCACCCGCGCCTCCCTGTACGACGGCGAGACCTTCGACGCGCGCCTGCTGCCCGCGGGCTGGTCGGAGCCGGGCTTCGACGACGGCGCCTGGGCGCCCGTCGTCGTGCACCCCCTGGATCGCGCCGTGCTCGCGGCCCCCGACGGCCCGCCGGTGCGCTGCACGGGCGAGCTCGCGCCCGTGAGCGTGACCCGCGCGCCCGGACCGGACGGCGAGGACGGCTGGCTCGTCGACTACGGGCAGAACCACTCCGGCCGCCCCCGCCTCGTCGTGCCGGCCGCCCCCGCCGGGACCGTGGTGCGCGTGCGGCACGCCGAGGTGCTGCAGGACGGCACCCTCTACACGCGCACGCTGCGGGAGGCCGCCGCCACCGACGAGGTCGTGCTCGACGGTGAGGCCCTCACCTGGGAGCCGCGGTTCACCGTGCACGGCTACCGGTACGCGCACGTCACGGGCTGGCCCGGCGAGGGCGCCCCGGCGATCGTCTCCCGCGTGCTGCACAGCGACATGGCCCGCACGGGCTGGTTCGCCAGCAGCGACCCGGCGCTCGACCGCCTGCACGAGAACGTCGTCTGGAGCCTGCGCTCCAACTTCGTCGACATCCCCACCGACTGCCCGCAGCGCGACGAGCGCCTCGGCTGGACCGGCGACATCCAGGCGTTCGCACCCACCGCCGCGTTCCTCTACGACGTGCACGGGATGCTCGCCGACTGGCTGCGGTCGCTGTCGGCCGAGCAGCGCCGGTTCGACGGCACCGTGCCCGTGTACGTGCCGTGGATCCCCGGCGGCACGTTCTGGCAGCCGTCGCAGGACATCGCCGGGTGGGGCGACGCCGCCACCCTCGTGCCCGAGGCGCTGCACCGCGACTCCGCCGACCGCGACCTGCTCGCGCGGCAGTACGCGAGCGCCGTCGCCTGGGTGGACAAGGTGGCCGGCCTCGCCGGGGCCGACCGGCTGTGGGACACCGGGATGCAGCTCGGCGACTGGCTCGACCCGACCGCCCCGCCCGAGGACCCGCTGCGCGCGCAGACCGACCCGTACCTCGTGGCCACGGCCTACCTCGCCCGCTCGGCGCGGGTCGTCGCGGACACGGCCCGCACGCTCGGGCGCGGCGCCGACGCCGCCCGCTACGAGACGCTCGCCGAGGAGGTCGCCGCCGCGTACCGCAAGCGCTACGTCGACAGCGGCGACGCGATGCACGACACCCAGACCGCGCACGCGCTGTCGATCGTCTTCGACCTGCTGGACGGCGACGACGCCCGCCGCCGCGCGGGCGAACGGCTCGCGGCCCTGGTGCGCAACGGCGGGAACACCGTCGGCACCGGGTTCGCCGGCACGCCGCTGGTCGCCGACGCCCTGAGCGGCACCGGGCAGCTCGACGCCGCGTACGCGCTGCTGCTCAGCCACGCGTCGCCGTCGTGGCTCGCCATGGTGGACCTCGGCGCCACGACCATCTGGGAGCGCTGGGACAGCATGCTCACGGACGGCACGGTGAACCCGGGCGAGATGACGTCGTTCAACCACTACGCCCTCGGGTCCGTGGCCGACTGGCTGCACCGCGTGGTCGCCGGCCTCGCCCCGCTCGAGCCGGGGTACCGCACCTTCCGGGTGGCCCCGCGGCCCGGCGGCGGGCTGACCTACGCCTCGGCCCGGCACGTCACGCCGTACGGCGCCGCCGAGGTCGCGTGGCGGATCGAGGACGGCGCCGACGGCGAGGAGCTCGTGGTGCGCTGCGTGGTGCCCGTCGGCACCACCGCCGAGCTGGACGTCCCGGGCGCCCCGTCCGCCGTCGTCGGGCACGGGGAGCACGAGGTGCGCGTGCGCCGCGGCTGATCAGGCGCGGGCCCGCCGCTCGCGCGCCCGACCCACCGCCTTGACCACCTCGACGAGCAGGAAGACGACGACGGCCAGGCCGAGGGTCTTGCCCCACTCCTCGAGGCCGATGGGGGCGGCGTCGAACCAGTCGTGCATGAACGGCGTGTACACGAACACGCACTGCAGGCCGATCAGCGCGACCGCGGAGATCCAGATGACGCGGTTGCCCCGCAGCACGTCGACCGTGAGGCTCGACCGGTCCAGGAACCGGCAGTTGAACAGGTACGCCAGCTGGCCCAGCGCGAGCATGGTCACGGCCGTGGTCTGCGCCTCGGCGAGCGGAGCGCCCTGCGCCCGCTCGGCGTAGAAGACGAACAGCGTGGCGCCGCCGATGAGCAGGGACACGATGAGGATGCGGCGCACGAACACTGCGTCGAGGATCGACGCCTTCGGGTCGCGCGGGGGCCGGGACATGACGTCGGGCTCCGCCTTCTCGTACGCGAGGCCGAGGGACAGCGTGACCGCGGTGATCATGTTGATCCACAGCACCTGCACCGGCGCGAGCGGGAGCACCAGGCCGAACAGGACGGCCACGAGGATGACCAGCGACTGCGCGCCGTTGGTGGGCAGCAGGAAGAGCACCGACTTGCGGATGTTGTCGTAGATCCGCCGCCCCTCCTCCACGGCCCGCTCGATGGTCGCGAAGTTGTCGTCGGCGAGCACCACCTCCGCCGCGTCCTTCGTGGCCTCCGTGCCCTTGATGCCCATCGCGACGCCGACGTCCGCCTGCGTGAGCGCGGGGGCGTCGTTGACGCCGTCGCCCGTCATCGCGACCACCTCGCCGTGCGCCTGCAGCGCCGACACGATGCGGATCTTGTGCTCCGGGCTGGTGCGGGCATACACGTGCACGTCCTGGACGACGGAGCGCAGCTGCGCGGTGCTCATCGCCTCCAGCTCGGCACCCGTGAGGACGGCGGGTCCCGCGCCGTCGGGGCCGACCTCGTCGTGCACGATGCCCATCTCGCGGCCGATCGCCACCGCGGTCCCCGCGTGGTCGCCCGTGATCATCGTGACGGCGATGCCCGCGTCGCGGCACTGCGCGATGGCGTCGATCGCCTCCGGGCGCGGCGGGTCGACGATGCCGACCAGGCCGCACAGCTCCAGGTCGACGAGGGTGTCGGCGAGCGGGGTGGACGGCTCGGCGGACGGGTCGACGCGGCGGCGGGCCGCGGCCAGCACCCGCAGGCCCCGGCCTCCGATCTCGTCGATCTGCGCCTCCCAGAACGCGCGGTCGACCGGCTGCGCCGTGCCGTCCGGCGCGGTCTGCGTGATGCAGCAGTCCAGCACCCGGTCGGGCGCGCCCTTGAGGTGCACGACCTGCCCGCCGTCCGCGTCCCGGTCGAGGGTGGCCATGTACTTGTTCTCCGACTCGAACGGCACCAGGTCCTGCCGCGACCAGCCCGCGGTGTCGAAGCCGGCCTTCATGCCGAGGCTGCGCAGCGCGCCCTCCGTCGGCTCGCCCACCAGCCGCCAGTCCTCGCCCTGCTCGCCGGGCTCCCCCGGCACCACGCGGGCGTCGTTGCAGAGCATCATCGCGGCGACGACGGCGGTGAGGTCGCGGTCGTCGGCGAGGTCGGCGTGCCGCGACCCCTCGCCCTCGAGCGTGAGCTCGCCGACGGGCGCGTACCCGGCGCCCGCGACGTCGAACGACCGGCCCGCGGTGCGCACCAGCCGCGCGGTCATCTCGTTCTTGGTCAGCGTGCCGGTCTTGTCGGAGCAGATCGTCGTGACGGAGCCGAGGGTCTCGACGGCGGGCAGCTTGCGGGTGATGGCGCGGCGGCGGGCCATCTGCTGCACGCCGAGCGCCAGGGTGATCGTCACCAGGGCGGGCAGGCCCTCCGGGACGGCGGCGACGGCGAACCCGATGGACGCGGACACCAGCTCCGGCACCGAGAAGTCGTGCACCACGCGCCCGATGACGACCATCACGACGGCCATGCCGAGGATGAGCACCGCGAGCAGCTTGCCGAACCGGTCGAGCTGCTTGGTCAGCGGGGTCTCCAGGCTGGTGACCTCGGAGATCATCGTCTGGATGCGGCCGATCTCGGTGCGCTCGCCGGTGGCCGTGACCACGCCGACGCCCTGGCCCGCGGCCACGAGCGTGCCGGAGAACAGCATGCTGGTGCGGTCGCCCACCCCGGCGTCGGCGTCCACGGCGTCGACGCGCTTGCTCGCCGCGACCGACTCCCCCGTGAGCGCCGACTCCTCGACGCGCAGGTTGGTCGCCTGCAGCAGGCGCACGTCGGCGGGCACCCGGTCGCCCGAGCGCACGCGCACGACGTCGCCCGGCACGACGTCGTCGGCGTCGATCTTCGCCCAGGCGCCGTCGCGGCGGGCTTCGGCGTGCACGGAGAGCATCTGGCGGATGCCGTTCAGCGCGCTCTCGGCCCGCCCCTCCTGGATAAAGCCGATCGCCGCGTTCACCACCGCGACCAGCAGGATCACGGTGAAGTCGACCCAGTCGCCGAGGATCGCCTTGAGCACGGCGGAGACCAGCAGGATGTAGATGAGCACGTCGTCGAAGTGCACCAGGATCCGCTTCCACAGCGGGTCCTTCTCCGGCGGCGGTAGCCGGTTGGGGCCGACCTCCGCGAGCCGTTCCCTCGCGTCGGCGGCGCTCAGCCCGCCGTCGTCCGTGCGCAGCGCGGAGAGCACCTCGGCGGGCGGTCGTGACCAGGGGGTCGCTTCCGTGGCGACGTCCTGCGCAGATCCCATGCCGCCCATTCGACCGCGGTTCGTCCCGTGCCGCGCGGCGGGTCAGCGACCTGTGTCGTACGGCACCAGCTCGAACACCGGGTGCCGGTCCGCCTCGGCGACGAGCTCCTCCACCGCGGAGTCGACGGTCGCCGTGAAGTACGGCCGCGTGGGCCGGGACCGGCGCAGATACTGCCGCAGCACCGGGCCGGCCTCCTGGGCCGACGCCGCCCGGACCACGAACACGTGCCGGGAGAGGCCGCGCCGCACCAGCACCCGCGGGTCGGCGCGGACGTTGTGCACCCACGACACGACGCCGTACGGGGCCACCAGCCAGCGTCGCCCGTCGAGCGTGACGAGGGTCGCGGGGTTGGTGCGGGGCAGCCCGGAACGCCGGCCCCGGGTGGTCAGCAGGGACGTGCCCGGCACCACCCCGAGCCGGACGAACACGCTGATCACCGCGTCGCCGACGTCGCGCGCGCGACTGCGCCGGAACGTGCGCGGCTCCTGCGGGCCGCCCTCGCGAGGACCGTCGGTCACGCCGGGCTCCCTCCCCCGAACTCCTGCGCCCGCAACCAGGCGAGGTGGGTGTGCACCAGCGGCAGCACGGACGCCCCCTCGCCGCTGGCCGAGGCGACGCGCTTCATCGAGCCGGCCCGCACGTCGCCCACGGCGAACACGCCGCGCAGCGTCGTCTCCAGGCTCGCGGGCGGTCGGCCGTCCACCCAGCGCTCCTGCGGCACGTCGCGGCCGGTGAGGACGAAGCCGTGCTCGTCGAGCGCGACACCACCCGGCAGCCACGAGCAGTCGGGCTCGGCCCCGAGCAGGCAGAACAGGCCGTCGGCGTGCGTCTTGGAGCGCTCGCCCGTGTCCAGGTCCTGGGTGATCAGCCACTGCAGGCGGCCGTCCCCGCCGCCGTCGACCACCGCCGTGCGCGGCAGCACGGCGACGTTCGGCGTCACGGCGATCTCGCGGACCAGGTAGTCCGACATCGTCTCGGCGATGCTTCCGCGCCGCACCAGGACCGTCACCGACCCGGCGAACTTCGCCAGGTGCACGGCGGCCTGGCCCGCGGAGTTGCCGCCGCCCACCACGACGACGTCCCGGTCCGTCATCTCGCGCGCCATCGAGCTCGCGGCGCCGTAGTGCACGCCCGCACCGACGAGGTCGTCGACCCCGGGCACGCCGAGGCGGCGGTAGGAGACGCCGGTGGCGATGACGACCGTGCGGGCGCACAGCTGCGCGCCGTCCACGTGCACGTGGTGGTGCTCCGGCTCGTCCGCGGGGCCGGGCTCGATCCGCGCCACGGCGCGGCCCGTGTAGAAACGGGCGCCGAACCGCCCCGCCTGGATGCGCGAGCGCAACGCCAGACGCATCCCGGAGATGCCGCGCGGGAAGCCGAGGTAGTTGCGGATCATCGAGCTCGACCCGGCCTGCCCGCCGATCGCGTCGCGCTCCAGCACCACGGTCGACAGGCCCTCGGACGCCGCGTACACCGCGGCCGCCAGCCCCGCGGGCCCCGCGCCGACCACGGCCACGTCCGCGATCTCGCCCGGCGGGATGGAGTCGTAACCGCCGTACATCGCCTCCGCGACGGCGGACGCCGTCGCCCCCGACAGCACCCGGCCGGCGAACGTGCGCACCACGGGCAGGACGGCGCCCGGTCCCGCCTCCGCGAGGATCTCGCGCGCCGCGGCGTCGTCCGGCCCGAGCACGCGGTTCGGGACGCCGAGCCGCTCGAGCAGGTCGCGGACGGCGGCCGCGTCACGGTCGCCCGGCGCCGCGACGATCTCGGTGGACGTCACGGTGGGCCGGTCCACCGACCACCCCCACTCCGACAGCAGCTCCACCAGCGCCGTGTGGAACTCCTCGTCGCGCGCGCCGCGCGGGATGCCGACGAACGTGTCCATGTCGCGGCGCAGCAGCGCGGCCCGCATCTCGTCGAGCGCGCCGGAGAACTCGTCGCCCGGGATCAGCGCCACCCGCCGCGCCGTGGACACGACGGCCGGCACCTGGTGCAGCAGCTCGATGCCGGCGGCGTCGGGGAGCCGACGCTCCGCCGCGATCATCGCGACCGGTTCCCGCGCGGACACGAGGTCGCGCAGCCGGTCCATGGCGGCGTCGGCGGTGCGCACGAGCTCGACGCGGTAGTCGCGGTCGTAGCGGGCCCGGAACTCCTCCTCCACCTGCGGCGCGTGGGCGTCGGCGACGAGCAGGATCACGGGACGCTCCGGCATGCGGTCAGCGTAGGGCGTTGCCCTTGCCGCCGCCGCTCGCCGGCGCGACGCTCGTGCCATGACGACCACGTGCGAGCACCTCGACCAGATCGCCCCCGTCCCGCCCGAGACCACCGGCGAGTGCCCCGAGTGCGTGGCCGCCGGCGGCACGTGGGTGCACCTGCGGGCCTGCCTGGAGTGCGGGCACGTGGGCTGCTGCGACTCGTCGCCGTCGAAGCACGCGACGGCGCACTTCCACGCCAGCGCCCACCCCGTGATGCGGTCCCTCGAGCCCGGCGAGCACTGGGGCTACTGCTTCCCGGAGGAGCTCCTCATCTCGGGGCGGGACATGCCCGCGACGGCGTGACCCGGTTCCGCCGATCTGACACCGGGGTGTGAACGACCCCACTCGCCGGAGGCTTACGCGACCATCGGGCAACTGTTTAGGGTTGCCTTGCCTTAGTCGCTGCTGGGTGCTCGCCCGGCCCGTCCACCAGGAGCCCCCGTGCGCACCCGGTCCCGTCTCGCTCCCTCCCTCGCCGTCGCCGCGCTGGCTCTCGGTCTCGCCGCCTGCTCGCCCGCCGACGCCGACACCCCCGGGAACGCGCCCGACACCTCCGCATCCGGTGCCGCCACCGACGTCGCGGCACCGGAGAACCTGCCCGACGGCTGGACCTTCGCCGCCGGGTCGGACGTGCCGTCGGTCGAGGCCGAGCCCGCGCTGCCCGTCGACGTGGTCGACGGCACCGGCACGGAGGTCACCGTGACCGACGCGAGCAAGATCATCGTGGGCGGCGACGACGTCGCGGAGATCCTGGGCGGCCTGGGGCTCGCCGACCTCGTGTACGCGGCCCCGACCAACAGCGCGTCCGAGATCTCCCTCGCCGCGCCCGAGCAGTACGAGTTCAGCCAGGAGACCGGCACCGAGGGCCTGCTCTCGGTGGGCGGCACGCTGTTCATCGGCAACAACACCGCCCGCCACGGCGACGTCGCGGCCCAGTTCCGCAAGGCCGGGATCGATGCCGTCGTCCTGGACGACCAGCAGAGCACCGGCGACAAGATCCGCGCCGTCGCGTCCTACCTCGGCGTCGACGAGGCGGGCGAGGAGCTCGCCGCGGACGTCGACGCGCAGCTCTCCGAGGCGTCCGAGACCGCGTCCGGGCTCGGCGACCTGCGCGTGCTCCAGGTGACGTCGTCCGGCGCGGGCGGCGCGAACGCCGTCGTCGGCACAGGCACCGCCGGGGCCGACGTCGCCGAGGCGCTCGGCGTGACCAGCGTGGGCGTCGAGGCGAAGCTGCGCGGCTTCTCGCGCGACTACAGCGACGAGGGCCTGCTCGGCACCGACCCCGACGTCATCCTGCTGGGCACCGCCGACCTCGAGGAGTGGGGCGGGCTCGAGGGCTTCGCCGCCGCCTTCCCGACCCTGCTCGACACCCCCGCCGGCCAGGCGGACCGCGTGATCGTCATGCCGGACGACCAGATCAAGGTGAGCGGGCCCGCCTCCGGCGCCGGCGCCCTCGCCCTCGCGCGGGCGCTCGCCGAGACGGCGGAGTGAGCCTCCGCACCGGGTCCGTCCGCCGCGCACCTCTCGCCGCCGGCGTGGCCGTCGGAGGCGTGCTGCTGCTCGCCGCCGTCGTGCTGTCGATCGGCGTCGGCCCGATCGGGCTCGCGCCCCGTGACGTCGTCGCCGTCGTCGCCCACGAGCTGTTCGGCGCGGGCGTCGGCGGCGAGCGCCTCGCCACGACCGTCGTCATGGACCTGCGCATGCCGCGCGTGCTCTTCGGCGCGCTGGCCGGCGCGGCGCTGGCGGCGTCGGGCGCGGCGCTGCAGAGCCTGTTCAACAACCCGCTCGCCGACCCGGGCGTCATCGGCGTGAGCGGCGGCGCGTCCGCCGGGGCGGTGCTCGCGATCGTCGCGCTGCCCGCGGCGGGCGGCTCCGCGTGGGCGGTGCCCGCGGCGGCGTTCGCCGGCGGTCTGCTCGCCACCGGCCTCATCTACGCGCTCGCCCGGCCCGGCCGCGGCACCGGCACGTCCCGGCTGCTGCTGGTGGGCATCGCGGTCGGCGCCGCGTGCGCGTCGATCACCGGGTTCTGCACCTTCATGGCCGACGACGACCAGCTCCGCGACATCGTCTTCTGGCAGATGGGCTCGCTCGCCTCCGTGGACTGGACGGAGCTCGCGATCGGGGCCGTGGTGGTGGCCGCCGGCGTCGCGGTGCTGGTCTCCATGCACCGCCGCCTCGACATGCTGACCCTCGGCGAGCGACAGGCCCGGCACCTGGGGCTCGACGTGACGCGGGCGCGGGCGGTGCTGGTCGTCGTGACCGCGCTGCTCACCGCCGTCACCGTGGCGTTCGCGGGGATCATCGGGTTCGTCGGGCTGGTCGTGCCGCACATCGTGCGGATGGCGTTCGGGCCCGCGCACCGCGCGCTGATCCCGATGTCCGCGCTGGTGGGCGGCCTGCTGATCGTGCTCGCCGACACCGCCGCGCGGACCGTCGCACCGCCGTCGGAGGTGCCGATCGGGCTGTTCACGTCCGCCCTCGGCGCGCCCTTCTTCCTGTGGCTCGTGCAGCGCGAGCGGCCGGGGGCCGGGGCATGAGCGCACCGGTCGTGCAGGCGCCCGTCGTCCAGGCGCCCGTCGTCCAGGCACAGGGCGTGGGGTTCCGCGTCGGGGAGCACACCCTGCTCGACGACGTGTCCCTGGAGCTGCACGGCGGCAGCGTCGTGGCGCTCGTCGGGCCCAACGGTGCGGGCAAGTCCACGATGCTCGGCCTCGTGTCCGGCGACCGGGCGCCGACGTCGGGCCGGCTGCTCGTCGCGGGCCGCGCGCCGCAGGACTGGCGGGCCGCGGACCTCGCCCGGGAGCGGTCGGTCATGGTGCAGCAGCACGACGTGCGGTTCTCGTTCAGCGTCCGCGAGATCGTCGCGATGGGCCGCATCCCGCACCGCGCGTCCGACCGTGACGAGCCCGTGGTCGACGCCGCCCTGGCCGATGCCGACCTGGAGCCGCTGGCCGGCCGCGACGCCACGACGCTGTCGGGCGGCGAGCTGGCGCGCACCGTCTTCGCGCGCGTGCTGGCGCAGGAGACGCCGCTGGTGCTGCTCGACGAGCCGACCGCGGCCCTCGACCTGCGCCACCAGGAGGCGGTGATGCGCACGTCGCGTCGGCTCGCCGACGCGGGCGCGTGCGTCGTCGTCGTCCTGCACGACCTCACCCTCGCCGCCCGGTACGCCGACCGCGTCGCCGTGTTCCACGGCGGCCGCCTGGTGGCGGACGGCGACCCGCGCGCCGTGATCACCGAGGAGCGCGTCGCCGAGGTGTACGGGCAGAAGGTGTGCGTGCTCGACCACCCGGTGTCCGGGCTGCCGCTGGTGGTGCCGGTGTGACGGGCTGGGACGGCTGGACGCCGCTCCCCCGGCCCGGCGCGCGGACGACGGTCGAGGTGCTCCGCGCGCCGGAGCCGCCGCTGCCCGCCCCGCCGGACCGCCGCAGCCCGGACGTCGTGCTGCGCCCGGGCGGGCGCGCGCACGTGACGTTCCGGCTGCACGCCCCCGGGGCGCAGGCCGTGGCGCTGGCCGCGAGCGGCTGGTGGCAGCCGCAGCGCCCCGAGGCCTGCGACCTCTCGCCGCGGCCGGGCGGCTGGTGGCAGGGCACGTTCGACGTCCCGGACGACTGGGAGGCGAGCTACCGCTTCCTGGTGCACGACGGCGGCCACGACGGACGCCAGGAGCCCGGCTGGTGGACCCACGGCCTGCGCGACCCGGGCGCCCCGGGCCGCGCCGACCCGCTGAACCCGCACGGTCACGGCGCGGGCCGCGGCCTGGCGAGCTCGGCCCTGTGGCTGCCGGGCGCCGGCGAGCGGCCCTGGCTGGCCGGGTTCGGCGACACCTCCGCCGTCCCGCGGCGACTGCCCACCAGCGACGACGAGCCGCGCGCCTGGTGGTGGGCGCCCGAGCGGCCCGTCGCCGACCCGCTGCCGCTGCTCGTGCTGCTCGACGGCGAGGCGCACGCGGAGCGGCTCGGCACCGCGCGCGTGCTCGCGGACGCCGTCGCCGCCGGGGTGCTGCCGCCCGTCGCCGTCGTCATGGTCGCGTCCGGCCCAGACCGGGCAGGGGTGCTGGGCGTGCCCGGCGGCGTCGCCCGCTGGGTGGGCGAGGTGCTGGTGCCGCGGGTGCGGCGCGAGCGCCTGGGCGGGCGCCGGGTGGACGCCGACCCGCGCCGGACCGTCGTCGCCGGCTCCAGCTTCGGCGGGCTGTCCGCGCTGTTCGCCGTGGCCCGCTTCCCCGAGGCCCTCGGGGCCGCCGTCGCGCAGTCGCCGTCGCTGTGGCGCTACCCGGCCGGGGCGCTCGTGGAGCCCCTGGCGCGCGTCGCGCCGCGGGTGCGGCTGCGCCTGCAGGCGGGCCGGTACGAGGGGCCCGCCGCGTCCGAGGAGCTGGCCCGCGCGCTGGTGCTGCGCGGGGCGGACGTGTCGTCCCAGGTCGTGACCGGCGGCCACGACTGGGCGTGGTGGGTGCCGCGCACCGTGGAGGCCGTGGCCGACCTGCTGGCCTGAAACCCCCGGCCCGGCGGCGCCGTTGACACCCGCTGACAACCTCTCTAACTTTGGTATACCGCGTCCAGCGGAAGAAGTCTTCCATTTCATGAAAGTCACCGCTCGGCCCACGTTTCTCGACGAGGAGAACACGCACCATGGCGACGACAGCACCCCGGGGCGAGGCCCCGACCGCCTCGATCCCGGACCAGATCGAGAACACCTACCAGCGGATCGGCGTGACCGCCGCGCACCGGCAGATCGTGGTGATGATCCTGCTCGGCGTCTTCTTCGACGCGCTCGAGCAGAACGCGGTGGGCATCACCGGCCCCGTGCTGCAGGAGAGCTGGGGGCTCGGCGGCGCCGAGATCGGCTTCCTCAACACGATGACGTTCACGGCGACGGCGCTGGGACGCATCGCGACCGGCCTCATCGTCGACCGGTTCGGCCGCCGCAACATGCTGACGATCAACCTGATCGTCTTCGCGCTCGGCTCGCTGCTCTGCGCGCTGGCGCCGAGCTACGCCGTGCTCGCGATCGGCCGGTTCATCGTCGGCTTCGGGCTCGGCGGCGAGATCGCCGTGGCCGTCATCATGATGGCCGAGTTCTTCTCCGCCCGGCACCGCGGCACCGCCGTCGGGCTCATCAACGTCACCGCCGGCGGCCTCGGCAACATGCTCGCCCCCGCGTTCGGCGTGCTCGTCTTCACCGTCTTCGACGGCCCCGACAAGTGGCGCTGGGTGTTCGGCCTGCTCTTCCTGCCGGCCCTGCTGGTGCTGTGGTTCCGCCGCTACGTGCCCGAGACGCCCCGCTACCTCGCCGCCACCGGTCGGCTGCGGGAGGCCAACGAGGTGCTCACCCGCATGGCCCGCGGCCGGCTCGCGGGGCGCGTCGAGACCGAGGAGTTCCTCGTCGAGCCCGCCGTGCAGGCCGCCGCCCTCGCCCCGACGTCGCGCGGCGCCTGGCGGATGGTGTTCCGCGCCCCGTACCGCCGGCGCACGGTGCTGCTGGTCGTCGCCGTCGCCATGTCGTACGCGGCGCAGATCTCGATGCTCACCCTCATGCCGACCGTCCTGGTCGCCACCGGCTACGCGCTCAACCAGAGCCTGTGGTTCACGCTCCTCATGCAGAGCGGGTCGCTGCTCGGCGCCGCCACCGCGGCGTTCCTCGCCAGGCGCCTCGCGCGCAAGAAGGTGCTCACGGCGGCCGCCGTCATCGGCTGCGGCTCCGGGCTCGCCATCGCGCTGCTCGGGGAGGACATCGTCTTCGTGCTGCTGTTCGGCGTCGCGTTCAACTTCGCGATCATCGTGCTCAACACGACGATCTGGCTGTTCGCCCCCGAGCTCTACCCGACGCGCGTGCGCGGCTTCGGCACGTCGATCATCCTCGCGGCCGGCTCGCTGTCGGGCGGGCTGTTCCCGCTGGTCAGCGGCGCCGTCTTCGACCGGTACGGCATCGTCGGGATGTTCGGCGTGCTCGCCGCGCTGTTCGTGGTGCTCGCCGTCGTGGTCCAGTTCCCGCCGGAGACCTTCGGCAAGCCCATGGAAGAGGAGGAGACCGCCGATGCCGACGTCGACGTCGACCACAAGACCCCGTGACCGCCGCCCGCTCGTGGCGCTCGTCAACCCGAACACCAACCGGCGCACCACGACGATGATGGCCGACCTCGCCCGGGCGGAGCTCGCGGCGGTCGGGGCCGACGTCGTCGAGGTCACGGCGGCGCACGGCCCCGCCATGATCGTCGAGCCCGACGCGCTCGTCGCGGCCGAGGCCGCCGTGCTCGACGCGGTACGCGAGGTGGTCGCGCGCGACCGGCCCGACGCCGTCGTCGTCGCCGCGATCGGCGACCCGGGCCGCGCCGCGCTCGCGGCCGAGCTCGACGTCCCCGTGGTGGGCATCGGGCAGGCGTCGGTGCTCGCCGCCGCCGCGGGCGGGCGCCGCTTCGGCATGGTGACGACGACGGACCGGCTGGCCGGCGCGCTCGGCGACCTCGTCGCCGCGCACGGCTGCTCCGCGGGGTTCACCGGCGTGGAGCTCACCCGCGACGGTCCGCTCGAGCTCGCCGCCGACCCCGAGGAGCAGTACCGCCAGCTCCTCGACGCGGTCCGGGCGGCCGAGCGTCGCGGGGCGGAGGCGGTGATCGTGGCCGGCGGGCCGCTCAGCGAGACCGCGCGACGCCTGCGCGAGACCGTCGCCGTCACGATCGTCGAGCCCGTCCCCGCCGCGTGCGGCCTCCTCCGGGGCCTGGATGCTGTATTGTGAAGACATTCACAAGCATCCGTACCGGGAGCGAGGGAGACCATGAAGGCCTGGCAGTTCACCACCACGCACGAGCCGCTCGAGCTGCGGGAGATCGCCGAGCCCACCCCCGGTCCCGGTGAGGTGGTCCTCGACGTCCGCGTCGCCGGGCTGTGCCACTCCGACGTCGGCGTGCTCGACGACGAGACCTGGCTCGCGATCATCCCGAACCGCCCGATCACGATGGGCCACGAGATCGCGGGCGTGGTCTCCGCGGTCGGCGAGGGCGTCACGGACTGGGCCGTCGGGGACCGTGTCGGCGTCTGCCCGACCGGCGACTCGGGCGTCTCCCCCGGCTACGGCCGCGACGGCGGCTTCGCCCCGAAGCACCGCGTCGCCGCGGGCGACCTGGTCCGCATGCCCGACGACCTCTCCTTCGGGCTCGCCGCCCTCGGCACCGACGCCGGCATGACCGCCTACCACGCGATCACGACGATCGGCGCCCTGGAGGCCGGCCAGAAGGTCGGCGTCATCGGGCTGGGCGGGCTCGGTCAGATCGGCGCCCAGGTGGCCGTCGTCCGCGGCGCGGAGCTGCACGTCGCGGAGCCCAACGAGGCCCTGTGGGAGCAGGCCCGGGCGATCGGCGCGGCGGGCGTGGTCAAGGATGCCGCCGAGTGGGCGGGCCAGGACTTCGACCTCGTCGTCGACTACGCGGGCTTCGGCACCACGACGACGAACGCGGTCAAGGCGATCCGCCGGGACGGCACCGTGGTCCTGGTCGGCATGGCCCGGCTCCAGTTCACGCTCGACACCATGGACGTCATCCTCAAGCAGGCGCGGGTGCTCGGCTCGAACGGCGGCACCAAGGCCGACGTCGCCGAGGTCTACGAGCTGCTCGCGTCGGGCGCCGTCGTGCCCCAGGTCACGACGATCGCCTTCGAGGAGATCCCCGCGTACCTCGACAAGCTCCGCGCCCACGAGGTCACCGGGCGCGTCGTCGCCGAGGTGACGACCGACTGACTCATGGGCTCGCCGGGACCACGAGGTCCCGCGTGAGGGCCGCGACGTCGCGCGCGCCGGTGAGCGCCATCGTGAGGTCCAGCTCGGCGAGCACGTTGCGGATCACCTCCTCGACCCCGGCCTGCCCGGCCACCGCGTACCCGTAGAGGTACGGCCGCCCGAGCAGGACGGCGTCGGCCCCCAGGGCGAGGGCGACCAGCACGTCGGCCCCGGTCCGCACCCCGCTGTCGAGCAGCACGGTGGGGCCGGGCCCGACGGCGTCGCGCACGGCGACGAGCGCGTCGAGCGACGCGACGGCGTTGTCCACCTGGCGGCCGCCGTGGTTGGACACGACGATCCCGTCGACGCCGAGGTCGAACGCCCGGCGCGCGTCGTCCGGGTGCAGGATCCCCTTGAGCACGACCGGCAGCCGGGTGCGGTCGCGCAGCGTGGCCAGGTGCTCCCACGACAGGCCGGGGTTGGAGTACACGTCGAGGAACGTCTCGACGGCGGCGCGCGGCTCGGGCGAGCGCAGGTTGTCGCGGAACCGCCCGGGGTAGGCGCGCGTCATGGCGAGCAGCGAGCGCACCGCGCCCGCGGTGACCTGCACGGCGTCGCGCGCCCCGGACGCCGCGGCCCGCGCGACCCGCTCGCGCACCAGCTCGGAGAAGCGCGGGTCGCTCGTGTACTGCGCGATGCCGAGGCCGCGGGCGAACGGCAGCGAGCCGAGGTCGAGGTCCTGGGGGCGCCACCCGAGCACGGTCGTGTCGAGCGTGACGACGAGCGCGCCGGCGCCCGCCGCCTCGGCCCGCGCGATCAACGAGTCGACGAGGTCCTCGTCGGTGCTCCAGTAGAGCTGGAACCAGCGCGCCGCGTCGCCCATCTCGGCCGCGCACGCCTCCATGGGGTGGCAGGCCTGGTTGGACAGCACGTACGGGACGCCGGTCGCGGCGGCCGCGCGCGCGACGGCGAGGTCGGCGTCGGCGCCCAGCAGCGCCGCCGCCCCCACCGGAGCGAGCAGCAGGGGGCTCGCGTGCCGGGTGCCGAACAGCTCGACCGACGCGTCCCGCTCCACGGCCCCGGCGGCCATGCGCGGCACGACCGCCCAACGGTCGAACGCCTCCCGGTTGCGCCGCATCGTGCGGCCCTCGCCCGCGCCGCCCGCCACGTACGCCCAGGCCCGCGCGCCGGAGGCCCGGCGGGCGGCCCGCTCCAGGGCCGCGGAGCTCGTCGGGACGCGGGGGCGCCGGCCCAGCACCCCCGCCCGGTAGATCGCGGACTGCCGGGCCAGCCCCGCCCCGGGTGCGCTCATCCCACCGGACGCACGCGCAGGATCTCGGTCCGCGCGATCGCGCGGTCGCGCACGTCGAGCCGCGCCTCGCGGTCGGGGTCCGCCATGAAGTCCGCGAGCGCCTCCTCGTCGGGCATCTCGATGAGCTGCACCTCGGTCGGCTGGACGGCGCCGTGCGCGGCGTCGTCCGTGTGCGCCACGTTGGTCACGCGGTGCAGCACCCGCCCGCCGTGCCGCGGCACGAGCGCCAGCACCTGGGTCTCGTAGTCCGCCAGCGCCTGGGCCTCGCCGTCGGCTGCCCACAGCAGCACGCACAGGGTGATCGCCATCGTCCACCTTCTCTCTCGCGGTCGTCCGGACGATCCTGTCAGGCCAGCGGCACTCCCCGGCGCACGGCGCGCGCGAGCCGCGGCGGGACCTGCACCACGCCGTCGGACGTGGTGACGGGCACGAGGGCCGTCGGTGCGGCCTTCCAGCGGGCCCGCCTGCTGCGGGTGCGCGAGCGGGAGGTCTTGCGCTTGGGGACGGCCACGGCCGCTCCTCTCGTCGGTCTCGGTGGTCTCGGGGGGGAACCCCCGGTTCAGCCCTGGCGGGCCTTGAACCGGGGGTTCTGCTTGTTGATGACGAACGTCCTGCCGCGGCGGCGGACGACCTTGGCGCCCGGCAGCCGCTTCAGCGACCGCAGCGAGGCGCGGACCTTCATCGGGCGCCCTGCCCGTAGCGGCGGCGGAACTTCTCGACGCGGCCCGCGGTGTCGACGACGCGCGCGGCCCCCGTCCAGAACGGGTGGCTGGCGCTCGAGATCTCGACGTCGACCACCGGGTAGGTGTTCCCGTCCTCCCACTCGATCGTGCGGGTGGGGCGGCCGGGCCCGGAGGCGGCGTCCCCCGCCAGCGTGGAGCGCGTGAGGAACGCGGTACCGGCGCTGGTGTCGCGGAAGACGACGGGGCCGTAGGTGGGGTGGATGCTCTGCTTCATGGTGGTGTCTCCTCTACCAGCTGGACTTGGTGACGCCGGGCAGCTCGCCCCGCAGCGCCAGCTCGCGCAGGCGGATGCGGGACAGGCCGAAGCGGCGCAGGTAGCCGCGGGGGCGGCCGTCGACGACGTCGCGGTGGCGCAGGCGGGTGCGGCTCGCGTCGCGGGGCTGACGCTGCAGCTCCATGACGGCCGTGGCCCGCTCCTCCGCCGTGGACGACGGCGACGCGACGACGCGCTTCAGGTCGGCCCGCCGGGCGGCGTACCGCTCGACGACGTCGCGGCGCCGCGCGTCGGCGGCGATCTTCGACGTCTTGGCCATCAGCGCTCCTCGCGGAAGTCGACGTGCCGGCGCACGACCGGGTCGTACTTGCGCAGCACGACACGGTCGGGGTCGTTGCGACGGTTCTTGCGGGTGACGTACGTGAAGCCCGTGCCCGCCGTCGAGCGGAGCTTGACGACCGGGCGCAGGTCGGTGCGGGTTGCCATCAGACCTTCTCTCCTCGTGCCTGGATCCTGGCGACCACGACGTCGATGCCGTCGCGGTCGATGGTCTTGATGCCCCGGGCGCTCACCCGCAGCGTGACGGTGCGGCCGAGCGAGGGCACCCAGTAGCGCTTCGTCTGGACGTTGGGGTCCCACCGGCGCTTGGTCCGCACGTGCGAGTGCGAGATCGCGTGGCCGAACCCCGGCACGGTGCCGAGCACCTGGCAGCGGGCGGACATCGATGCCTCCTTCATGAGAACGGTTCTCATCAGGGCGCTAGAGTGACAGACTTGAGAACTGTTCTCAAGTACCGTCATCCCCAACCCGCCGGAGGTGCCCGTGATTCCCGACCGCCCGCACGCCCCCGTCCCGCCCGCGCTGAGCGTGCTCGTCGCCGTCGACCCCGTGCTGCGTGACGCCGCCGCCGCGAGCCTCACGCTCGGCGCGCCCGACGTCGTCGTCGTGCGGCACGACCTGCTCCCGGACGACGGGGCGCTGCGCCGCGTCGTCGTCGACGCGACCGGCGTCCTGGAGGACGAGACCGTGGCGCTGGAGCACGCGTGCGTCTCGTGCAGCGTGCGCGAGGACGCCGTGCCGGCGCTCGCCCGCCTCGCCGACGACGGCCGCTGGGCCCACCTCGTGCTCGCCCTGCCCGTCACCGCCGAGCCGCTCCCGGTCGCCCGGGCCCTGGCCGCCCAGGCCGAGCCGGGAGGCGCGCTCGAGGACCTGCGGCTCGCCGCGACGGTCGGCGTCGTCGACCTCGACGACCTGGAGGCCGACCTCCTCGGCGACGAGCTGGTCGACGAGCGCGGGCTCGCGCTCACCGACGACGACCAGCGGCCCGTCGGCGAGGCCCTCGCGGCCCAGCTCGAACAGGTGGACGTGGTCGTCACGACCGGCGGCTCGGCCACGGGCGGCGGCCTCGTCGACCGGCTGCGCGCGGTCGACAGCCACCGCGTCGACGGCCTGCACGACCTCGACCCGGTCGCGCTCGCCGCCCGCTCGCACGCGCCCGCCGCGGCCGAGCGCCGCGCCCACCCCCTCGGTGCGCGCGGGGCCCGCCGGCGCGCCAAGGACCCCCGCGACCGGAGCTGGAGCCTCCTCCTGCGCAGCGACCGGCCGTTCCACCCGGAGCGGCTGCTGGCCCACGTCGAGGACCTCGGCACCGGGCCGGTCCGCAGCCGCGGCGTCTTCCACGTGCCGAACCGGCCCGACTCCGCGTGCCTGTGGGACGGCGCGGGCGGCGCCCTGTGCGTCGCGGACCTCGGCACGTGGGACGAGGTCGCGGCCGGGCACCCGCCCGTCACCCGCATCCTCGTGGTGGGGGCGGGCGAGCCGCGCGACGCGCGCGGGGTGCACGACCGCATCCTCGACGCCTTCGGCGAGGCGCTGGCCACCGGCGACGAGGTGGCGGACGGCGGGCTGCGCTGGCTGGGGCGCGAGGACGTCCTGGCGCCGTGGCTGGGAACACGGACCGGCTGAGCGCTGTTCCTCCCCGCGCGGGCCACGGCGCCGGTCCACGCGACCGACGGCCGCGAGCGTCATAGGCTCCTCGCGGACCCGCATCCACGACGGACGGGAGACACACGCATGGCCGCACGCGCGCTCGCCGAACGGCTGCGCACCGAGTCCGGTGCGGCGCTGCTGCTCGTGGGCGTGACGCTGCTGGCCCTGGTGTGGGCGAACTCGCCCCTGTCGGGCTGGTACGAGCACCTGTGGGAGCTGCCGATCCACGTCGACGTCGGCGACCTGCGCTTCGACATGGACCTGCACCACTGGGTCAACGACGGCCTCATGGTGCTGTTCTTCTTCGTCGTCGGCCTCGAGGTCCGCCAGGAGCTGGCGATCGGGTCGCTGCGGCAGCGCAGCCAGCGCCTGGTGCCCCTCGTGGCGGGCACGCTCGGCGTCATCGTCCCCGCCCTGGTCTTCCTCGCCGTCGCCGGGCACGCCGACCCCCACGGCTGGGGCGTCGTCGTCGGCACGGACACGGCGTTCCTGCTGGGCGTGCTCGCCCTGGTCGGGCCGGCGATGTCGAGCCAGCTGCGCGTCTTCCTGCTCACGCTGTCCGTGGTGGACGACTTCCTCGCCGTCGGCATCATCGGCGTCGTCTACTCCGAGGACGTGCGGCTCGCCCCGCTCCTCGTGGCCCTCGCCGCGCTCGGCGTCCTGTGGCTGCTGGGCCGCATGCGGGAGTGGCGCAGCTCGCCGTACGTCCTCGTCGTCGTGGTGCTGTGGGGCGCGACCGTCCAGGCGGGCATCCACCCGTCGATCGCGGGGATGCTCGCCGGGCTGCTGGTGCCGGCGGTCGCCACACGCCGCGACGACGTGCTCCAGGCCAAGAGCCTGTTCCGCGACTACTGGCAGTCGCCCAGCGCCAGCGTGGCGCGCAACGCCCGCGTCGGCCTGGCCCGGTCCATCTCGGTCAACCACCGCCTGCACGACGTGCTGCGCGGGCCCGTGTCCCTCGTCGTCGTGCCGCTGTTCGCGCTGGCCAACGCCGGCATCGACCTGCGCGGCGGCGCGCTCGGCGCGGCGCTCGGGTCGGTGATCACCTGGGGCGTCGTGGCGGGGCTGGTCGTGGGCAAGCTCGTGGGCATCGGGCTCGGCACCTGGGGCGCCGTCCGCGCGGGTCTCGGCCGGCTGCCCGACGGCGTGGGCCCGGGCAGCGTGCTCGGCGGTGCGGCCCTGTCCGGCATCGGGTTCACCGTGTCGCTGCTGGTCGTGGACCTGGCGTTCGACGGCACGCCCGCCGGGCAGGCCGCGACGGTCGGCATCCTCATCGCGATGGTGCTGTCCACCCTGCTGGGGTGGGCGATCTTCACCGTCGCCCGCGTGCGGTACGGCGAGGCGAGCGCGGACCTGCCCGTCACCCTCACCCCCGCCGTCGACCCCGAGCGCGACCACGCGAAGGGCGACCCCGACGCCGCGCACACCGTCGTCGAGTACCTCGACTTCGAGTGCCCGTTCTGCGCCCGCGCGACCGGGATGGGGGCCGAGCTGCGCGAGCACTTCGGCGACCGCGTGCGGTACGTCGTGCGGCACCTGCCGCTGGAGGACGTGCACCCGCACGCCTACCTGGCCGCCGTCGCGGCCGAGGCCGCGCACCGGCAGGGGAAGTTCTGGGAGATGCACGACCGGCTGTTCACGCACCAGTCCCGCCTGGAGCCCGACGACCTGCGCGAGCACGCCGCCGAGATCGGCCTCGACCTCGGGCGCTTCGACGACGACATGAACGACGAGGCCCTGCACGCGCGCGTCCGCGACGACGCGGCGAGCGCGGCCGCCAGCGGTGCGCGCGGCACGCCGACGTTCTTCCTCGACGGCGACCGGCACCGCGGACCGCACGACGCGCGCACGCTCATCGCCGCGCTCGAGGCGAACGAGGACGACCCCGCCCTGCGCCGGCGGTCGTGAGGCGGGTCAGGTGAGGTCGAGCGCCCAGGTCTGGCCGACGAGGTCGTGCCCGAAGCTGTGGTGCGGCTGCTCGTCGACCAGCGCGAACCCGGCCGCCTGGTAGAGGTGCCGGGCGGACGCGAGCACGTCGTTGGTCCACAGCACGACGCGCCGGTAGCCGGCGTCCCGGGCGAATCGCAGGCACTCCTGGACGAGGCGGCCGCCGACTCCGTGACCGCGCGCCTCCGGCACGACGAGCAGGAGGCGCAGCCGCGCCACGCCGTCCTCCTCGTCGGCCGCCAGGAGGATGCAGCCCGCGCGCCGGTCGTCCACCTCAGCGATCCACGCGGCCTCGCGCGCGGGGTCGTGGGCGCTCGCGTAGTCGGCCACGATCCGGGCCACGAGCACCTCGAAGTCCGCGTCCCAGCCGAACTGGCGGTGGTACACCTCGCCGTGGGTCTGCACGATCCACCCGAGGTCCCCCGGCCGGTCCGCGGGCCGGACGACGACGGCATGCCGGACGACCGTCCCGGTCATGGCCCCTCCTCACATCGGGTCGGCGACCCCTCGGCCACCGGACTGAAACGACTGTTTCACTCGTCCGCTAGGTTAGCCCCCATGACGCGCCAGGCACCACCCCCCTCCCCCCGCCGCACCGAGCTGCTCGAGGCGGCGTACCGGTACGCGCTGGAGCACGGGCTGACGGACCTCTCGCTGCGCCCCCTCGCGGCGGCGGTCGGCTCGAGCCCGCGGGTGCTGATCCTGCTGTTCGGCAGCAAGGAGGGCCTGCTCCGGGCCGTGCTCGCCCGCGCGCGCGAGGACGAGACCGCCCTCCTCGACCACCGGGGCGACGGACGGGGACTCGCCGACGCCGGCCGGCACGTGTGGGAGTGGCTGGCGGACCCGGAGCACCGGCCCCTCCTGCGGCTGTGGGCCGAGTCCTACACCCGGTCGCTCGGCGCGGCCGACGGGCCGTGGCACGGCTTCGCCCGCGGCACGGTGGACGACTGGCTCGCCCTGCTCGCGGCCCACCAGCCCGCCGGCGAGCGGGAGTCGGAGGCCGGCGCCCGCCGCCGCACGGCGATCCTCGCCCTGCTGCGCGGCGCCCTGCTCGACCTGCTCGCCACCGACGACGTCGCGCGTGTCGGCGCCGCCGTCCAGGCCCAGCTGGCGCTGTTCGACGACGCTCCCGCACCGCCCGCCGGCGACGCCCGCGGCGAGGCATGATGGGCCGCATGGGATACCAGAAGCCGTCCGCGACGACCGACGCCGACCTGCCGTTCCTCCGCCGCTGCGTGGAGCTCGCGCGCGAGGCGCTGGACGACGGCGACGAGCCGTTCGGCTCGCTGCTCGTCGACGCGACCGGCGCCGTCGTGTTCGAGGACCGCAACCGCGTGCAGGGCGGTGACCAGACCCGCCATCCCGAGTTCGAGATCGCCCGCTGGGCCGCCGCGCACCTCACGCCCGAGGAGCGGGCGGGCGCCACCGCGTACACGTCGGGCGAGCACTGCGCGATGTGCAGCGCGGCGCACGCCTGGGTCGGTCTCGGCCCCATCGTGTACGCCACCAGCACGGCCCAGCTCACCGCGTGGCTCCAGGAGTGGGGCGTGGCACCCGGACCGGTGACCCCGTTGCCCGTGGGCGACGTCGCGCCCGGGATCCCCACGCGCGGGCCCGCGCCCGAGCTCGCCGACGAGGTGCGCGACCTGCACGCCCGCCTGCACGGGGCTCACGAGGTGCACGACCCCGCCTGACGGTGTTTGCCTGGGGAACATGAGCGACTCTCCCGACCCCGCCCCCGCCCGCAACCCCTGGACCTGGCGGGTGATCGTGCTCGCCGCGGTCGTGGTGGTCGCCGTCGTCGTCTGGCTGGTCGTGCGGGACGACGGCGGCGACGGCGCGACGGCCGCGTCGCCGCCCCCCACCGCGACCGCGACCCAGGACGCCTCCCCCGACCCCTCCGCCTCGCCCACGACGACCGGCGCCGCGGGCTGCGCCGAGACCGACGAGGGCACCCCTGAGGGCGCCGACACGCACGAGACGGTCGACGTGGACGGCGACGGCGAGGCCGACACCGCATGGCTCACCGGGGGCGCCGACCGCCGGTTCGGGATCACGACGGCGTCCGGCGCCACCTTCTCGGTCGCGGTCGACTCCGCGAGCCCGCAGCGCGCGTCCGCCGTCGTGAACGTCGTGGCGGCGGGCGACGACACCGCGCCGATCGCGCTCGTCGACACGGGCCGCGAGGTGCTGCTGTTCTCCGCCGCCGACTGCGACCTCGCCGCGACGCAGAACCTCGCGGGCGCGCCCTACACGTTCGACAAGGGCTTCACGGGCCAGGGCACGGGGGTCGGCTGCACCGAGGTCGACGGTGCGCTGCACCTCGCCGGCCTGAACGCGACGTCCGCCGACGGCGGCTCCTTCACCGTCGAGCGCACGTTCGTGGAACTGGACGACGGTGCGCTGGCGGCGTCCAACGGCGAGGCGTCGACGGTCGCGGAGGGCGCCGGCCCCGACGACCCCGTGGTCGTCACGGCGCAGGGGACGAGCTGCGGCGAGCTCGCCGTGGGCGAGGACGGGCCGGTCGAGCCGCAGTCCTGAGCCCGTCTTGCGCCCCTGGATGGAGATCCGTCAATATAGACGCATGTCTATGCAACGCCCCGCCCGGCTGTCGTCCCTGGACCGCTGGCTGCCGTGGTGGATCGGGCTGGCGATGGTCGCAGGCCTGCTGCTGGGCCGGTTCGTGCCGACGCTGTCGGTCCTGCTGGCCTCGATGGAGGTCGGCGGGATCTCGGTGCCGATCGCACTGGGCCTGCTGGTGATGATGTACCCGGTGCTGGCCAAGGTCCGCTACGACAAGGTCACCGCCGTCACCGGAGACAGGAAGCTGCTCGCGAGCTCGCTTCTCCTGAACTGGATCGTGGGCCCGGCGCTGATGTTCGCCCTGGCCTGGACGTTCCTGCCCGACCTGCCCGAGTACCGCACCGGCCTGATCATCGTCGGCCTCGCCCGCTGCATCGCCATGGTCGTCATCTGGAACGACCTCGCGTGCGGGGACCGGGAGGCCGCGGCCGTGCTGGTCGCGATCAACTCGGTGTTCCAGGTCGTCGCGTTCTCCCTGCTCGGGTACTTCTACCTGACCGTGCTGCCCGGCTGGCTCGGCCTGGACACCCAGGGCCTCGATATCTCGATCGGGCAGATCGCGCTCAACGTGCTGGTCTTCCTCGGCATCCCGCTCGTGGCCGGCTTCGCCTCCCGCCGGATCGGCGAACGCGCCAAGGGCCGCGACTGGTACGAGGAGACGTTCCTCCCCCGCATCGGCCCGTGGGCCCTCTACGGGCTGCTCTTCACGATCGTGCTGCTCTTCGCGCTGCAGGGCGACGCCGTGACGTCGAACCCGCTGGACGTGGTGCGGATCGCGCTGCCGCTGCTGGTCTACTTCGCCGTCATGTGGGCGGTGGGCATGATCCTCGGCAAGCTGCTGAACCTCGGCTATGCGCGCTCGGCCACGCTGGCGTTCACCGCGGCGGGCAACAACTTCGAGCTCGCGATCGCGGTGGCCATCGGCACGTTCGGCGCCGCCTCCGGACAGGCGCTGGCCGGCGTCGTCGGGCCGCTCATCGAGGTCCCCGTCCTGGTGGGCCTGGTCTACGTGTCCCTCTGGGTCGCGCGCCGCTGGTTCGGCGTCGACCCCGACGTCGCCGACACCGTCGACGTTCCCCATCGGCTGGACGAGGTGAGGTCATGACCACCACCGACACCGCGAGCGGGTCGAAGCGGGCGAACCTGCCCCTGACCGTGCGCGACCCCGACTGCGGGCCCGGCATCGAGGCCCACGCGATCGGCACCGGGGCCGCCGGCGTCGTCGCGACCACGCTCAAGGCGCTGGCCGAACCGCTGCGGCTGCGCATGCTGTCGTTCCTCGCGACCGCCCCCGGCGGCGAGGCGTGCGTGTGCGACCTGGCCGAGCTGACCGACGTGTCCCAGCCGACCGTGTCGCACCACCTCAAGGTGCTGCGCGACGTCGGGGTGCTCACCTCCGAGCGCCGCGGCACCTGGGTCTGGTACCGCATCACGCCCGGCTACAAGTCCGCGATCAGCACGCTGCTCGAGTCGTTCGCCCCGGCCGCCCTGGACGCCCTCGGCCCGCACCCGCACCTGACCGGGCTCGAGGACGCCGACGCCGCCCTCGACCGGCTCGCCCGCGAGCTCATGGCGGCGCACCCCGACCTGGGTGCCGACGTCGTCCTGCGGACGGTGCGCGAGTCCTACACCGCGCTGGCACGCTCGGCCAAGGTCTCCGCCCACCTCCTGACCCTGACCGAGCGTTTCGCACGCCAGCGTCTCGCGGACCTGACCCGCGACGCCTCTCGCGCCGATACCGGCGGCACCGCGCACGCCGGTCCGCCCCAGGTGCTGTTCGTGTGCGTCGCGAACGCCGGCCGCTCCCAGCTCGCCGCCGCGCTCGTGCACCACTACGCCGAAGACCGGGTCGTCGTGCGCTCCGCCGGGTCCACGCCGGCCACGGACGTGCACCCGGCCGTGCGGCCCGAGCTCGCCGCCCTCGGCGTCGACGACCCGGAGGCCTTCCCCAAGCCGCTGACCGACGACGCGATCCGCGCCGCGGACGTCGTGATCACCATGGGGTGCGGTGACGTGTGCCCGGTCCTGCCCGGCAAGCGGTACGAGGACTGGCTCGTGGGCGACCCCGCCCTGGCCTCACCCGCGGGCGTCGCCGCCATCCGCGGCGAGCTCGACACCCGCGTCCGCGCCCTGCTCGCCGACCTGCTGCCCGACCTCGACCTGCCCACCCCCTGACCCGACGGAGCCACCATGACCGACACCACCACGAAGCCGGCCGCCCTGTTCGTCTGCGTGCACAACGCCGGCCGCTCCCAGATGGCCGCGGGCTATCTGCGCGCCCTGTCCGGCGGCGCCGTCGAGGTGCGATCGGCCGGCTCCATGCCCGCCGACCGCATCAACCCCGTCGCCGTCGAGGCCATGGCCGAGGCCGGCATCGACATCACCGCCGAACAGCCCAAGGTGCTCACGACCGACGCCGTCCAGGCGTCCGACGTCGTGATCACCATGGGCTGCGGCGACGCCTGCCCGATCTTCCCCGGCAAGCGGTACGAGGACTGGGAGCTCGACGACCCCGCCGGCCAGGGCATCGAGGCCGTCCGCCCCATCCGCGACGAGATCCGGCGCCGGGTGCTCGGGCTGCTCGCGTCCCTGGGCGTCGACCCCGTCGCCCACTGACCCCGCTGCCGCCGTCAGGCGTCCTCGCCGTCGCCGGATCGGCCGTGCGCGACGCCGGAGGCGAAGCCGACTCCGGCCGGCGCGCCGACGCCCAGCGTGACGAGCTGCGGCTCCGCCGGGGCGGTGCCGCAGCACGACCCGGCCGACGACTCGCCGTCGGCCGCCAGCGCCAGGTCGCTGGAGCAGACGCCGGTGGCGGGCAGGTCCAGCTCGACGGCGTCGGCGGCGGCCCGGTCGCCGGCCAGCGCGGCGGCGACGGAGCGCACCTGCTCGTACCCGGTGGCCAGGAGGAACGTCGGGGCCCGGCCGTAGGACTTCATGCCGACCAGGTAGAACCCGTCGTCGGGGTGGCGCAGCACCGCCTCGCCGTGCGGCGGCACCGTGCCGCAGGAGTGCTGGTTCGGGTCGATGAGCGGCGCGAGCGCGCTCGGGGCCTCGACGACGGGGTCGAGGTCGAGGCGCACCTCGCGCAGCATGCCCAGGTCGGGCCGGAAGCCGGTCGCGTCGACGATCGCGTGCACCTCGAGGGCCAGCGGCTCGTCCTTGGCGGTGCCGAGCACCTGCACGGCGTCGGCCCCGGGGACCAGCTGCTCGATCGACACCCGGGTCAGCAGGCGCAGCCGGCCGGCGTCGACGGCCTCGCGCAGCCGGGTGCCGAGGAGCCCGCGGGCGGGCAGCTCGTCGTCGGCGCCGCCGCCGAACAGACGGCGCGCGGAGCCGCCGCGGATCGCCCACGTGACGGTCGTACCGGGCTCGGACTCGGAGAGCTCCACGAGGCTCAGCAGGGTGTTCGCCGCGGAGTGGCCCATCCCGACGACCAGCGCGTGCCGCCCGGCGAAGCGGGCGCGGTCGGCGCCCAGGACGTCGGGCAGCGGCCCGGTGACGAACGGCGCGGCGTCGGCCTCGCCGGCCGCAGGCAGGCCGCTGACGCCGAGCGGGTTCGACGTCGAGAAGGTGCCGGAGGCGTCGACGACGGCGCGGGCCAGGACGTCGGCGACGCGGCCCGTGGCGTCCACGGTCCGCACCCGGTAGCCGCGGCGCTCACGGCCGAGCGAGCGGGTCTTGTCCGCCCCGTCCCGGGCGACGGCGAGCACGCGCGTGCCGGTGCGCAGCCGGGACGCGATCTGCGGGGTCGCGGCCAGCGGGGCGAGGTAGCCCTCGACGAGCTCGTCGCCGGTCGGCAGGGCGTCGGGGTCGGGCGAGGTCCACCCGGTGGGCTCCAGGAGCCGCCGGGCCGCGGCGTCGACGTCGTACCGCCACGGCGAGAAGAGCCGCACGTGCCCCCACGAGGCGACGGCCGCGCCGGCGCCCTCGCCGGACTCCAGCACCAGGGGTTCGAGGCCGCGCTCCAGCAGGTGCGCCGCCGCCGCCAGGCCCACCGGGCCCGCGCCGATCACGACCACCGGGAGCTCGCTCCGCACCGTCTCGACCATCTCGCACTCCCTCGTATCGATGAACTTCGATGACTGAACGGGGACAACGTATCCACATTCTTCGATGCGTGGCAAGATGGAGGCATGACGACGATCGACCTGCCGCTGACGCCCGTGTCCACCGACGGCGGCTGCTGCGGCACGGCCGCTCCCCCGGTGGACGTCGCCGAGGCGCGCGACCTCGCCCGCACGTTCAAGGCGCTCGCCGACCCGACGCGCGTGCAGCTGCTGTCGATCGTGACCGCCCACGAGGGCCACGAGGCGTGCGTCTGCGACCTCACCGAGCCGGTCGGCCTGGCGCAGCCGACCGTCAGCCACCACCTCAAGATCCTCGTCGAGGCGGGCCTGCTCGAGCGCGAGCAGCGTGGGCGCTGGGCGTACTACCGCGCGGTGCCGGGCGCCGTCGCGGGCCTCGCCGGCTCGCTCTCCGCGCTCACGCCGACGCCCGCGACGGCCTCCGCGTGAGGAACAGCACCGGGATCAGCAGCAGCGACAGGACGCCGCCGCCGAGGGCCAGCGTGGCGTAGCTCGATCCGGCCATCACAACCCCTGACATCGCACCCCCGCCGGCTCCGGCGAGGGCGATGAGCACGTCGACCGTGCCCTGGGTACGGGCCCGGGTGGCGGGCGTCGTCGCGTCGACGATGAGCGCCGTGCCAGCGATGAGGCCGAAGTTCCACCCCAGCCCGAGCAGCGCGAGCGACAGCACGAGCAGTGCCATCGAGTCACCCGGCGCCACGGCTCCGGTGATCCCCGCGAGCAGCAGGGTCACGCCCGACGCGACCGCCATCGGCAACCGCCCGACCTTGTCGACCAGCACTCCCGTGACCAGCGACGGCAGGAACATCGCGGCCACGTGGATGCCGATGACGAGGCCGACGTCGCTCAGGTCGTGGCCGTGACCGCGCATGTGCACGGGAGTCATCGTCATGATCGCGACCATCGCGATCTGCGTCAGCACCATGACCGTGGCACCCACGACGACGCCGGCGGGCACGCGCCGCGCGGTGCGCGGCGACGCGTCGTCCGCCCCCGCCGACGCGGCGACGTCCGCGCGCGCCAGCGCCTTCGCGACGAGGAACGGGTCGGGCCGCAGGAAGGCGAACAGCGTGCCGCCGGCGGCGAGGAACGCGACGGCCGCGAGGAGGAACGGTCCGGCGAGCGCGGGCAGCCCCAGCGACGTCGCCAGCCCGCCCAGCGGCTCCACGAGGTTCGGCCCCGCCACCGCACCGAGCGTCGTGGACACCATCGCGACGCTCGCCGCCGTCGCGCGGCGGTCGGGGGCGGCGAGGTCCGTGCCCGCGTACCGGGCCTGGAGGTTGGTGGACGTGCCCGCGCCGTAGACGAACAGCGACACCAGCAGCAGCGGGACGGCGCCGAGGGCCGCGGCCACGACCACGCCGACCGCGCCCAGACCGCCGGCCGCGAAGCCCAGCCCCAGGCCGACGCGGCGGCCGGCGCGCTGGGTGAAACGCCCGACGAGGAAGGCCGCCAGCGCCGAACCGAGCGTGAACAGCATCGTGGGCACCCCGGCGAGGCGGTCCGTGCCCAGCATGTCCTGCGCGAGCAGCGCCCCGACCGTGACGCCCGCCGCCAGCCCCGCGCCACCGAGCACCTGGCTCGCGACGACGACGGTCAGCGTGCGGCGCTGCAGGGTCGCCACCGCCTGCGGCGTCAGGGGGTCCGGGCTCACGGTCGCGAACCTATCCCGCCGTGGTCCCCGACACACCGCCGTGACGTCCGCGCGGTACGTTCTGGCCGATGGTCACAGAGCGCGACGACGCCCCCAGCGGTCACCCCGACCTGCCGATCGCGGCGCTGACCGGGCTCGACGCCGACCAGGACGCGGTGTACCGACACCTCCTGGACCAGCCCGGCAGCACGGCCGCCGACCTGCTCCCGGCCGGCGCCGACCCGCGGCGCGCCGCCGCCGTCACCGAGGTGCTCGACCGGCTCGTCACGCTGCGACTGGCGGTCACGGACCGCGACCAGGACGGGGCCGCCATCCGGTACCGGACCACCTCCCCCACGCTCGCCCTCGCCCCGCTGCTCGACGCACGGCGGGCCGCCCTGCGGGAGGTCGAGGAGGCCGTCGCCGAGCTGACGGACCGGCACCGCGCCGCCCAGTCGCGCACCGGGGGCGGTCCTGTCGAGGTGGTGATGGGCCAGGCGGCGATCCGGCGGCGCCTGCTCACGATGCAGCATGAAGCCCGGGACCAGATCCGCACGATGATGCCGCTGCCGAGCCGGACGACTGTCATCTCCTTCGCCGACAACTTCGACGAGGCCGAGCGCGCCGCGATGGAGCGGGGTGTCGTCATCCGCACCGTCCTCGACGTCCGCTGGCTCGACGACCCGGGGTCACTGCGCGCGCTCAGCGGGTTCGCCGAGCTCGGACAGCACCTTCAGGTCGCGGACGGCGTGCCGATCAAGCTCGTCCTCGCCGACGACGACCTGGCGCTGCTGCCCCTGGACCCGGTCCGGGACGAGACGGAGGAGCCGGTGTCGCTGGTGGTGCACCGCAGCGGGCTGCTCACCGCGCTGAGCACCCTGTTCGAGCAGTCGTTCCGGGGCGGCTGGCAGCTCGGTGCCCCGCGCGGCGGCGCCACGGACGACGAGGGCGACTCGCGCCCGGACGCCGTGGACCACCGCATCCTTGCGCTGCTGCGCGTCGGGCTGACGGACGCCGCCATCGCGCACCGTCTCGGCATGGGGCATCGCACCGTCCAGCGACGTCTCCAGACCCTCATGGCGTCGACCGGCGCTTCGACGCGGTTCCAGCTCGGCTGGCGCGCCGCCGAGGCCGGCTGGCTGGATCACGACCCCCCGGCCTGACGGCGGCTTTGCGCCGTGGCGCATTGACGCCCGGCCCGGGTCCTTGCCCAGGTCAGCAGCCCGGGCGAACCTTCTCGGCATCGAGCGTGAGGGACCGCCTCACGGACGGAACGGGAGGGTACCGGTGACGACACGACGAGCACGACGCATCCTCGCTGCAGGCCTCGCCACGGCGACTACCAGCGCCGTGGTGCTGGCCGCGCCCGCGTGGGGCGACGACCCGACGCCGGCGGTCACCGCCGGCGCGGTGGCGGTGGCGCCGGCGACGACGCAGGGGCTGGACGACGCACCCCGCACGGGGACGCCGCGGCAGGCAGCCCTGGCCTACATGGCCGACCACGAGGACGTGTACGACGTCCCCGCCGAGGACCTCGAGGTGGTCCGCACCACGATCGACGGCGGCCAGACCGCGGTGCGCCTCCAGCAGCAGCACGAGGGAGTGCCGGTGTTCGGCGCGCAGTACGCCGTGCAGACGGAGGCGGTCACGACGGCGCGCTCGGCGGCGCCGGTCCAGGACGTCGCCTCGGCGACGGGCACGCTCTACACGGACCTCACGGTGTCGACCTCGCCCACCGTGAGCGAGGACACCGCCGAGGCCCGCCTCGCGACCCTGGACTCCACGCTGCGGCGCGTCGTGGACGCGGAGGTGGCGCACGGCGGGCTGGTCGTGCTCCCCGACGCGGCCGGCGGGTCCCTGACCTGGCACTTCACGGTGCGCGGGGCCCTGCCGGACGGCAGCCCGGTGCGCCAGGAGGTCTACGTCGACGCACACGTGGGCGGCATCGTGCTGTCCTACAACAACGTGGACGCCGCCGACGCCGACCCGGTCGCGGCGACCGGCACGCGGGTGGACGGCTCGACGGTGCCGCTCCAGGCGAACCGCGAGGCCGACGGCACGTACACGCTGGTCGACTCCACGCGGCCGATGTTCGAGGCCGCGGGCGGCCAGATCCGCACGTACGACGCCCAGCGCGCGCCGTACACGGATCTCTCGGGCGGTCCCGTGCCCGCGTCGGTGCCCCTCGTCGCGTCAGACACCGACGTCTTCGACGGCACCGCCACGACGTCGGGGGCCGTCGACGCGCACGTCAACGCCGGCAAGGTGTACGAGTACCTGGCGGAGCAGCTGGGCCGCGACGGCATCGACGCCAAGGGCGGCACCGTCCACTCGGTCGTCAACGTGTCGCGCAACGGCGCCGACTACGCCAACGCTTTCTGGGACGGCTCCAAGATGGTCTACGGCCACATGGACGGCGTGCCGCTGTCGGTGGGGCTCGACGTGGTCGGCCACGAGATGACCCACGGCGTCACCGAGCACTCAGCCGGGCTCGTGTACCTCAACCAGTCGGGCGCGCTCAACGAGGCGATCTCGGACTACTTCGGCAATGCCATGGAGACCGCCGACAAGGGCATCGCGATGGACGACCCGACCTCGGGCCTCCTGGGCGAGTACCTGTGCAACGGGGAGGGCACGCTCGAGGACTGCGCCCTGCGCGACCTCAACGACGGGCGCACCACCCTGGACGACTACCAGATGATCACGCTCGACGTCGACAACGGCGGGGTGCACTACAACTCGACCATCGTGGGCGGGGCGCTCTGGGACCTGCGCAAGGCGATCGACCCGCAGCTCGCGGACCAGATCGTGTACCGGACGGCGCAGAACTACCTCACCCCGCTGTCCGGGTTCACGGCCATGCGCGACGCCGTCACCCTGGCGGCCGAGTCCCTCGACGTGTCCGGCGACGTGCTCGACGCGATCGCCGCGGCGTTCGACGCCCACGGCATCTCGGCCGGCTGGGAGCAGCGGGCCGGCACCCAGGACGGCACCGTCCTCGCGGCGCAGGTGATCCCGGCGTACGAGCTGTACGGCGGCGTCGACCAGGAGGCCGCGCAGATCTCCGGCGATACGTACGTCATCAGCCACGGCGACGCGATCGCCTGGGACCAAGGCGCGAACAAGTTCGGCCTCACCGTGGGGCGGTTCAGCAAGCAGAACGGCAACAGCGGGCACGAGGTCGCCCAGGACGGCGCGTACCTGCTCGACCCGTCCGTCGACTCGCGCCAGGTGGTCTTCACGCGGATCACGGCCGACGGGGTCGGGATCTACGGCGTCGGCGACAAGGGCCAGGGCGCGATCAAGCGCGTGGTCGACGAGCCGGGGGCGGACGAGACCGAGGCAGTGACCGACGACGGCACGCTGGCCTGGCTGCGCACCACGCCGGACGGCGAGACGGACGTCCTGGTGCGGACCGCCGGCGGCACCACGACCAACCTCACCCCTGAGGCGGGGACGGTCGCGAGCACCCTGACCATGCGGCAGGGCACGGTGGCGTGGGTCGGCGACGACGGCACGTGGGTCTACGTGCACGACCTCGCGGCGGGCCAGACGCAGAAGAAGCGCATCACCGGCTATCTCTTCGGCATGGTCTCGGACATCCAGCTCACGTCCGACCGGGTTTTCTTCAGCGAGGACCAGAACTTCCTCCTGCCGTCGACCAGCTTCTCGTCGGCGCCGCTCGCCGACCTGTCGCAGGCAGCGAAGCTGCGGATGGCCGGCGCGACGTTCCTGGCGCAGTTCTCCGTGACCGACTCGTACTTCGCCTACTCGACGTACGACCTCTGGGGCGCCCTAGGGGCCTGGTCGACGGCCCCGAAGGCGAAGGTCGCCCCGACGGCCGACGTCGTCGCGGGCACCGCCACCTGGGGCGCGGTGACCTGCTCCACCGGGGCGCAGCTGGCACCGGCCCTCGGCGACGGGCAGCGGGCCGTGTGGCTCGACACGTCCGCGGCCGACACGGACGTCGTCACCCGCGGCACCTTTGCGGGGACCTGCGCCTGACGGCGGCGCGACGCCGGGGTGGGACCGTCGGGGGGCGGTCCCATCCCGGCGTCGTCATGTCAGGGAGCGGACCAGGGCGGGCAGGCGCGCCCGGTCGGGCCAGGCCACCCCGAGCCGCCGCGTGGTGCGCGGCTCCAGCGGCACGTACACGGGGTCGGCGGCGTCGGGCCGCTCGGGCCGGGGCAGCACGGCCACGCCCATCCCCGCGGCGACGAGGCCGCGGATCGTGTCGACCTCGCTGGACTCGAACGCGACCTCCACCTCGACCCCGGCGGCGCCGAGCATGCCCTCGACGACGCCGCGCAGCTCGGTCGTGCGGGAGAAGGCGACGAACCGCTCCCCCGCCAGCTCGCCGACGCCCACGCCCGTGCGCCCCGCCAGCCGGTGGCCGGGCGGGACGGCGACGCACAGCACCTGCTCGTGCAGCAGCCGCCAGCCCGTGGTGCGGGCGGGCGGCGGGGGCGTGACGAGCGCGAGGTCGAGCACGTCGTCGTCGAGCCAGCCGAACAGGTCCTGCGCGAACCCCTGGCGCAGCTCGAAGCGGCGGTCCGGGTCGGCACGACGCAGCTCGGTCACGACGCGCGGCACCAGCCACCGCGCCACGGACTGGAGGAAGCCGAGGCGCACCGTGCGCGCGCCCAGCGCCTCCTGGCGCACGTGCCGGCGCGCCACCTCGATCTCGTCGAGCACCCGCGCGGCGTCGCCGCGGAAGCTCACGCCGGCCCGGTTGAGCGCGATCCGGCGCCCGTGCCGGCGGAACAGCTCGACGCCGAGCCCCGCCTCCAGCCGGGCGAGCGTGCGCGAGACCGTCGACTGGTCCACGCGCAGCAGCGCCGCCGTGTCGCGCGTGCTCTCCGTCTCGCACAGCGACAGGAACACCCGCAGGGTCTGCTCGTCCACGTCACCTCCCGTGACTCACGTCCCGTGGTCTGATGCGATTCTGTCATCACGGCCGGCGTCAGGATCATTTGGCGCATCGGAACGGCGGGCGCATCGTGGACCGGTGACCACCGCCCCGCCCGCGCCGACCGCTCCGACGTCGACGCCCACCACCGCACCCCTGGAGGGCCACCGCCCCGGGTCGCGGGCGTACCGCCGCACCCTGCTGGGGCTCGCCGCGGGCGGGCTCGCGAACTTCTCCCTGCTCTACTACGTGCAGCCGCTGCTGCCGCAGGTCGCCGCCCACTACGAGGTCTCGGCGGGCGCGTCGGCCCAGGTGCTGTCGGTGACGACGGCGGCGATGGCGGTCGCCCTGCTCGCGGTCGGCCCCGTCGCGGACCGGTTCGGGCGGGTCGAGGTGATGCGCTGGTCGCTGCTCGCCTCGGGCGTGCTGGGGCTCGCGAGCGCCTTCGCCCCCACCTGGGGCAGCCTGCTGGTGCTGCGCGGCCTCGCCGGCGTGGCGCTGGCCGGCCTGCCCGCCGTCGCGCTCGCCTACCTGCGCGAGGAGATGCACCCCGGCGCGCACGCCCGCGCCAACGCCGCCTACATCGCGGGCACGGCGGTGGGCGGCGCCGTCGGCCGGCTCGTGCCCGGCCCGCTCGCCGCGCTCGGCGGGTGGCCGCTGGCCACCGAGGTGCTGAGCGTCACGACGCTCCTCGCCGCCGTCGCCCTATGGGCGCTCGTGCCGCGCTCGGCGCGCTTCACGCCGCGCCCGCTGCGGCTCGGCAGCGTGCTGACGGGGACGGCGTCGGCCTTCCGCGACCCGGTCGTGGCGCTGCTGTGCGCCGTCGGCTTCGCGAGCATGGGGACGTTCGTCGGCGTCTACAACGCGGTCGCGTTCCGGCTGGAGGCGCCGCCGTTCTCCCTCGGGCACGCGGTGACGCTCGTGTACCTGGCGTACCCGGTCGGCATCGTCACGCCGTCCGTCGCGCAGCTCCTGGCCCGACGCCGCGGGCGCGGTCCGGCCGTCGTCGCCGGCCTCGTGCTGCTCGCCGTCGGGGTCGCGGTGACCGTGCCGCCCTCCGTCGTGGCCGTCGTCGCCGGGCTGGGGATCCTCACGGTCGGCTTCTTCTGCGCGCACTCGCTGGTCAGCGGCTGGGCCGTGGACCGGGCGCACCGCCAGGGGCGCGGCACCGCCCAGGCGTCGAGCGCGTACCTCTTCGCGTACTACGTGGGCAGCGCCGTCATGGGTGCGGTCGCGACGCACGTCTGGGAGGCCGCCGGCTGGGCGGGGGTGGTCGGGCTGGCGACCGTCACCACCGCCGTCGCCGTCACCGCCGCTGCGGTCGCCGCGCGCCTCGACCGGCGCCCTACGCTGTGACCGTGCCGCACGCGATCGCCGACGACGCCGCCGAGATCGCCTACCAGGTGCGAGGCGACGGACCGCCGCTGGTGCTGCTGGCCGGGCAGGCGAACTCGCACCGGTGGTGGGACCCGGTGCGCGCCGGGCTCGGCGCCGGGCGCCGCACGATCACCCTGGACTGGCGCGGCACGGGCGCGTCCGGCCCGACGGACCGCGAACTGAGCACGCGGCGCCTCGCGGGCGACGTCGCCGCCGTCCTCGACGACCTGCGCGTCGAGCGGGCGGACGTCTACGGCACGTCGATGGGCGGCCGCGTGGCGCAGTGGTTCGCCGTCGACCACCCACACCGGCTGGGGCGGCTCGTGCTGGGCTGCACGACGCCCGGCGGCGCGCACGCCGTCGAGCGCTCGCTCGAGGTGCGCCGCGCGATGGTGCAGCCCGACCGGCGCGCGGCCCGGCGCGCCCTGCTGGACCTCATGTACACGCCGGGCTGGGTGGCCGCGCACCCCGGCCCGACGACCGTCGAGGGCGACCCCTCCATGTCGCCGCAGGCGCGGCGCGACCACCTGCGCGCCAGCGACGGCCACGACGCGTGGGAGGCCCTGCCCCGGGTGCTGGCGCCCACGCTGGTGCTGCACGGCGCGGACGACGTGCTCGCCCCCGCGGTGAACGCGGACCTGCTGGGGCAGCGGATCCCCGGCGCCCGCGTCGAGGTGCTGCCCGGTCTGCGGCACGCGTACTTCCACGAGGGCGGGGCCGTCGCGACGCCGCTCGTGCGCGAGTTCCTCGGGTGATCCCTCCGGTGAACCCCTGAGCCGGCCCTGAGCCCGCCGTCCTCCCGTGGTCGTACGCGTCGCCGGCGAGGTTCCCCTCCGAGGCCGACGACGCCACCACCTGCGCGTTCGTAGCGTCGAGGACATGACGCAGCACGAGAACCACCACGACCACCACAGCACCCACCGCGCCGACCGCGCCGACGTCTCGGCGGTCACCACGTCCCCCGTGCGCCGCTACCGCGGCGTCGGCGTGCTGGCCCTCGCCTCCGTCGTCGCCGTCACGACGACGGCGTGCGGCGCGATCACGGAGGCCCTGAGCGAGCGCGGCTCCGGCCACACCAAGGCGTTCGCGTACGACAGCGGCGCGGACGGCAAGGCCGACGAGGGGCTGCCCTCCTGGGTGCCGGACGACGCCTCCGACGTCCAGGGCGTCTTCCGCACCACCGGCGACGAGGTGATCCTCACGATGGACGCCGACGTGACGTCCCTGCCGTCCGACTGCACGTCCGTCGACGCCGACCACCCGCTCGTCGCGAAGCCCGCGCGCGGCACCCTCACCGCCGACGACTACCGCACCGGCTCGACGCTCGAGGCGGACTGGTGGGCCACCGGCCAGGAGCAGGACGCGACGCTGCAGTGCGGCGGCTGGTGGGTGGGCACCCAGGACGGCGACCTGTTCGCCTTCACCCCGGAGCTCAAGGCCGTGCAGATCGAGGACCAGCCCGACCCGGCATGACGACACCCACGCCGCCCGCACCATTTCACCCGCACCATCTTGGCCGGGCAGCGGCGTGGCGCCGCCGACGGACGGATCCTGGAGGGGTCCGGCACCCTCGTGGCGGCTCCCCACGCCCGGGGACCGGCGGTCACAAGGGAGTGGATCGGCGATGGTCACGACTCGGCGCGGGTTCTCCAGCTTCTCGGTGGACGACCTCGACGCGGCACGCAGCTTCTACGCGGACACCCTCGGGCTCCGCGTCACGACCCTGGACGACGGCATGGGCCTGGTGCTCCACCTCGACACGGGCTCCCCGGTGTTCGTGTACCCGAAGGAGGACCACACCCCGGCGGCGTTCACCGTCTTCCACCTGGCGGTGGACGACGTCGACCCGGTGGTGGACGACCTCGTCGCGAAGGGCGTGAGCCTGGAGCGCTACGACGGCTTCGACCAGGACGAGAAGGGCGTCGCCCGCGGCTTCATGGAGGGCGGCGACGGCGCCTGGTTCACCGACCCGGCGGGCAACGTCATCGGCCTGATGGACGGCGAGGGGGTGCGGCAGCTCCTCGACGAGGTCGGTGGCTGACCTCCAGCGCGAGCCGCCGCACCTCCCCCGCGGCCGCCGTCACTCGACGGTGACGGACTTCGCGAGGTTGCGCGGCCGGTCCACGTCCTCGCCGAGGGCGACGGCCGCGTGGTAGCCGAGCAGCTGGGTGGGGATGGTCAGCAGGATCGGGTCCAGCTCCACCTCGTTGCGCGGCACCTCGATGCGCGCGGTCGCGGCGTCGCCGAGCTCGACGCCCGGGTGCGTGATCGCGACGACGGCGCCCCCGCGGGCACGGATCTCCTGCGCGGCGGTGATGTTGCGCTCCAGCAGGTCGTCGGCGGGCATGATCGCGACGGTCGGCAGCTCGGGGCTGATGAGGGCGAGCGGGCCGTGCTTGAGCTCGCTGGTCGGGTACGCCTCGGCGTGCCGGTAGGTGATCTCCTTGAACTTCTGCGCGCCCTCGCGCGCCACGGGGTAGCCCCGCACGCGGCCGATGAAGAACAGGCTCGGCGCCTCGGAGAGCTCCTTCGCCGCCGCGGCGAGGTCCTCCTCGTCGCCCAGGATCTGCGCGATCTGCCCGGGGATCGCCCGCAGGCCGGCGATGATCCGCTTGCCGTCCGCGAAGGACAGGTCGCGCACGCGGCCCAGCGCGAGCGCGAGCAGCGCGAACCCGACGCCCATGTGCGTGAGGGCCTTGGTCGACGCGACCGCCACCTCGGGGCCGGCGTGCAGGTAGATGCCGCCGTCCACCTCGCGGGCGATGGACGACCCGACGGCGTTGACGAGCCCGACGACGGTGCCGCCCTTGCGCTGCACCTCGCGGACGGCGAAGAGCGTGTCGGCGGTCTCGCCGGACTGGCTCACCACCACGTAGAGGGTGGACGGCTCGATGATCGGGTTGCGGTAGCGGAACTCGCTCGCGGGCTCGGCGTCGGCGGGGATGCGCGCCAGGTCCTCGATCATCGACGCCCCGAGCTGGCCCACGTAGTACGCGGAGCCGCAGCCGAGGATCTTCACGCGGGTGAACCGGCGCAGCTGGCGCGGGTCGAGGTTGAGGCCGTCGAGCTTGGCGGTGCCGAACCGGTCGTCGAGGCGGCCGGACAGCATCCGCTCCACCGTCTCCGGCTGCTCGTGGATCTCCTTGTGCATGAAGTGGGCGTGGCCGCCCAGCTCCAGCTCCTCGACGGTGAGGTCGATGGTGACGGCGTCGCGCGCCGTGTGCTCCTCGTCGTTCGTGAAGGTGCGGAACCCGTCGGCCGTCACGGAGGCGAAGTCGCCGTCGTCGAGCAGCACGACCTGGCTGGTGTGGCGCACGATCGCCGCGGCGTCGGAGGCCACGAACATCTCGCCGTCGCCGACGCCGAGCAGCAGCGGCGAGCCGTTGCGCGCGACGACGATCCGGTCCGGGTTCTGCACGTCGGTCACCGCGAGCGCGTAGGTGCCGTCGATCTGCGCGACGGCGGCGCGCACGGCGTCCTCGAAGGCCAGACCGCCGGCGAGCTCGCGCGCCACGAGGTGCGCGATGACCTCGGTGTCCGTGTCGGAGGTGAGCTCGACGCCCTCGGCGGTGAGGCGCGAGCGCAGCGCGTGGAAGTTGTCGATGATGCCGTTGTGCACCACGTGCACGCGGCCGTCGTAGGAGGTGTGCGGGTGGGCGTTGCGCTCGCTCGGCTCGCCGTGGGTCGCCCAGCGCGTGTGGCCGATGCCGACCGTGCCGGCGAGACGCGCGGGCAGGGCGGCCTCGAGGTCGCGCACGCGGCCCTTGGCCCGCACGACGCGCGACGGGTGCGCGCTGGAGCGCGGGTTGAGCACGGCGATGCCGGCCGAGTCGTAGCCGCGGTACTCCAGGCGCGTGAGCCCCTCGACGAGGACGGGTGCTGCCTGCTGGGGGCCGACGTAGCCGACGATTCCGCACATGGGTCTGGTTGCTCCTTGCCGTGGGGGTCTAGCCGTAGATGGTGCGACGGACCTGGCGCTCGCTGAGCTCCGGGGCGGCCACGAGGCGCTCGCGCAGCTCGGCGGCGATCTGCGCGTAGATCTCCTCGTTGCGGCGCCCGTAGGTGCGCAGCGACGCGTGCCGGCGACGGACGTACTCCTCGACCGGTTCGCGGTACCAGGCGAGGACGTCCTCGACGACGCGCTCCGCCTCCGCCGGGGACAGGCCCGTGGAGGTCGCGATGCGGGCGACGAGATCGGCGTCGGTCACCGGGACATCATGCGCCCCTCGTTCCCGACATGCCAGATCCTGCCCGAAATCGGGCAGGATCTGGAATTGCCGGCGGCATCGGCGTCAGGGCGCCGGCACCTCGCCCGCCGACCGCACGGCCTCCTCGGGCGTCACCGACCCCGGCGGGGCGCAGACCACGCAGTACAGCCGCCGCCCCGGCAGCCGGGTCAGGGTCGGGTTGCCCGGCGTCTGTTCGTGCATCACGGCCGCGCCGACCCTCGTGTGCTCCACGCAGGCCGCGGCCCCGCACGTGGAGCAGCTCGCCAGCGCCACCCTCTCCCGCCGGTCGCGCGTGGCGCACTCGTAGCAGTTCATCGCATCCTCCTTCCCCACGGGTCACGGCCTGCCCTGCGGGCGCCGGTCGAGGAGGCTCGGCGGGCGTCGGCGCCGGGCCGTCGTCGGCCCCGCGGTGATCCATCCGTCGCCTCCAACGTCGGACGGCACCCGCTGGCTCGCGGTGACGTGGGTCACACCCTGGCGCCCGGCGCTACGGCTCGCGGACCGCGTCGCCGTAGGCGTCCGCGAACCGGGCGAACAGCTCGAGGAAGGTGTCGACGTCGTCACCGAGGGCGGCGAGACCGTCGGCGTACGCGCCGAGCGCCTGGCTCGTCGCCTCCTCGAATCGCGCGCGACCCTCCTCGGTCGGCTCGACGAGCCGCGCGGACCGGCCAGCCTCGGTGAACCGGCGCAGGAGATCGGCCGCGAGCGCCCCGTTGACCTGGCGGTTCACCGTGGACTGCTCGAGCCGGAGCGCCTCGGCGATCTCCCGCAGGGTGCGCGGACGACCGTCGGAGAGCAGCCACAGCAGCCGCCCGTCCGCGACGCCGATCGCGCTGCGGTGCTCGGCGAGGCGCCGGTAGACGTCGAGGCGCGCGAGGAGCGACGCGACGCGCCGGTCGGCGGGCAGGTCGGCACCGGACGGGACGGGGCCGTCGGGCAGGTCGGGGACGACGGGCGACGTCGCGGACGACGGTGTCACGGGCGGCATCGGATTCCCTCCAGGGTTGACGCGGGTCAATATGCAGGTAGCATACACACAGTCATATGTACTTTACACATCTCGAGGTGTGCCGTGAGTTCTTCCCCGTCCCCCGACGCCGCCGCGGCGTCACGGTCCTCCGCCCGCGCGGTGGCCGTCATCGTCGTGCTGGGCTTCAGCAGCCTGTGCGCAGCCCTCATGCAGTCGCTGGTCATCCCCATCCAGAGCGAGCTGCCCGAGCTGCTCGGCACCACCGCCAGCAACGCGTCCTGGGTCGTGACCGCCACGCTCCTCGGCGGCGCCGTCGCCATGCCGGTCACCGGGCGGCTCGCCGACCTCTACGGCAAGAAGCCGGTCCTGGCCGTGTCCGCCGCGATCCTCGTCGTGGGCTCGCTCGTCTGCGCCCTGTCCGACGCCGTCGGCCCGATGATCGTGGGCCGCGTGCTCCAGGGCGTGGCCATGGGCTACATCCCCGTCGCGATCAGCATGGTGCGTGAGGCGGCGCCCGAGCACCTGCGCAACACCGCGGTCGCCGGCATCAGCGCCACGCTCGGCGTCGGCGGCGCGCTCGGCCTTCCCCTGGCCGCGTGGATCGCCCAGGACTTCGACTGGCACGTCCTGTTCTGGGTCTCGGCCGCCCTCGCCGCGGTCATGACGATCGGCACCCTCGTCGTCGTCCCGCACCTGCGCAACGCCCACCCCGGCCGCCTCGACGTCGTGGGCGCCCTCGGGCTCGCCGTCGGCCTCGTCGGCGTGCTGGTCGGCGTCTCCAAGGGCAACGACTGGGGCTGGGGCGCCGCGAGCACCCTCGGCATGATCGTGGGCGGCGTCGTCGTCCTGCTGCTGTGGGGCTGGTACGAGCTGCGCCACCACGATCCCCTGGTCGACCTGCGCACCACTGCCCGCCGGCCCGTGCTGCTCACCAACGTGGCCGCCGTCCTCATCGGCTTCGGCATGATGGCGCAGTCGATCGTGGTGCCGCAGCTGCTCCAGATGCCCACGGCCACCGGCTACGGCCTGGGCCAGACCATCCTCCAGGCGGGCCTGTGGATGGCCCCGGCCGGCCTCATGATGATGCTCTTCACGCCGGTCTCGTCCCGGCTGCTCACCCGGCTCGGCGGTCGTACCACCCTGGCGATCGGCGCGGGCGTCCTCGCGCTCGGCTACGTGGTGGCGGTCTTCCTCATGGACGCGCCGTGGCAGCTCATGCTCGCCTCGTGCGTGGCGTCCGCGGGCGTCGGGATCGGCTACGCCGCGATGCCCACCCTCATCCTCACCAACGCGCCCGCCGCCGAGTCCGCGGCGAGCGTGGGGCTGAACAGCCTCATGCGCTCCATGGGCACCACGGTGGCGGGGGCGGTCATGGCCATCGTGCTGACCAGCCACACCACCGTGCTGGCCCCGGGCACCCCGGCCGTCCCGACGGGGGGCGCGTTCCAGCTCTGCTTCGTCATCGGCGCCGCCGCCGCGGCCGTCGGCGCGGCGATCGTCCTGTGCATCCCGCGGCAGCGCGCCGGGCAGGAGGAGGGCCGGCACCTGGCCGCCGTCCCCGACCCCGACGACGAGCCGGCTCTCGTGGGCTGACGTCGCGCGTCGGCCGGCTCGTCCGGACGGCGGGCCGGCACGAGCACCGCCCGGGCCTCATCGAGCGCCCGGGCGGTGAGCGGCGCGGGGAGCGCGTCCGGCGTTGTTGACTTTGAGGTACAAAACGGGGGGTACAGTGTCGCCCATGGCACGACCCAGGACGTTCGACCCGGACACGGCGGTCGACCAGGCGATGGAGGTGTTCTGGCGCCAGGGATACGGCGCCACGACCCCTCAGGACCTGGTGGACGCGATCGGCATCGGGAAGGGGAGCCTCTACCACGCGTTCGGCAGCAAGCACGCGCTCTTCGAGCGGGCGCTCCGCCGGTACCGAGACACGCAGACGGCGGCGCTCGTGGAGACCCTCGAGAGGCCCGGGCCCGTGCGGGAGCGGCTCGGCAGCGCCCTGCGGGCCCTGGCCGCCATGGACCTGGCCGACCCTGACCACCGCGGCTGCATGGCGGTGAACGCCGCCGCGGAGCTCGCCGGCGTCGACCCCGAGGCCGTGGCGCACGTGCGCCGCATGCTCGATCGCACGGAGCTCGCGTTCCGCGCCCTGATCGAGGAGGGTCAGCGAGCCGGCGAGGTCGCCGCCGACAGGGACCCTGCGGCGCTCGGCAGCCTGCTCATGAACACCGTCGTGGGGATGCGGGTCGTCGCTCGCGTCTCCGACGGACCCGACCGGCTCGACCGCGTGATCGACGCGACCCTCGCCATCATCTGAGTCCCCGCCCGGGGACGTCGAGCCGCTCGTCCTACCTCCGTTGTGTACCTACAGTTCAAGAAAGGTCATCGTCATGGAGCTCAACCTCACCCACAAGACGGCCGTCGTCACCGGCGCGAGCCGGGGAGTCGGACTGGCGACCGTGCGTGCCCTCGTCGCCGAGGGCGTGCGCGTCGCCGGCGCGGCCCGCACCATCACGCCCGAGCTCAAGGAGACCGGGGCCGTCGCCGTCGCTGCCGACCTGAGCACGGCGGACGGAGTCGACGCCTTCATGCGCGAGGCCTCCCTCGCGCTGGGCGGCATCGACCTCCTCGTCAACAACGTCGGGGCCGGCGACGACGTCCACCTGGGCGGCTTCCTCGACACCGACGACGCCCGGTGGACGAGGGTCTTCGACCTCAACCTCCTGAGCGCGGTCCGTGCCACCCGGGCCGCGCTGCCGAGCCTCGTCGAGCGACGCGGGGCGATCGTCAACGTCTCCTCCATGAACTCCAAGCTGCCGGCCGCCGCTCCCGTCGCCTACAGCGCGGCCAAGGCCGCCCTGACGGCGGTCGGCAAGTCCCTGGCGGAGGAGTTCGGACCTCAGGGCGTGCGCGTCAACACCGTCTCGCCCGGGGTCGTGCGCACGGCGATCTGGGAGGACCCCGAGGGGTTCGGCGGGACGGTCGCCTCAGCGTCGGGCGTGGACCACGCCACGTTCCTGCAGGCGATCCCCGAGGCCTTCGGCATCACCACCGGGCGCATGACCGAACCGCACGAGGTCGCGGCGCTGATCGCCTTCCTCCTGTCCGACGCGGCGGGCAACATCACCGGCGCCGACTACTTCATCGACGGAGGCTCGGTGAAGGCGCTCTGACCCGGCCGGCGGACCGGATCGGCCGTCGCGTCGGACTCGCCTAGAGGCCCGCCGCCGCGACGACGGTCACCAGAACCACCACGAGGGCGATGCCCGCCGCCGCCACGACGTGCACCGCGGGGCGGCGGCGGAGCACCGCGACGAACTCGCGCAGGTACGCGCTGGGGAAGAAGTAGCCCGCCGTCGGGGCGCCCACCGCGTGCACGTCGAGGCCGAGGTCCATCGCCTCCATGGCGGCGCGCGGCGCGTGGTAGTTGTTCGTCGCGACGAGGTACGGGCCCGGCGTGCCGTGCTCCCGCAGGACGGCGACGCCGAGGGTGAGGTTCTCCCGGGTGGTGCGCGCCTGGTCCTCCACGAGCACGCGGTCGGCGGGCACGCCGTGGTCGACGAGCCACTCCCCCATCGCGACGCCCTCCGGTCGGTCCTCGTCCGCGCCCTGCCCGCCGGACGGGACGATCGGCACCGGGACGCCGTCGGACCCCAGCCGGTCCGCGGCGTCCCGCCCCGCCGTGAGGCGGGCCGCGAGGAGCGGCGGCACCCGGCCGCCCATCACCTTCGAGCCGAGCACGATGACGCCGCGCGCGGGCACCCGGGCCGCGTACCGGCGGTAGAGCAGCGTCTGGGTCACGAAGCCCAGGAAGACGAAGCCGAGCCACGCCGTGCCCATCAGCAGGCCCACCACCAGCCCCATGGTCCAGGGCACCTGCAGCACGAACGGCGCGACGACGACGAACGGCGCGGCGAGCATCGCCACCCCGACCAGCAGCGACAGGAGGTTGCCGAGGCTGCGGCGCTCGCGGCGCACCATCGTCAGCCCGTTGACCACGAGGAAGACCGGCAGCGCGAGCAGACCCAGGCCGAGGACGCCGAAGAGCAGGAACGTGAGCCACCCCATGGCGGTCGTGCCGCCGGGCACCAGCGCGACGAGCTGCCCCACCAGCCCCACGCCCGTGTAGACGACGGCGAGGGCGAGGAACCCGTTGCGCAGGCGGCGGCGGTCCACCCGCAGCGAGTGCACCAGCCAGGCCACCCACAGGCCGCAGATCACCGCCGAGACGACGACGGACCAGACGGTGGCGTTGACCTCGGCACTCACGCCCGCAGGATAGGTGGGCGCGGACGAAAATGCCGGGACCGCCAGGCGTCGTCGTGGTGCGATGCGGGGATGACCTCACGCATCTCGCACACGACGTTCGACTGCCGCGACGCCTATGCGCAGTCCGAGTGGTGGAAGCAGGTGCTCGGCTACGTCGACGTGCCGGGCGACCCCAACCTCCCCGGCCACGAGGAGTGCATGATCGTGCCGCCGGCCGGCCACGACGCGCCCGCCGAGAGCCACGGCAGGCTGCTGTTCATCGAGGTGCCCGAGCCCAAGACGGTGAAGAACCGCGGGCACCTCGACCTGCGCCCCACGGACCGCACGCAGGCGGAGGAGGTGGAGCGCCTGCTCGCGCTCGGCGCCACGCAGGTGGCCGACCTGCGCAGCCCGGACGGCCAGGGCGGCTGGGTGGTGCTCGCCGACCCGGAGGGCAACGAGTTCTGCATCCTGCTCAGCGACGCCGAGCGGGCTGCGGTGCTCGCGGCTCGGGAGGCGTGACCCGGGGGCGGGGGGCGGCCGCGCGGGCCGCGAAGACCGCCACGACGAGCAGCACGACGACGGCGAGCATCGCGAGCCGCAGCCCCAGGTGCTCGCCGAGGAAGCCGAGCAGCGGCGGGCCCACCAGGAACGCGAGGTACCCGCTGGTGGCGACGGCGCTCACCCGCTCGGCGCCGCGCTCCGGGTCGTCGCCCGCCGCCGAGATGGCGACCGGGAACCCGAGCGACGCGCCCAGGCCCCACAGCGCGACCGCGACGCCGGCCACCACCGGGCTCGGCGCGAACACCACGGCGAGGATGCCGGCGATGGCGCACACGGCGCTCACGGACAGCACCGCGGCGCGCCCGAACCGCTCGACCACCGGCCCGCCGGAGAACCGGCCCACCGTCATCGCCGCGGCGAAGCCGGCGTAGACCAGCGAGCCGTGCGTGGCCGACATCCCGTGGCCGTCGACCATGAGCAGGGGCAGCCAGTCGTTCGCGGCGCCCTCGGCGAACGCCATCGCGAGCACGACGACGCCGATGAGCACGAGGCGCCCGTCGCGCCACACGCTGGGGCGGCGCTCGCGCGGGGCGCCGGCCTCCGGCGCCTCCCGCGCCTCCTCCCGGCCCGTGCCCGCCGGGATCCCGGGCATCGCCCAGGCCACGAGCGCGGCCATGACGGCCGCCATGGCGAGGAGGTGCCACACGACGGGGAAGTCGAGCGCCGTGAGCGCGATGCCCACGAGGGCGCCGACGACGGTGCCGAGGCTGAAGCTGCCGTGCAGCGCGGGCAGCACCGGCCGCCCGGACTCGACCTCCAGGGCCGCGCCCTCGATGTTGAGGCCGATCTCGCCGAGCCCGCCGCCCAGCCCGACGAGCAGCAGCCCCGCGAACGCCCCCGCCGCGAGGCCCGCGGCCGCGGCCAGGCCGATGACCCCGACGCCGGCCACCACCAGCAGGGAGCCGACCAGGATCACCGGGCGGGCTCCGCGGCGGCGCACGATCGGCCCCGCCGACAGCACGCCGGTCATCGAACCGACGGACAGCCCGAAGAGGACCAGCCCCATCCCCGCGGTGGACGCGCCGAGCGCGTCCCGGACGTCGGGCGTTCGGGTGATCCACGACGACATGCCGAGCCCCACGAGCAACGTCAGCGAGAACAGCGACAGGCGTCGGCGGAGCTGGTCGGGCATGCGGTGCATCGTATCCGCGATTCTCGTATCGATTCGACGCGCCGATTCGACGCGCCGCTCAGGCGCCGTCCTCCGCGATGCTGCGCACCACCCGGGCGGGGTTGCCGACGGCGATCACGTTCGCGGGCACGTCGCGCGTGACGACGGAGCCGGCACCGATCACGGAGTTGTCACCGATCGTGACGCCGGGGCAGACGATGACGCCGCCGCCCAGCCACACGTTGTCGCCGAGCGTGATGGGCTTCGCGGCCTCGAGCTTGTCGCGCCGCGGGGTCGGCTCGACCGGGTGGGTGGGGGTCAGGAGCTGCACGTTCGGGCCGATCTGGCAGTCCGCGCCGATGACGATCGGCGCCACGTCCAGCGCGGTGAGGTGGTAGTTGACGAACGTCCGCGGCCCGACGTGCAGGTTCTCGCCGTAGTCGACGTACAGCGGCGGCCGGATCGCCGCGCCCTCACCGAGGGTGCCGAGCAGTTCCTCGAGCACCGGGCGGGCGCCCGCCGGGTCGTGGGGCGCCGTGCGCGCGTACTCGTCCTGCAGCCGCGCGGCCCGCAGGGCGCGGCGCTCGATCTCCGGGTCGTCCGCGATGTACAGGTCGCCCGCGAGCATGCGCTCGTGGTTGGTGCGCGGGTCTCCGGCGAAGTGGTCCGTGGTCATGGCGAGGAGCGTAGCGGGCATGTGTACGGACGTACATATCGCGCGCGCCCCACCGGACTGCTCCCCGACCCCCGTTCCGCTACGTTCGGCGCATGTCTCCCACGTTCGTGCTGGTCCACGGCGCTTTCGCCAACTCCTTCTCGTTCGCGCCGCTGCAGGCCGAGCTCGCCCTGCGCGGGCACCGGTCCCTCGCCGTCGACCTTCCCGGCCACGGGTTCGCGGCCACGTTCCCGGTGGAGTACCAGGCGCCGCAGGACCTCGCCGGGCTCGCGTCGGCACCCGGGGCGATCAAGGGCGTGACCCTCGCGGACAACGCCGCGCACGTGATCGAGGTCCTCGAGCGGGCGCGCGAGCACGGGCCGGTGGTCCTGGTCGGCCACAGCCGCGGCGGCGTCACCGTGACCGCGGTCGCGAACGCCCGCCCCGACCTCGTCGACCGCCTCGTGTACGTGTCGGCGTGGGCGCCGGTGGACCTCGACGTGGGCGACTACTACGCCGAGCCGGAGATGGCGACGTTCGACGCGACCGCGGTCGCGGGCGCCGCGGCGGCGAACCCCGCCGACGTCGGCCTGCTGCGGTGCAACTTCCGCACGGCCGACCCGGACGTGCTCGCGGGCCTCAAGGCCGCGTTCCTCGCCGACGGCACCGACGACGAGTTCCGCGGCTTCCTCAACACCTTCCAGCCCGACGAGAACCTCGACGCCGGCACCCCGGACGACCGGGCGCAGGCCGCGACCTGGGGCACGGTGCCCCGCGCCTACGTGCGGCTGAGCGAGGACGCCAGCATGCCGCTCGCGATGCAGGACCGGCTGATCCGCGAGGGCGACGCCCTCACCCCCGACAACCCCTACGCGGTGCGCACACTCGCATCGAGCCACCTCAGCTGGCTGGTGCGCCCCGCCGCGGCCGCCGACGTGCTCGCGGAGCTCGCGGCTCGCTGAGCGGCGGGTGCAGCACCAGCACCACGACGACCGCCACCATGATCACCGCGGTGAGCGTGACGGGGACCGGGATCACCGGGTCGAGCAGCACCAGCAGCGCGCCCACCGGGACCACCGTGTCGACCACCCGGTCGGCGTTGTCGCGGATCGCGATCCACCAGACGCCCAGCACGAAGACGGCGATCGGGACGGTGACCGTGAACGACGCCCCCACGTCGGACAGCGCGGTGTGCCCGGTGATCGCGTCGACCTCCACCTCGATACCGGCGGAGAACGCGCCCGCCGCGGCGAAGACGAAGTAGTGCGCGTAGCCGTACCGCAACGAGCGCGACAGCCGACCCTCGTGGCCGAGGGCACGATGGTGGGGCGGCCAGAAGTAGACCCACCAGAGGGCGGCGGTCACGACGACGGTCAGCACGGCGACGGAGACCAGGGAGGCGAGGTCCTGCTCGTCGTGCAGCGCCTCGATGATGGCGTTGGACGACGCGAGGAGGCTCTCGCCGAGCAGGATCAGCGTGAACAGGCCGTACCGCTCGGTGATGTGGTGCGGGTGCCAAGGCGTGCGGCCGCGGGTCTCCGCCGCCACCGGGACCGCCAGCTCGGCGGCGGCGAGGACCACCCAGGCCGCCCCCTGCACGGACTCGGGCAGCGCGAGGAGCGCGAGCCAGCACACCTGGACGACGGCGATGCCCGCCGCGTACGCCCGCGTCGCTCCGCGCGTCGGCCCGGCCGTGCCCGACGCGCGGAGCCACTGCGCGATCATCGCCACGCGCATCACGACGTACCCGGCGATGACGACGGTGAAGTCGCGCTCGGTGAACACCGACTCGATCCCCGCCGCGAGCACCAGCACCCCCGACATCTGCACGATCGTCAGCACGCGATAGAGCCAGTCGTCGGTGTCGAACGACGTGGCGAACCAGGTGAAGTTCATCCACGCCCACCAGATCGCGAAGAACACGATGCCGTACGACGCCAGCCCGCTCCCGACGTGCCCCTCGGTGAGCGCGTGGTGCAGCTGCACGGACGCGACGCTCACCGCGACCACGAACACGAGGTCGAAGAACAGCTCCAGCGTGCTCGCTGTGCGGCCGGGCTCGTGCGGGTCGCGTGCGGACATGCGCACCAGGCGCGACCGTGCGGGGTTCTCGGGCGGGCTCACGCGAGTCATCGTGCACCCGTCGCGCCCGACGGGCCACGGGTCCCGGGCCCGGCTACGCTGCCCGGGATGTTCTCGGACCGTAGACGTCGGCGCGCCGCGCGACGGATCAGGCCCGGGGACGGGCACGCCCTCCAGCGCTTCCGGTGGTGGCAGCCCCTGTCGCGGGCACTGTTCCACCTGGACCTCGTGCACGGCGGCGCACCTGAGCGGTGGTCGGTCGACGTGCGGCTCTGGGGCGACTCCGACGACGGCGACGTGCGGGCGCGGCTCTATCGCGACGGCGTGCACGTCGCGACGTCGAAGCTCCCGGCCGAGCTCCCGGTCACCGGCGGCGCCGTCCAGGTGGCCACCAGCAGCTACGGGCTGCGCCGCTGCCACTACGTCACCCCGGACGGGCACGAACGGCAGCTCGAGCCCGACCCCGCGTCCGCCGAGGGACGCCGCGCCCGGCTGGAGCGTGAGCGCCCCGACCTGAGCCGCGGGATCGGGGCGGTCTCCTGGGTCGTGCTCGCCGTCGCGCTGGTGCTCGGCGCCCCGCAGATCGTCGAGCAGATCTCCCAGATCCCGCCCGTCGCCGAGCACCTCGGCACGTTCACGTCACCGGTTCGGCTGCCCGCGGGCCTCAACGTCGCCCTCGTCGTCGCCGCCGCGCTGGCCAGCACCGAGCGCGCGCTGCGCCTGCGCTACCACTGGCTGCTCGACGGCGGCCTGTTCGAGGGCGAGGAATAGCGGCCCGCGCGGAGGTTCTGCGAAGGCGCTGCGAAGCGATCGATATCTATTGACTTTCGATAGGCGATCGCGCCACGCTCGTCGCCATGTCCCGCACCCAGCGCCTCGTCGGACCGCTCCGCGGCCTGCTCGTCGCCGTCTTCGCCGCCCTCGTCGCCGCCCAGGCCGCCGTGCTGCCCGCCGCGTTCGCGCGGATGGCCGACGAGTCCCCCGACCTGGCACCGCTGCGCTGGCCGCTCCTCGTGCTCGCCGTCGTCGGCCTGGTCTGCGTCGAGGCGGTCATCGTGTGCACCTGGCGGCTGCTGACGATGGTGCGCGACGACCGGATCTTCTCCGACCACGCCCTCGTGTGGGTCAACGGCATCGTGGCCGCCGTCGCGGGCGCGTGGCTGCTCGTGCTCGTCGCGTTCGTGCTGCTCGTCGCCGCCGAGGGGCTCGTCGGGCTGGCCGCGCTGCTCCTGCTGGTCCTGCTCGTGGGGGCCGCCGTCGGGCTGCTGATGGTGGTGCTGCGGGCGCTCCTGCGGCAGGCCACGGAGCTGCGCACCGACCTCGACGGGGTGATCTGATGCCGATCGTCGTCCGCCTCGACGTGGAGCTCGCCCGGCGCAAGATGAGCGTCGGCGAGTTCGCCGAGCGCGTGGGGCTCACGCCCGCCAACGTCGCCGTCCTCAAGAACGGCCGGGCCAAGGCCGTGCGCTTCGCGACCCTCGAGGCCATGTGCCGTGTGCTCGGCTGCCAGCCCGGCGACCTGCTGGAGTGGGTCGACGACGCCGCCGGGAGTGCCGGCGATGAGGGCTGACGTGCTCGTCGTGGGGGCGGGGCTGGCCGGGCTGTGGACGGCGACGGAGCTCGCGTGGCGCGGGCACGACGTCGTCCTCGCGGACCGGCGCACCCGCCTCGACACCACCGTGCGCACCACCGGCATCTTCGTGCGCCGCACGCTGGAGGACTTCGACCTGCCGCCCGAGCACCTCGGCCCGCCGATCCGGCGGATGGTGCTGTACCCGCCGTCGCACCGGGACCCGGTCACGCTCGACAGCAGGCACGACGAGTTCCGCGTGGGCGACATGGCCGCGCTGTACCTCGAGCTGGCCACGCGCGCCAGGACCGCGGGCGTGCGGCTCGAGCTCGGCACCCGCTACCTCGGCTCGCGCGGCGGCGTGCACCAGCTGCACGGTCCCGGGGGCCCGGTCGAGGCGCGCGCGACCTTCGTCGTCGGGGCCGACGGCGCCCGGTCCGCCGTCGCACGGGAGCTGGGCCTCGACCGCAACCGCGAGCTCCTGGTCGGCGCCGAGGAGGTGTTCGAGGTGCCGCGGCGCGACAGCCGGCCCGACGCCGTGCCGGCCTTCCACTGCGTGCTCGACCCGCGCCTCGCGCCCGGCTACCTGGCCTGGGTGCTCGACGACGGGCAGCACGCGCACGTGGGCGTCGCCGGGTACCCCGACCGGTACCCGCACGGCCTGCGCGACGCGCTGCGGCGGTTCGCCGCCACCGCGCCCGGCCTCGCGGGCGTGCCCGTGCCGGACGCCGTCGAGAGGCGCGCCGGCCCCATCCCCGTCGGCGGGCTGCTGCGCCGCGTCGCCGGGCCGCGCGGCCTGCTCGTGGGCGACGCCGCCGGCGCCGTCTCGCCCCTCACCGCGGGCGGGCTCGACCCGTGCCTGCGGCTGTCCGCGCACGCGGCCGACGTCCTCGACCGCGCCCTGCGCGCGGGCGACCGGCGCGAGCTCGCCCGGTACGACGGCGCGGCCCTGCGGGCCCGGTTCCGCGGGCGGCTCGCCCTGCGCCGCGGCCTGTCGCTGGTGCGCACGCCCGCCATGGCGGCCGCCGGCGTCGCCGCGCTGCGCACGCCGCCCGGTCGTGCCGCCGCCCGGCGCATCCTCTTCGGGCACGGGTCGTTCCCGGACCCCCGACCCGGCAACTCCTCGAGCCGCGACCGACCGCGCCCGGCCGCGACGTTCGTGTGACTGCCGACGAGCCGGCCCCAGCGCCGCCAGCCACTCCGCGCGTGGTCGCCGGCACGGGGCTTCTCCTCGTGGGCCTCGTCGCGGGAGCCGCGGCGCTCGCACTCGCCTCCGCCGCACCGCGCACGCTGGTGGTGCTGGGCGACGTCGTCCTGAGCCGCCGGCCGGCGTTGTGGGTCGTGCTGCCCCTCTCGGCGGCCGTCGCCGCCGCGGGCTGGGTGGTACGACGTCGCCGGACCAGGCCGGGCGCGGCCGAGCGGGGTGTCCTCGTGGGCCTGCTGCTGACCCCGGTCCTGGGCGCCCTGCTCGCCCCCTTCGCGTTCGTCGCCGTCCTGGCCGTCGCCGGCGTGCAGCGCGCCGTGGCGGCCTCACCGTCCGCGCAGGTGGCGCTGCTCCTCCTCGGTGCCGTGGCGGTATCGGCCCACCGGGGATCGACCCGTGGTCGCAGCGAGCGGCTCCGCCGGGCCTGTGCCCGGCTGACGTCCGGTCTCGCGGCGGTCGTCACCGTCGTCGCGCTCGTGAGCGTCGTCGCGGCAGGCGTCCTCGCCGAGGCGACCGACGTCGTCGTGCGCCCGTCGGCGGGCTGCGTGGTCCTCCTGCACGAGGAACAGTTCTTCTTTGCCGGCTCGGTCACCGTCTTCACCGGTCAGGGTGGTGACGGGCCCCTGCTCGTCCGTGCCGGTGCGCAGTTCCCCCTGGAGGAGAGCTTTCCCGTCCGCGCCGGGGAGTACGCGGTCGAGGCCTCGTCCACGGCCGTCCGCATCAGGTTCGACGACGGGCGCGGCAGGGTGGACAGCGCCGTGCCCTGCGCGTGACACCCGACCGGGTACGGCAGGCAGGGGTTCTCGGCGCCCCGGTGCAGGGCTAGATTTCCCCTGTGCCGCCAGTGGACTCGCTCCTCGCCTTCGCCCTCGCCTCGGTCGTGCTCATCGCGATCCCGGGGCCGAGCGTGCTGTTCGTCGTCGGCCGTTCGCTGTCGCTCGGTCGGCGGGGCGGGCTACTGAGCGTCGTCGGCAACGAGCTCGGGTCCCTGGTGCCGATCACCCTGGTGGCCCTCGGCGTCGGCTCCCTCGTGGCGCAGTCGGTCGCCGTGTTCACCGTGGTCAAGCTGCTCGGCGCCGCCTACCTGGGCTATCTCGGGATCCAGGCGATCCGGCACCGCCGCGAGGGCACCGACGTCCCCGCCGACCCGCGGGCGCGCCCCGCGTCGTCGTGGACCACGCTGCGGCAGGGCTTCGTCGTCGGCGCGACGAACCCCAAGACGATCGTGTTCTTCGTCGCCGCGCTCCCCCAGTTCGTCGACTTCCACGCCGGCGCCGTGCCGCTGCAGATGTTCGTGCTGGGACTCGTGTTCACGCTCATCGCGCTGGTGCTCGACGGCACCTGGGCCGTCCTGGCCGGCACGGCGCGCGCGTGGTTCGCGCGGTCGCCGCGCCGGCTGTCCGCCGTCCGCGCCACCGGCGGCGGGATGATGCTCGGCCTCGCCGGCACGCTGGTGCTCACGCCCGCGAAGGCCTGAGCGCCGGCCGGCTCAGACGGTGAGCAGCACCTTGGTGGCGCGTCGCTCGTCCATCGCCCGGTAGCCCTCCGCCGCCTTCTCGAGGGGCAGCGTGAGGTCGAAGACCTGGCCCGGGTCGATCTCCCGGTCCCAGACGAGCCGGATCAGCTCGGGAAGGAAGCGGCGCACGGGGGCGGGGCCGCCGTGCAGGTGGATGCCGGCCATGAACAGGTCGTCGCCGGGCAGGGCGACGTCGTGCGAGACGCCGACGAAGCCCACGTGGCCGCCGGGCCGGGCGGAGTGCACGGCCTGCATCATCGACTCCTGCGTGCCGACGGCCTCGATCACCGAGTGCGCGCCGAGCCCGCCGGTCAGCTCCTTGATGCGGGCCACGCCCGCGTCGCCCCGCTCCTCGACGATGTCGGTGGCGCCGAACCGGCGGGCCAGCGCCTGCCGGTCGGCGTGCCGGGACATCGCGATGATGCGCTCGGCGCCGAGCTGCTTCGCGGCGAGGACCCCGAGCAGCCCGACCGCGCCGTCGCCCACCACGGCGACCGTCTTGCCGGGGCCCGCCTCGGCGGCGACGGCGGCGAACCAGCCGGTGCCCAGGACGTCCGAGGCGGCGAGCAGCGACGGCACGAGGTCGTCGTCGGGCATGCCGGGCGTCGCGACGAGCGTGCCGTCGGCCAGCGGGATGCGCGCCCGCTCCGACTGGGTGCCGAGGGTGCCCATGAGCACCCTGTGCACGCAGTAGGCCTGGTAGCCGGACGCGCAGATCTCGCAGGTGTTGTCCGACGCCCAGAACGAGCCGACGACGAAGTCGCCGACCTTGACGGTCCGCACGTCGGCGCCGATCTCCTCGACGACGCCCACGTACTCGTGGCCCATGACGGCGTCGTGGACGTCCTCGACGCCGCGGTACGGCCAGAGGTCGGACCCGCAGATGCAGGTGGCGGTGACCCGGATGATCGCGTCGGTGGGCTGGAGGATCCGGGGGTCCTCGCGCTCGATGACGCGCACGTCGCCGGGGGCGTGCAGGACGACTCCACGCATGGTGGTGCTCCGTTCGTTGGTGTTCTCAGTAGCGGATCGGGGTGCGCCGACGGACGGCGGTGGCGGCGACGGCCGCGGCGAGCGCGACGGCGACGACCGTGACGAGGCCCAGGGGCAGGATCGTCGCCGCGCCGGCGAGGCCGACCAGCGGCGCGGACACGCCGCCGAAGCCGAAGCGGACCATGCCGAGCAGGGACGACGCCGTGCCCGCGAGCCGCGGGTAGCCGACGAGGGCGAGCGTCGTCGCGGGCGGGGACGTCGTGGCCACGCCGCTCGCCAGGGCCAGCAGCGACACGACGACGACCCACAGCGGCGTCGTCGCCAGCCCGGACACCAGCAGCCCGACGGCACCCAGCCCCGCGAGGCCGGTGCCGACGGCGAGGGTGCCGGGCACGCTCCAGCGCTCCGCGGCCCGGCCGGCGAGGAACCCGCAGACCATGAAGCCGGCGGAGTTCAGGCCGAAGGCGAGCGCGTACCCCTGCGGGGACAGGCCGTAGACGCCCTGGAGCACGAACGTCGCGCCGGACAGGTACGCGAACAGCGCGGCGTACATGAACCCCTGGTGCAGGATCGCGCCGACGAAGACCCGGTCGGACAGGAGCACGCGGAGGTCGCGACCCGTCTGGGCGAAGCCGCCGGCGGTGCGGCGGTCGGCGGGCAGCGTCTCGGGGAACGCGACGAGCGCGGCGACGAGGATGGCCGCGCCCGCGGCCGCGAGGAAGACGAAGAGGCCGCGCCAGTCGGTGACCGCGCTCAGCTGCCCGCCGAGCAGCGGCCCGACGATCGCCGCGAGCCCGCCGACCACGGTGAGGCGGCCGTAGAAGCGAATGAGGGCGCCGCCGTCGTAGACGTCACGCCCCGCGGCCTGCGCGATGACGATGCCGACGCCGCCCGCGAGGCCCTGCACGAAGCGGGCGCCGACCAGCAGCTCCACGGTGGGGCTGATCGCGCACAGGGCCGACGTCGCGACGTAGGCCACGACGCCGACCAGCAGGACGCCGCGCCGCCCGTACCGGTCGGACAGCGGGCCCGCGACCAGCTGCCCGACGGCGAGCCCCACGAGGCAGGCGGTCACGGTGAGCTGCGCGACCGACGTCGCCGCCCCGAGGTCCGCGGTGAGCGCGGGCAGCGCCGGGAGGTACAGGTCCATCGAGATCGGGCCGAACACGGTGAGCAGGAGCAGCAGCGCCGGCAGCAGCCGGGCGAACCGGTGCGACGCGGGAACGTCCGTGGCGGGCAGGGCAGGGGCGGGCATGTCATCCAGCGTCCGTCCCGCGGCCGCGCGGCGGGAGTCCCTGACGAACCGTGTACCGCCAGTACACCCCTCGCGGGCGCCGCCGCGTCGGTGCCGTGCCTAGCCTGGACGGCATGGACAACCGAGCGGAGGTGCGCGAGTTCCTCATGTCGCGACGCGCCAAGGTCACCCCCGACGAGGCCGGACTGCCCGGGGGGTCGAACCGCCGGGTGCCCGGCCTGCGGCGCAGCGAGGTCGCGATGCTGGCCGGGGTGAGCGTCGAGTACTACGCGAAGCTCGAGCGGGGCGCGATCGCCGGCGCGAGCGCGTCGGTGCTCGACGCCGTGTCCCGCGCCCTCCGGCTGGACGACGCCGAGCGCGCGCACCTCCTCGACCTCGCACGGGCGGCGGACGGCATCCCCACGTCGGGGCGCTCGCGCGGCCGCGCCGCCCGGCCCGCGGAGCCGCGCCCGAGCCTGCAGTGGGCGCTGGAGGCGGTCACCGACGCCGTCGCGTTCGTCCGTGACCCGCGGCAGAACCTGCTCGCGACCAACGCGCTGGGCCGCGCGTTCTACGCCCCCGTCATCGGCGACGGCGGTCGCACCCCCAACCTCGCGCGCTTCCAGTTCCTCGACCCGGCGGCCCGGGACTTCTACCCCGAGTGGGACGTCATGGCGGAGATGTGCGTGGGCGTGATGCGCGCCGAGGCAGGGCGCAACCCCCACGACAAGGCCTTCCAGGACCTGGTGGGCGAGCTGTCCACCCGCAGCGAGCCCTTCCGCACGCTCTGGGCCGCGCACGACGTCCGCATCCACGGCACCGGCACCAAGCACTTCCGCCACCCTGTGGTCGGCGACCTGACGCTCGCCTACGAGGAGCTCGCCATCACCGCAGAGCCCGGCCAGGTGCTGCTCGTGTACACCGCGGAGCCCGGCTCGCCGTCCGCCGAGCGGCTGCGGCTGCTGGCGTCGTGGGGCGCCGACGAGGACGCCCGCGGCGTCGCGGCGGGCCGGGCGGGCTGAGTTCACCCGGCCCCGCCCGTGGTGACGGCGACGGTGCGGGATACCTTCTCGCCATGCGCATGAATGCCGTCTGGGCGCCGGTGATGGAACCCGTGCGGGGGCGTGCGGTGGCCCCCGTCGCGTGGACGCTGGCCTGGACGAACGCTCCCGCCCGGGCCCGCAGGGCCGGGGCGGCGGTGACGTGGCCGCTGTGGGTGGCGATCGTCGTGGTCCTCGACGGGTTCGTGCACCACGACGGCACGGTCGTGGTGCGCCTGACGCGCACGAACCCGTGGCCGGCGACGGGGATATTCGCCCGCGGGGCGGGGTCGGCCCTCCTGGTGGGCGCCGTGCTCGGCACGACCGCGGGTCAGGCGTCGTTCGCGCCGACCGTCGCGTCCGTCGGTGTGGCCGTGGTGATCCACGGGTGGTGCGCCGCGGCGGTCCTGCTCCTGGCGGTCGCGGCGGCCCGCACGGGGCTCGCCGTGGCCCGCGCCCAGCGCACCGCCCTGAGGGCCGCGTCGCGGGAGCAGCGCCGCGCCGACGTCGCGAGGTTCCGGGCGGCGGACTGGACGGTCGACTCCGTCGCGTCGCGGGAGCGCGGCGGCGCGCTCGCGCTGATCTCCCGGCACGTCGGCGAGGTGGTCGGCCCGCACGAGACGGTGCGGACCTTGGCCGCCACGACCCGGCACGCCGCGGTCTACCGGCGCTTCGGCCTCGAGCCGCTGCCGAGCCGGCCCCTGATGCTCGTGGGGGCCGCGCCCGCACACTGACGCGTCCCCGCCCGCGTGGCCTGGCAGGATGGCCGGCACTCCCCACGAAGGACGGACATCCGATGGCCTACTTCCGCCGCACCGGCGCGACGACGTTCCAGCCCACCGAGCACGTCGGCGGCGCCTGGAGGACCGACGAGCAGCACGTGGCCCCCACGCTCGGGCTGCTCACCCACCTGGTGGAGCAGGACCGCGAGAAGCGGGGCCGCGAGGACCTGGCCGCCACACGGCTGACGTTCGACATCTGGGGCCCCTACCGCCTGGAGGAGATGACCACCGACGTCCGCGTGCTGCGGCCCGGGCGCGGCGTCGAGCTGGTCGAGGCGTCCGTGGCCTGCGCCGGCCGCACGGTGGTGACGCTGCGCGCCTGGCTCACCGCCGTCGGCGACACGCGCCCGCTCGCGGGCGGCGCGCCCACGCCGCTGCCCGGGCCCGACGCGACCCCGGCCTGGGACCCCGCGGCGGACTGGCCGGGCGGGTTCGTCGAGTCGATCGACGTCCGCCGCGACCTGGCCGGGCCGGGCCGCGGGCACGTCTGGGTGCGCACCGGCCACCCGCTCGTCGAGGACGAGGACGTGAGCGGCCTCGCCCGCACCGTCGGGCTGTTCGACCTCGCGAACGGGATGACGGTGCGCGCCGACCCGCGACGCGTCGCCTTCCCCAACGTCGACCTCTCGGCGCACCTGCACCGCGCGCCCCGGGGCGAGTGGCTGGGCCTGGACACGACCGTCGTCTTCGGCGCGACCGGCGCCGGCCTCACCTCCAGCGTGCTGCACGACGAGCGCGGCGCGTTCGGCGCGCTCGCGCAGGGGCTCGTGGTCCGCGCCTTCGACGTGCCGTGACCCCCGACAACCTGCGGGACGCGGCGGCCCGACCGGCAGCCGGGTCCTACCAGTCGTGCACCGTGCCGTCGTGCAGGCGGTTGGTGGGCAGGTAGGCCGGCACGTACGGGTGCGCCGCGGCGAGGTCCTCGTCGAGCTCCACCCCGATGCCGGGCGCCTCGCCCGGGTGCAGGTAGCCGTCGTCGAAGGTGTACGCGTGGCGGAACACCTCGTTCGTCAGCGCCGTGTGGCCCGAGTACTCCTGGATGCCGAAGTTGTGGATCGCGAGGTCGAGGTGCACGGCGGCGGCCATGCCCACCGGGGAGATGTCCTCGGGTCCGTGGATGGCGCTCTTGATCTGGCGCTGCGCGGCATAGTCGAACAGCTTGCGCATCGGCGTCACGCCGCCGAAGTGCGTGACGGCCGAGCGGACGTAGTCGATGAGCTGCTCGTCGATCAGCGTCTGGTAGTCGAAGACGGTGTTGAACACCTCGCCGATCGCCAGGGGCGTCGTGGTGTGCTCGCGCACGAGCCGCAGGCCCTGCTGGTTCTCCGCCGGGGTGCAGTCCTCGAGCCAGAAGAGGTCGTACTGCTCGATCTCCCGCCCGAGCCGGGCCGCCTGCTGGGGCGTGAGCCGGTGGTGGGCGTCGTGGAGGAGCGGCAGGTCCGGACCGAACTCGTTGCGCACGGCCTCGAGCACCTTCGGCAGATGCCTCAGGTAGGCGCCCGTGTCCCAGTCCTCGACGACCGGGAGGGTGCGCTGGTCGAGCCGCGTGCCCGCGGCGTCCGGAGCGATCGCCGTGCCGGCGTGCACGCCGTACACGGCTTGCAGGCCCGGGACGCCCGTCTGCACGCGGACGCTCTTGTAGCCCTCGTCGAGCCGGGCGCGCACGGAGTCCAGCAGCTCCGGGATGTCGCGCCCGTTGGCGTGCCCGTAGGTGCGGACGCGGTCGCGGGACGCCCCGCCGAGGAGCTGGTACAACGGCAGCCCGGCCACCTTGGCCTTGATGTCCCACAGCGCGACGTCGACCGCGGCGATCGCCGCCATCGTGACGGGCCCGCGCCGCCAGTAGGCGCCGCGGTACAGCGACTGCCAGGTGTCCTCGATCCGGTGCGGGTCGCTGCCGAGCAGCAGCGGCGCGACGTGTTCGCGCAGGTAGGACACGACGGCGAGCTCCCGACCGTTCAGCGTCGCGTCGCCGAGGCCGGTCACGCCCTCGTCGGTGGTGAGCTTGAGCGTGACGAAGTTGCGGCCCGGGCTGGTCACGATGACCTGGGCGTCGATGATCTTCATGTCTGCTTCCTGTAGGTGGTGCGTACCGTGCGGGCGGAGGGTGTCGAGAGGTCAGCCCTTGGTCGCGCCCGCGGTGAGCCCGGCGACCAGGTACTTCTGCCCCAGCACGGCGGCGAGGAGCACCGGGATCGTCATGAGCGTGGCGGCGGCCATGAGCCCGCCCCAGTCGGTGCTCGCGTAAGAGATGAAGTTGAACAGCGTGACCGGCATCGTCTTGGTCGACTCGTCCGAGAGGATCAGCGCGAACATGAAGTTGTTCCAGCTGAAGATAAATGCCAGCACGCACGCCGTCGCGGTGCCGGGCGCCGCGAGCGGGAGCGCGATCTTGCGGAACGCGCCGAAGGCGCTCAGGCCGTCGGTCCGGGCCGCCTCCTCGAGCTCGACGGGCAGCCCCTCGAAGAAGCCGATCATGATCCACAGGATCAGCGGCACCGAGACGAACATGTGGCTCAGGACGAGCACCGTGTACGAGCCGACGAGGCCGAGCTGCGCGAAGAGGTAGTACCAGGGCACGAGGAGCGAGATCGCCGGCACGATGCGCGCCACCAGCACGAGCGACCCGGTGCGGTGCATCCGGAACCGGCCCACGGCCCACGCCGCCGGCACGGCGATGACCGCTGACAGGATCGTCGACACGACACCCACGTAGGCCGAGTTGCCCAGCGAGCGCACGATCTCGCCGTCCGCGAGCACGTTGCGGAAGTTCTCGAGCGTCGGCGAGAAGATCAGCCCGACGGTCGGGTCGGTCACCTGCACGTTGGTCTTGAACGCGGCGGCGATCATCCACACCACCGGCATCGCGATGACGAGGCAGACCACGACGATGGCGAGCGCTCGCAGCCACGCCCAGCCCGACCGACGAGGCCGCCGCCGGACGGCAGGGGGCCGGGGCGAGGGCCGGACCCCTGGGCCCGCCGCGGTGGTGAGGCTCATGCGGAGTTCCTTCCCGAACGGCGCCGCAGCAGCACGACGACGCCGATGATGAACAGGGTGAACAGGACGAGGACGGCGGACGCGAGGCCGTACTCCTGGTAGTCGAAGGTGAGCCCGTAGGCGTAGACGTTCAGCGTTTCCACCTCGAAGTCGGACCCCCCGCCCGGGCCCTTGGTGGCGTAGAGGATGTCGAACGTCTTGAGGGCGTCGACGGCGCGGAGCACCAGGGCGGTGAGGATCGTCGTGGCCAGCATCGGCAGGACGATGTGCCGGAATCGCTGCCACGCGTTGGCGCCGTCGACCCGGGCCGCCTCCTCCGGCTCCTCCGGCAGCGTCGACAGGCCGGCCAGGAGCAGCAGGGTCATCATCGGCGTCCACTGCCACACATCGATCAGCATGAGGAGCGGCAGCGACTGCGAGACGGAGCCCAGGAACTCCTGCGGCGGGATCCCGACCATGCCCAGCAGGTGGTTGGCGATGCCGTTCGTCGGGTCGAGGATGAGCAGCCACAGGATGCCGATGGCGACCGGCGTCGCCAGCAGCGGGACCATGAGGATCGACCGCACGACGCGCATCCCGCGGAAGGCCTGGCGCAGGAGCATCGCGATCGCGAGCCCGAGGACGGTCTCGAGGACGACGGCGCCGACGGTGAAGTACACGGTGCGCCAGACCGCCGGCCAGAAGCGCCGGGTGTCGGTGACGGCGTCGAGGTAGTTCTGACCGCCGTTGTACTGGTGGCCCGCGTTGACGGCGCCGAACGCGTCCGTGAAGGACAGGTTCACCGTGAACAGCAGCGGGAACACGATCATCAGGCCGACGAAGCCGAGCGCGGGCGCGAGCATCATCCAGCGCAGGCGGCGGTTCGACTGCTCGAACGTCAGCTGCTTCGCCCCGGGCCGCGGGCGGCGGGCCGGGGAACCGTGGGCCTGCCGGCCGGCCGGGACGGCGACCGGGGGTGCGTCCGTGCGCGTCATCAGAACTCCTGCTGGCGGTTGTCGCGGACGAGGAAGTCGGTGAACTCGGCATGCGCGTCCTGCGCGACCGGGGGCACAGGCTGCCCGAGGATCCCCGCCACGAGCGGGCGCCCGACGATGTCGCGCGCCCTCCCCACCTGGATCACCTCCGGCCGGTCGTGGCCCAGGCCGTTCTCCGCGTTCACGCGCATCGCTTCCGCCAGGTCCTCCGGGAAGGCGGCGAGCGTCGTCGGGTCCTCCCACGCGGAGGTACGCGCGCCGGGGATCCCGTCGGCCTGGAGCTGCGTCACCATCTCGGTGCCGGACACCCAGCGGATGAAGGCCCAGGCGTCGTCCTGCAGCCGCGAGAACTTGTTGATCCCCACGCTCCACGACGGGATGTTGTGCGGCCGGGACCCCGCCGGCCCCGCGGGGAACGGAGCGAAGCCCACGGTGTCCTGCACCGTCGAGATCGAGGGGTCGAGGAAGTTCGAGTAGATGGCGTCGGCGTCGATGTAGAACGCCGCCTTGCCCTGCGCGAAGATCGGCATCGCCTGCTCGAGGCTCATGTTCGTCACGCCGGGCGGACCGGTGCGGTCCAGCAGCTTCCCGTAGTACTCGTACGCCGCGACGGCCTCGGGCGTCCCGATCCCGGACCCGCCCTCGGGCGTCGTGAAGTCGCCGCCGAAGGAGTAGAGGAAGCTCGACCACTGGCTGACGGCCCCGTTGCGCTGCCCTCGTCCGACGTAGCCGAAGCGGCCCGCCGACGCGTCGGTCAGCTCCTGCGCGACCGCGTACAGGTCGTCGAGCGTGCGCGGTGCGCCGCCGTGGTCCTCGACCAGGTCCTTGCGGTAGTAGAGCGCGGGGCGCTCGGTGACGACCGGAACGCTCAGCACGCGGCCGTGCGTCACGGACCGCTCGCGCGGCGCGTCCTGGAAGTCCGCCCAGGCGAACTCCGGGTCCTCGACGAGGCCGCTCAGGTCGGCCAGCCAGTCGTTGCGCGCGAAGAGCAGCTGCTCCTGCAGCGCGCGGACCATCATCACGTCCACGTCCGAGGAGGAGGCGTTGAGCTTGACGTTGTAGCTGTTCGACAGCTGGTCCGACGTCAGGAGCTGCATCGCCACCCGGCGGCCGATCAGGTCCTCGAACTCCCCGATCCGCTCACGCACCGCCTGCGACCAGACGTGGTTCACGGCGGCCACCCGCAACGGTGCGCTCGCGCTGCTGGTCCCCGTGCTGCGTGGCGAGCACGCCGCGAGGACGGCCGCGCCTGCTCCTGCCGCCAGGAGGCCGCCGAAGGCACGCCTCGTCAGCCCTTCCCTGGCCCGTGATCCGCCGGACTTCATCGTCTTCGTGCCTCCATGGTCGCGACGCCGCGCTGGTCCAACTGGTAGGACCAGTTGGACCGTAGCAGGCGGAGATGGCGGGACCAAATGCTTCTAGCCGGCCGCGGACTGGCGCAGGAGGGTGTCGAGATGGCGCGTCGCCATGACGTCCAGCCGCTCGTCCAGGTCGGCGCCGTAGGTGCGCAGGCCGAGCGCGAGGTGCTCACGCATCCGTGAGCGCGCCAGCTCGACGTCGTGCTGCTGGAGCGCCTCGAGGATCTCGGCGTGGTGCGGGACGCCGGGCTCGCCGATCGCCGGGTCGGAGTTCGAGCGCAGCATCATCTCGAACATCATCCCGCCGATGGACGAGAGCATGACGCGCAGCACGGGGTTGCCGCTGGCCGCGGCGATGGCGTCGTGGAAGTCGAGGTCGGCCCGAGCCTTGACCACGACGTCGGGCGCCTCGAGCACCCGGACGTGCGCGTGCTCGATCACGGCAAGCTCCGTGTCGTCCGCACGCTCGGCCGCCAGCCCCGCGATCTCGACCTCGAGGGACATGCGCGCCTCGATGAGCTGGCGCACGGTCGGCCGGCCCGCGCGATAGACGGCGTCGTAGCCGCGCACGCTCCCGGACGAGCGCTCGCTGACGAACGACCCACGCCCCGGCTCGACGTCGATGAGATCCTGCGCCTCCAGGCGCCGCAGCACCTCCCGGACCACGTTGCGGCTCGCACCGAACTGCTGGGCGAGCTCGCGCTCGGAAGGCAGCTTGGCGCCGACGGCGAGCGCCCCCTTGCGGATGTCGCCCTCGAGCTGGCGTGCGAGCCGTTCCGTCAGGAGCCCGCGCACCGCCGGGCGCGCCCGGCCCTCCGGGGGTGTGCCGGGCTGGGCGTCGGAGGTCGCAGCAGACATGCCACGAGGATACGAGCACGCACCTCCCCGACGTCGCCCCGTCAGGCCGGGGCGTCCTCGCGGGCGTCGTCGACCTTGCGCCGCACGAGCTCGACGATGCGCCCGACGTTGACCGTCCAGCCCACGCCGAAGACGTGCGGGCTCAGCAGGTGCGCGCCCTCCGGGTCCCAGACGCGCTCGCGGACGCGCTCGACGGTCGGGATGCGGAACTCGTAGGGGACGAACCCGGCGACGGTGCCGTGCCAGGTGCGGTCCTCCTTGTCCTTCTGGAGCTCCTTGGTGACGGCCGCGACGACCAGGCCGACCATGATCAGCTGGAACAGGCCCGGCCCCCGCTTCCGGCCGCCGCTCGCCTTCCCGTGCTGGATCTCCTGCTTCGTGCCCATCTCGGCCTCCGCTCGTCGGGTGTCGGTGTCCCCACCATCGTGCACCAGGTGCGCGCCCCAGGTCAGAGGGAGGGTCGGGTGACCAGGACGGCGGCCGCCGCGACCACGCACACGACGGCCGTGGTCAGCAGCCCCACGGAGAACGACGTGCCCGCCGCGATGAACCCGACGACGAGGGACCCGAGCCCGGTGCCGGCGTCGAACCCGATGTTCCACACGGCGCTGGCGGTGCTGTGCTGCCGCGCGGGCACGGCCGCGAACGCGGCGACGAGGGTGAGGTTCTGCAGGCTGCCGTAGGAGACGCCGACCATCGTCATCCCCAGCACGAGGAGCGCGGGCCGGGGGCCGCCGTCGGCGATCGCCCCCGCGCACACCGCCAGCCCGGCGGCGCAGAAGGCGAGCAGGGGCGCGAGGAAGACTCGCGGCCCGAACCGGTCGGCGAGGCCGCCCACGGCCCAGCGGGACAGCGCTGTCGCGGCGGTGAAGCCGAGGAGCCCCGCCACCGCCGCACCCGCTCCCCCGGCGAACTGCGGCGCGAACGTCAGCAGCGCACCGCCGGGCGTCGTCACCGCCAGCAGCACGAGCGACGGCATCACCAGCGCGAGCAGGACGCGACCGCGCCCCGGCCCGCCGGCATCGACGGGCTGTCCGGCGCGGTCGTCGACGGCGTCGAGGCACCGGCCGAGCAGGACGGCGAACGGCACCGCGAGCACGGGCAGCGCGCCGAGCGCGAAGACCACGCGGAAGTCGAGCGTCTCGGCGATCCACGCGGCGCTGGGGACCAGCACCAGTTGCGGGAACGCGATCGACAGCCCGTACAGCCCGATCGCGCGGCCGTGCCGCGGCCCGTCCACGAGGGCGGCCACGGCGCTCGACCCGCACACGGTCAGCACGGCGAACCCCATGCCTCGCACCGCCGAGAGCGCGAGCAGCCACCCGAGCTGGTCCGTGGCCATGAACAGCAGCGACGGCACGCCGAGCAGCACCACGCCCACCGTCATCGTGAGCCGCCAGCCCACCCGGCGCAGCAGCCACGGCACGGTGGTCTGCGTGAGCACGGTGGCGAGCATGAGCACCGCGTTGACGAGCCCGGCGCCGCCCTCGCTCGCGCCGCCGTGCACGGCCCACAGGGGCGCCGCCGGCAGCAGCAGCGCGTACCCCGAGAAGCCCAGCGCCGACATCGCCAGCAGCGGCCGGAACCCCGGCACGCGCGCGAGGGACGACGAGGGCTGAGGAGCGGGACGACGCATCGGGCGAACCTATCGCGCCTTGGCCCTCCTGGTATATCCTGGCGATATATACAAGGAGGCACGCATGCGCACGACCGTCTTCCGCAACAACCGCACGCAGGCCGTCCGGCTCCCGAAGGCGGTCGCGCTCCCGGACGACGTCCACGAGGTCACCATCCGGGTCGTCGGGCGCGCGCGCGTGATCGAGCCGGTCGGGTCGGGGTGGGACACCTGGTTCGAGCACGGGTTGCGCGCCGAGCCGGACTTCCTGGAGGAGCGCGACCAGGGTGTCGCCGACGAGCGGAAGAGCCTGTGAGCAGCCTCTACATGCTCGACACGAACATCCTCATCGCGTTGCTCCGCGACGAGGGCGACTCGGCACGGCCGCGACTTCGGGACGCCGAGGGGCGCATCGCCGTGTCGACGATCAGCGAGATGGAGCTGGAGTACGGGATCGAGCGGTCCCGGGATCCCGGACGCAACCGTCAGGCCGTCGACGAGCTCCTGTCCCTCGTCGAGGTCGTACCCTTCGAGACCACCGCTGCCATGCACGCCGGGCGGATCCGCGCCGTGCTCGCCGGCCGAGGCACGCCCATCGGCCCCTACGACGCCCTCATCGCGGGCCACGCCCGCTCCCTCGGGATGGTCGTCGTCACCCACAACGTGCGCGAGTTCGCCCGCGTGCCGGGCCTGGAGGTCGAAGACTGGCTCTCCACGACCCACTGACCTCGGGCGCCGTCAGCCCCCGACCAGCGCCTCGCCCAGCGGCGTGCGCTCGTGCAGCACGCGCGGGCCGTCGCGGCGCGAGTCGACGAGCCGCGACGCGCGCAGCAGCGCCAGGTGGTGCGACGCCGTCGACACGGCGAGCCCTCCCGCCGCGGCGACCTCGCTCGTGGACAGCGGGCCGCGCAGCGCGAGCAGCACGCCTGCCCGTCCCGCCCCGAGCAGGTCCGCGAGCGCCCCGGACGCGTCGGGGGCGTCGTCGGCCCACCGCTCGGAGATCCCCAGCGCCGGGTAGAAGAGCGTGGGCTGCGCGGGCGGCTCGGTCACCACCGAGCAGCGCGGCGCCATCACGGACGGCACCAGCACCAGGCCGCTGCCCGCGCAGTCGAGCACCTCGCCGTGCAGCCGCAGTCGCACGTGCACCGCGTCGGGGGCCCAGGCCACGGCCTCGTGCAGGGTCTCGACCATCGTGCCCAGGCCGTGCGTCGTGACGCGGCGGGAGCGGGCCCCGATGTCGGCACGCAGGATCCGCTCGAGCTGCGGCCACGACGGCGCGAGCACCGCGTCCCACACCTGCCGCCATGCGTCGACGGCGAGGTCGCGGGCGTGCGCCGGGTCGTCGGCGAGGGCCTGCAGCAGCCGCCGGTCGGCGCCGGCGGTGCGGTCCACCCGCTTGAGCAGGTCGACCCGCAGCGGGCCGAGGTCCGCCTCCCGCAGGCGCTCGAGCTCCTCGTCCGGCCCGAGGTCCCAGCCGGGCGTGGAGGTGAGGAAGTCCGGGAGGTACCCGTCCGCGCCGACCAGCAGGGTCAGCAGCGCGAGGGGACGCGCCGGGGCGCGGCCCCGCGCCGCGCGGAGCCACCCCCACTGCAGCGGGTGGTACGCCGGCTGGGCGAGCACGCGCACCGCGTGCGCCAGCTCGTGGCCCGGCGAGACGCCGAACCGGATCGCCGAGACGTCGTCGGGGGCGAGGCGGAACTCCACGGTGCGGTCACGGCGGGGGCGGGGCACGACGTCACGGTAGCCGCGTGCCCCGCCGCCCCTTACTTCAGCAGGCCGTTGATCCGGTCGTTCACCTCCGTGAGCGTGGACGCGTCCCGGTCGCCGATGTAGATCTCGTCCATCATCGGCGTCATGAGGGCGTCGATCGCGCCGAACTCCTCGGTCACCGGGAAGAAGAGGGTCTGCTTCTTCTCCACCATGTCCGTGAAGACGGAGGCGTCCAGGCCGCGGTCGCCGAAGGCCTCGACCGCCGCCTCCGTGCCCGCGGGCCGGGCCGGGAAGACCACGCCGGCCTCGCCCACGATGCGCTGGCAGTCGTCCGACCCGAGGAACTCGACCCACCGGGCCGCCTCCTCCGGGTCCGGGGACTGCGCGCTGATCGAGTCCGCGAGGCCGTTGTACATCGACACCGGGTGCCCGACGGGCCCGCTGGGCGGGGGTGCGATGCCCAGGTCCACACCCGCCAGGTTGGCGTAGGTGCCGAGCATCCAGGAACCGTTCGCCGAGAGCGCCGCGCGACCCGAGCCGAGGGCCTGCTGCGGGTTCGGCTCGGTGCCGACCTCCTCGTACGGGGCCATGTAGCCCTTGTCGACGAGGCCGAACAGCCAGTCCAGGGTGTCCTGCACCCGCGGGTCGTCGAAGTGGTACTCCGTGCCCCACACGTCCTTGTCGGTGAACGTCCAGCCGGTCGTCCCCGCCAGCCAGGACCACGTCGTCTGGCCGGACATGCCGCCCGAGCCGTTCGACGCCAGGCCGTAGACGGCCACGTTCTCGGGGTCGAAGCCGTCCTCGTCGCCGCGGACGCCGTTCTCGTCCACGGTGAGGTGCGCGATCGCCTCCTCGAAGCTGCCGCCGTCGTCCGGGTTCCAGTCGAGGTCCGCGAGGTCGTCCGGGGTCAGGCCGGCCTCGGCGACCATGTTCTGGTCGTAGAACAGCGCGACGGTGTCGAAGTCCTTGGGCATGCCGTACTGGGCGCCCTCCTGGCCCACCCACAGGTCCGCCAGGCCCTCCTGGAACCCGCCGTAGTCGACGTCGGCCGTCGCCTCGAGGTCGTTCAGGTCCAGCAGCAGGCCCCGCTGCGCGAAGCCGGGGTACTGGGTGAGGTGGTCGGTGAACACGTCCGGCCCGGCGCCCGCCACGAACCCGGCGGTGAGCTTGCGCCAGTAGTCGTTCCAGCCGTACTGGCTGACGCGCACCTGCAGGTCGGGGTTCTGCCGCTCGAACTCGTCCGCGCAGCGCTGGTACGCGGGCAGCTGGTTCGCGTCCCAGAGCCAGTAGTCCAGGACGACGGAGTCGTCCGCCGCCGCGGTGCCCGGCCCGGCGCAGCCCGCCAGGGCGAGGGTGCCGGCGGCCACGGCCGCGGCGAGGGTCGCTGTCGTACGACGTGCGTGGTGCACGGTCCGCCTCCTCACTTGATCCCGCTGAAGCCGATGGAGTTGACGATCCGCCTCGCGAAGACGACGAAGAGCAGGATCATCGGCAGCGCGGCCACCAGGGTCGCGGCCATCAGCCCCGCCCAGTCCGGCCCCGTCTGCGGCGTCTGCGCGTTGAAGTTCCCCAGCGCCACGGTGAGCACCCGCGAGTCGTCGGTGTAGGACACCATCAACGGCCAGAAGTAGTCGTTCCACGACCCGATGTACGTGAGGATCGAGATCGTCGCGATCGGCCCCACCGACATCGGGATGATGATCGAGAAGAACACCCGGACCTTGCTGGCGCCGTCGATCAGCGCGGCCTCCTCCACCTCGGTGGAGACGTTCATGAAGAACTGCCGCAGGAAGAAGATCGCGAACGGTGTCATGAACAGCCCCGGCAGCATGATGCCGAGCAGCGTGTCGATCAGCCCGAGCTCCCGGACCAGCACGAAGTTCGGCAGCAGCGTGAAGATCACCGGCACCATCAGCGACAGCAGGAAGACGGCGAACACGGCGTTGCGCCACCGCCAGCGCAGCCGCGAGAACGCGTATGCGGCCATCGCGGAGAAGAACACCTGGCACGCCGTGACGACCGTGGCCACCACCACGGAGTTGCGCAGGTAGAGCCAGAAGTCGATGGAGGCCCCGGAGCCGCCCTGGGCGATGGCCTCCTCCGTGGACTGCAGCCCGAAGACGCGCTCGAACCCGCCCCAGCTGAAGTCGACCGGCAGCAGGGACGTCGAGTTGGCGTAGAGGGCCCCGTTGCTGGACAGCGCCGTGCGCAGCATCCAGTAGAAGGGGAACAGCGTGACGAGCAGGACGAGGATCATCACCGCCCAGGCCAGCACGCGGCCGGGGGTGACCCGTCGTCGACGACGCGGGGGCGCCGCGCGGTGCGCGTCAGGGGCGGGGGCGGTCGTGGGTGCGGCAGGTGCCGTCGTGGTCTCGATCATGGTCGCCTCCTCCTAGTTCAGGTCCGTCTGGCCGGCCCGCGTCATGCGGTACTGGAAGAAGGTGACGACCACCAGGATCAGCAGCATGGCCACGCTCAGCGCCGACGCGTAGCCGAAGTCGAACTGCCCGAACGCCTTGTCGTAGATGTAGAGCTGCAGCACGCGGCTGGCGTCCACGGGGCCGCCGTTCGTGGTGACCGCGACGGTGTCGAACACCTGGAACGAGCCGATCACCGAGATGATCAGCACGAGGCCGAGGATGGGGCGCAGCAGCGGCAGCGTGATGCCGAAGAACGTGCGCACCTCCGACGCGCCGTCGACCCGCGCCGCCTCGTACGTGGTGGGCGGGATGGCCTGCAGGCCCGCGAAGATCAGCAGCGCCGTGTAGCCCATGTGCCGCCAGACGTTGACCATCGCGATGGTGGGGATGGCCCAGGCCTCGGAGGTGAAGAACCCGATCCGTTCCAGGCCGACCCACTCCAGCACCTGGTTCCCGATCCCCAGCTGGAAGTCGAGGATCCACAGGAACACCAGGGCCGCGACCACGTTCGAGACGAGGTACGGGGCGAGCACCAGCGAGCGCAGCAGCGTCGACCGGCTGAGCCGCTGCATCAGCACCGCGATCACCAGGGCCACGACGGTCTGCAGGCCGATGTTGATCACGACGTAGAGCAGCGTGACCCGGACGGCGTTCCAGAACACCGGGTCGGCCACCATCGCGCGGTAGTTGTCGAGGCCCACGAACTGCGCCGGGCTGAGCAGGTCCCAGGACGTGAAGCTCAGCCAGATGCCGCGGACCAGCGGCCAGAAGTAGAAGACGACCAGCCCGATGCTGGCCGGCAGGATGAAGAGCAGGGCGAGCCGGGTGTCGTCCCGGCGGCCCGACCGTCGTCCACGGACGGTCGGTACGGGTGGAGCGGTCGGTGCAGCCATCAGGTTCCTCCTTGCGTCGTTGCAAGCAGTGCTCGGACAGTGCGGCGCGGTGCGGCCCGGCGTCGTGGACGACGCCGGGCCGCGTGCGCGGGCGGTGGTGCTCAGTCGTGCGCGGGCCGGCTCCCGAAGTCCGGGATCGGCAGCCGCTCGCCGCCGGCCAGCGCCGAGGCGTGCGCCACGATGCCGGGCGCGGTGAACTTCGCGGAGAGCCAGGCGTCCACGGGCGCGTGCTCGCCCGTGACCACGGCGCGCACGAAGTCGTCGGCGAGGAAGTGGTGGGAGCCCTCGTGCCCGTTCGGCGCGTCGGCGTAGGTGGCGGGCAGCCGCGTCCGGTCGTGGACCGGCGCCGAGCCGGAGGTGAACGCCTCGCGCAGCGCCGGGTCGACGTCGGCGAGGTCGGCGTCGTCGCCCCCGCCCCGGACCGGGACGAAGTCGGCGGAGACGTCCGTGGACGTCTCCTTGTCGTTCCACACGCTCTGGTGGGCGAGCTGCTCGAAGCTGGCCTCGGTGCCGAAGAAGCGGAACCGCGACTCGCGGATGTGCGAGGGGTAGCCCACCCGGCGCATCTCGTTGGTGCGCATCGCGCCGCCGTCGGCCAGCTCGAACAGCGCCGTCGCGTTCGAGAAGCTGTTCCCGAACTGGCTGACCTCCCGGTCGAAGACGCCGTCGCCGCGCCGGTCCTCCACGCCGAGGCAGCTCACGCTCACCGCCCGGGTCGGCAGCGCGCCGAGCACGCCCCCGATCGCGTGCGTCGGGTAGAGCATGGGCGGGTAGCTCGCCGTGGCCTTCCAGTTCTCCCCGCCGCTGTACTGGTACGCGGCGTAGAAGCCGAGGTCCATGTCGTGCACGTAGTCGCCCTCGGCGTAGAAGACCTGGCCGAGCGCGCCCTCACGGACCTTCTCGCGGACGAAGACGGTGGCCGGGTTGTAGTAGCTCGTCTCGCCCATCATGTAGGTGAGCCCGGTGCGCCGGACGGCGGCGATGATCTCCTCGATGTCGGTGAGCTCGGTGGCCATCGGCACCGCCGAGTACACGTGCTTGCCGGCCTCCAGCGCCGCCAGCACCAGCGGCGCGTGGGTCCACCGCTGGGTGAAGATCGCGACGGCGTCGACGTCCGAGTCGAGCATCTCCTCGAAGCTGTCGACGACGGTGGCCCGGTCGTAACGGTCCGCCAGCGCCTTGGCACGCTCCGGGACGAGGTCGGTGATCGTGAGCCGGTCGACGTTCGGGTGCAGGTCCCAGAGCGTCGCGAAGCTGCGCGAGAACTGGCCTGCGCCGACGATGCCGACGCTGATCGAGCCGGCGTCCTCGGCGAGCGGGGCGGTCGGGTCGAGGGGAAGTGCGGACAACGGTGCCTCCTGCGGGTGTGTCGGGTCAGGCCGGGTCGGTGCGGTGCGGCGGCGGGTCGACGAGCATCCACTGGCACGCGACGACCGCCGCGCCGCGCGCCCACTCGTCGAAACCGGAGGAGAACGCCACCACGGTGGGCCGGGTGGCGTGGGGGTCGAGGTGGTCGGCGAGCGCGGCGTCGAGCGCCGGCCGCCCGTGGGCGAGCATGCCGAGGCCGTCGCCGGCGAGGATCACGGCGGGCAGGCCGAGCGTGTTCGCGAGCTGGGCGATCAGCACGCCCAGGGCGTGGCCGGCGTCGGCGAACACGCGCAGCGCGACCGCGTCGCCGTCGGCCGCCAGCGCGAGGGCGCCGTCCAGGTCCAGGTCGGCCCGCCCGCGCGGCACCCCGATGCCCTGGGTGATGGCCGCCGTGGTGAGGAACGCCGACGCGCAGCCGCGGTGCCCGCGCTCGCACGCCGGGCCGGAGTCCGCGACCCGCATGTGCCCGATCCGGCCGACCCGGCCCGACGGGCCGGCGAGCACCCGGTCCTCGATGACGATGCCCAGCCCGACGCCGACGCCGACCGTCAGCACCGCGAGGTCGCTCATGCCGCGGCCGGGACCGGACCACTGCACCCCGGCGGTCAGCGCGCGGGCGTCCTCGCTGAGGACGGTGGGGATGCCGGTCGCCTGCTCCAGCACCCGTGCCAGGGGGACCTGGTCCCAGCCGAGGAACGGGTTGGCGCGCACGGTGTCGTCGAAGCGGGACATCCGCCCGGCCAGGCCGACGCCGAGCGCCTGGATCTCGCCTGCGCCCCGTAGTTCATTCACCAGTTCAAGGATCTGCGCGACGACGGTCGACTCCTCGACGTCGGGCAGGCGCCGGTGCCCGGCGGCCTCCACCTGTCCGGCGGCGTCCGTCCGGACCGCGTAGACCTCGTCGGCGGTGACCTTGACCCCGATGAACCGGTGCAGGGCCGCCTGCAGCACGAGCGGGGCGCCGGGACGACCCCGGCTCTCGGCCGACTGGGCCACATCTTCCCTGATCAGGCCGGAGGTGACCAGGGGCTGGGTGGTCTTGGTGATGCTCGCCGGCGAGCGCTCCAGGCGCCGGGCGAGCTCCGCCCGGGACAGCGGCCCCGCGAGCAGCAGCGTGCGGACCACCGCTCGGGCGGAGGGCCCGAGCGAACCGAGGCGGGGAACGTCTGCGCGTCGTTGCACCCCGACACTCTGATCCCCTTTCATTCAGCGTGTCAACGAAAGACGCGAAACTCGTCGGGCCGTCGGCGCTGCGCGACCACCTTTCGACCAGGACCGAAACCCTCGTGGACCCGGAAGCGGCGCCCCAGGCTGGGGACACGTCGCCGGCACCGGGTCCGACGACGCCCCGACCTCACGAAGGAGCCACCATGGCCGCCGTCGTCCCCGCCGACACCCTCCGCCTCCCCGGCTCGCGCACGCTGCGCTTCGAGGGCCACCACCACGGCTCCGGCGTGTCGTTCTTCCTCGTCACGAACGACCCCGGCCAGGGCCCGGACCTGCACCGTCACCCCTACACGGAGACCTGGTCGGTGCTGGAGGGCGAGGCGACGATCCGCGTCGGCGCCGAGACCGTCGTCGCCCGTGCCGGGGACACCGCGGTCGTCGGGCCCGACGTCTGGCACGGGTTCACCAACACCGGCACCGGCGTGCTGCGCATGATGTGCATCCACGCCTCCGCCACGATGATCCAGGAGAACAAGAGCGAGGAGCACCGCTGATGTCGTTCCAGGCCTACCTCGACACCGTCGAGACGAAGACCGGGCTCACGCCCCGCCAGATCGTCGCCGCCGCCGCGGAGCAGGGCTTCGGCCCCGAGAGCAGGACCACGCCCGTCGTCGCGTGGCTCAAGGAGACGTACGGGATCGGCCACGGGCACGCCCAGGCGGTGGCGCACGTGATCGTCAAGGGCGACCGGATCAGCACCAAGCACGTCGGCACGACCGGCACGCACCGCGACTCCAGCGACCGGCTGTGGCTCGACGGCAAGGACTCCCGGCCCGCGGACTGGTGAGAGGCGGGCCGGGCGCAGGTCAGCCGTCGGGCTCCAGGAGACGTTCCGTGGCGACGCACGACACGAGGCACCGTTCCTTGCGGTCGCCGAGCAGCCGCGCGGTCCAGGTGGTGAGGCCGCCGTCGCCGAGCTCGGCCGCGTCGTCGGTGGTGAGGCGCAGGGCGACGCCCTCGTAGTACGACCGGCCGCGCTCCCGGGCCTGGTCCACCACCACGGGCACGACGTCGTCCCGGACCGCGGGCAGCACCGTGTCCGCGACGCGCTCGGCCACCCCGCCGTCGTCCCACACCGTCAGCGCGACCCGTGGCCGCCGGTGCGGGACCGTGGCGCCCAGCAGACGCTGCCACGCGCGCACGTGGGTGACGAGCAGGCCCGCCTCCGTCCGCCCGGAGCCGGTCGCTCGGGCGCTCGACACCAGCACGAGGAGGCGGAAGTGCGCGGCCGCGCCCGGGCCGAACACCTGGGCCCGCAGCTGGCGCTGGACCGCGGCGACGTGCACGGGCTCGTCGCGGGGGCGGGACGAACGGCGGTCCGCCGCCTCGACGGCGAGCACGTTGCTGGAGTCGCTCACCACCTCGGTGAGCCGCGTCGTCGTGACGACGCGCTGCTGGCTCACCCCGCCGAGCGCCGCGGCCGTGGCGAGCGGCGCGACGGGCGCGGGCTCGACGGCGGCGAACTCTTCCGGCAGCTCCGCCCACAGGCGCGCCTCCAGCGGCCAGAGGCGCCGCGGGTCGACGTCCGTCGGCCGCACCATGCGGTCACGACGCCACTGCGCGAGGACGTCGGCGGGCCGCGTCGCGGCGGCGCGCGCGGCCGCGACGTCGAGCAGCAGGGTGCGCAGGTCGGCCCCGGGCAGGCCGGTCTCGAGCAGCGGCCTCGCCTCGTGGGGCAGCCGCCGCCACACCCGGTCGGCGGGGCGGGACCCGTCGGTGGTCATCGGGTCAGTCGCCCGGCCACTCCCCCGTCCAGCGCTCGAACGCCCGGGCGCCGCCACGGTCGATGGCCGCCTTCACGACGGCGAAGATCGCGCCCTGCAGCAGCGACGCGAGCAGGATCTCCCGCATCCGGTACTCGGACTGCAGGGGCGTGGGCGCGTCGTCCGGGTGCCCGGGCGCGACCCGCTTGTAGACCTGCTTGAAGACCTGCCCCGCCACGATGCCGCCGACGATCGAGCTGACGATCCCCACCGGCCGGTACAGGATCTTCGCGGCCTTGCCGCCCGACTTCTCGGTCCGGTCCACGTCGTTGTCCTCGCTCATCCCCCGACGCTAGGCCGGGCCCGGGCGTCCCGCACGGGGCACCGCGCCCGCGCGGTGGTTACAGTGCCAGGGTCGCCCGCCGGCACCCGCAGCGAACACCCCCGAAGGAGGACGCATGATCCGCACCGTGCGCCCCCTGCTGACGGGCCGTCGCCGGCGCCTGGCCGGGGTGCTGCTCGTGCTCGCGGTCGTCGTGGGCGTCGTCCTCATGCACGCCATGAGCGGCTCCGCGACCCGGCACGCCGAGCACCACGCCCCCGTCGCCGTCGTGGCCCAGGCGCAGAGCGACCCGGGCACGACGTCGCACGCCGACGCCCCGGTCGTCCACGACGCCGGCACCCCCTCCGGCTGTGGCGCCGACGGCTGCGGCGGCCACGAAATGGTCACGGCGATGTGCCTCATGATCCTCGCGGTGCTGCTCTCGCTCGCCGGGCCGGGGGCACGCGCCCTGCTGCGGGCCGAGGGCCCGCGCGTCGTGGCGTGGCTCCCGCTCCCGGTCGCCGCCCGCCCGGCGGCCGGTCCCCGCCTGCACGCCCTCGGGATCTCTCGGACGTAGGACCGCCCGGGCCCGCCCCCGTCCGGGGGCGCCGGCCCGCCGCGGATCCCACCGAGAACCTCGAGAAAGGCCCCATCCTCATGACGCACCGATTCCTGACGCGCGCCCGCGTGCCCGCGCTCGCCCTCGCCGTCGGCCTCGCGCTCGCCGCGTGCGCCGCGGACGACGCCGGCCACGACATGGACGGCACGACCGGCACGGGCGGCTCCTCGCCGTCGTCCGACGCACCGTCGGGCACCGCGACCGACGCCCCGTTCAACGCCGCCGACGTGATGTTCGCGCAGATGATGCTCCCCCACCACGAGCAGGCGATCGAGATGTCGGACGCCCTGCTCGCCAAGGACGGCGTCAGCCCCGAGCTCGTCGACCTGGCGGAGCAGGTCAAGGCCGCCCAGGGGCCCGAGATCGACACCCTCACCGGCTGGCTGGACGACTGGGGCGCCGACGCCGGGGCCGGAGCCGACGCGGGCCACGGCGATCACGGCGATCACGGCATGGCCGGCATGATGTCGGCCGAGGACCTACAGGCCCTCGAGGACGCGACCGGGACGGATGCCGAGCGGTTGTTCCTCGAGCAGATGGTCGCGCACCACGAGGGCGCGGTCGAGATGGCGCAGGCCGAGGTGTCCGCCGGCGAGCACGCCGGCGCCGTCGAGATGGCGCGGTCCGTCGTCGACTCCCAGACGGCCGAGATCCAGCAGATGCGGGACCTCCTGGCGTCCCGGTGACGCTCCGGTGACCCGGGTCCCCGCGGCCCGGGTCGCCGCCGCCATACCACCTCGTGATCGTTTCGTGACATTCCACCCGCCGGTGCGGTACGTTCCTCCGGGCCGGTGGTTCAGGCAGCAGGAGAGGTCGCATGACAACGCACGTTCACAGGAGCACCGCGCACCGCGGCGCATCCGCTCTGCCCGACGCCTCGGCGCTGGCCGCCCGATGACGCAGACGCAGCCCGCACCGGCCCCCACCCGCACCTACCCGAGCCGACGCGACCCCGGCCGCGGCGGGCGCAGCCGTCCCGCCACCGCCGTGCGGCACGTCCCGGAGCCCGTCCACGGGCCCGTCCACCAGGCCGACGCGGCGCCGGCCGCACCCGCGGCTCCCGTGCACGTCCACGCTCCGACGCCGGCCGCACCCGCGGCTCCCGTGCACGTCCACGCTCCGGCGCCTGCGGCGCCCGCCGTCGTGCACGTGCACGCGTTCGACCCCGTCCGCCCGGCCGCCGGGCACGAGACGCCCCGCAGCCAGAAGCCCCGCTCCGAGACCGCCCGCCCCGGGACGACCCGCTCCGAGACGACCCGCTCCGAGCGCCGTCCGGTGCGCAAGTCGGCACGCAAGCGCGTCCCCGGCCGCCTGGCGGGACTGGGCGTCGGGCTGACCGTCGCCGTCGCCACCACCACGACGCTCACCGCCATCGCGCCCCAGGCCGCGGCACCGGAGCCCGACGACCAGCCGACGACCGGCTCGCTCGAGTCGATCACGGCCGCGGCCGCCGCCGCCGTCGACGACCGCGCCGGCGGTGCCTCGCGCAGCGGCGCCCGGGCGGGGGTCGCGCAGGCCTCGGCCGTGAAGCAGACCGCGGGCGGCGCGACCGTCACGGTGTCGAACAAGGCGAAGATGTCGGTCGAGACGCTCGACCGGGGCGAGATCGAGGCCGCGCCGCCGGTGCTCCCCGGGTGCGAGGGGTTCGCCTCCGGGAGCGGGTCCAACGGGCAGATCCCGTCGAGCGAGCTGTGCACGCTGTGGGACGGGCGCACGCAGGTCCGCGCGGACGCGGCCGTGAAGCTCGCCGAGCTCAACGAGGCGTACAAGGCCGCGTGGGGCGAGTCGATGTGCATCACCGACGGCTTCCGCAGCTACGCGCAGCAGGTCGCGACCAAGGCCGCCAAGGGGTACCTCGCGGCCGTGCCCGGCACGTCGAACCACGGCTGGGGCCTCGCCGTCGACATCTGCCCCGACACGTACTCCGGTTCCCGGTGGGCCTGGCTCGCCGCGAACGCCCCGGCCTACGGCTGGGACAACCCCGACTGGGCCCGGCCCGGCGGCTCCAAGTACGAGCCGTGGCACTGGGAGTACACCGCGGGCGTCACGCAGATGGGCGGCTACTGACCGGTCCCGGCCTCCGCACCTGAGCCCGGGCCCGCGAGCCGGCGCACCGCGTCGAGCACGTCCACCCCGTCCGGCGGTTCGGTGTCGAGGGCGCGGTGGATGGTCATGCCCTCCACGAACGCGTCGAGCACGCGGCAGGTCGCCGGGTCGAAGTGCCGGCCGAGGGCCGCGCGGCTGCGGCGCATCCAGTCGTTCGTCAGGTCGCGGAACGCGGGGTCGCGCGCGGCGAGCGTGTAGAGCTCGTGGGACAGCACGAGGTCGCGCTGGGTGGCGAAGACGTCGAGCGTGATGAGCCGGACGACGGCGCGCAGCGCGGCGTCACGGTCCGGCGCCTCGGCCATGCGCCGGTCGAACTGCGCGGACGCCTGACGGGTGAAGCGTCCGAACGCCTCCCGCAGCAGCTCGTCCCGCCCGGCGAAGTGGTAGGTCATGGAGCCCAGCGGCACGTCCGCGGCCGCGGCGACGCGGCGCTGCGAGGTGCCCGCGACGCCGTGGGCGGCGACGACGTCGAGGCAGGCGTCGATGATGCGGTCGCGGCGCTCGGGGTCGTAGCGGCGCGGTCGGGTGCCGTCGGTCATGACCCCATGATGGCGTCCGCGGGCTGCGGGGCGGCCGTCGCGGCCCGGGCCGGGCGACGACCGGAGAGGACTCCCGCGGCGAGCACGACGACCACGCCGGCGAGCGGCAGCACCAGGAGACCGGTGCGCAGGCTCGTGGCGTCGGCGACCAGCCCGACGACCGGGGGCGAGAGCAGGAACCCGAGGCGCATCAGCCACGACACGACGGTGAGCCCGGTGCCGGCCCGCAGGCCCGGCAGCTCGTCGGCCTCGTGCATCGCGGCGGGCACGAGCGTCGCGACGCCGAAGCCGGCGCAGGCGAACCCGGCGATCGTCCCCGGGACCGACGGGAACGCCAGCGCGAGGCCGGTGCCCACCGCGACGAGCAGGCCGCCCGCACGCGCCACCGCCCGCTGGCCGAACCGGTCCACGAACCGGTCGCCGAGCATCCGCCCGACGAACTGCGCCCCGGTGAGCGCGATGTAGCCGGTCGCCGCCACGGCCGCGGCCGCGCCCAGGCTGCCCGACAGGTACACGGCGGCCCAGGAGTTCCCGGCGTCCTCCACGAGGGTGCCCGCGAACGCGACCAGCACCAGGGCCGCGAGCACCAGCACCGTGCGGCCCCGCGACCGCGAGGCGGCGCCGGCGTCTGCGGCGGGTGCGGGGTCGCCGTCCTGCACGGCGCCGTCGAGCCCGGGCAGGCAGAACCGCAGCGCGACGAGCGCGACGGCGGAGAACAGGACGGCCGACACCCCCAGGTGGACGCCGCGCGGCACGTCGAGCGCGATCGCCACGGCGGCCATCGAGCCGCCGAGCACGGCGCCGATCGACCACACCGCGTGGAACGAGTTGAGGATCGAGCGCCCGTACCGGCGCTGCACCCGCAGGCCGTGCGCGTTCTGGGCCACGTCGGTGCAGGCGTCCATCGCGCCGCCGAGGAAGAGGGCCGCGACGAGCAGCCCGAGGCCGGGCGCGACGCCGGCCGCGAGCACCCCCAGGCTCGTGAGGACGGTGCCGGCCACGGCCACGCGCGCGGACCCGAACCGCCGGACCAGGAGCCCGGCGGCCAGGCCCGCGGCGATGGCGCCCGCGGGGAACGCGGCGACGGCGAGGCCGTAGGTCGCGTTGCTGATCTGCAGGTCGGCCTTGATCTCCGGGTAGCGCGGGATGAGGTTGGCGAACAGCGCCCCGTTGGTGAGGAACAGCGCCGCGACGGCGGCGCGGGCACGGCGGTCGGCGAGGGCGGGGCCGAGGTCGGGACGGGGCATGCGTACGATCGTACATAGTGATCAGCCGATTGCCTACCGGATGGTAGTCATTTGTCGAGGACTCGGTTGCCCTCCTGGGCAGACGGCGTGGGAGCGTTCCCACCGGCGAGGTCCTCTCGGCCGCCTGCGCCTTCGTGGTGCTGCACCGTGCCGGCCGGGCCGAGCCCGCACCCGGGCGTACAGTCGGCCGGGACCGTCCCGGCCAGCGACGACGTCGACGACGATGGAGGAACCGATGACCTTCACGCACCCCCAGGGCACGCGCGGGGCGCGGCAGCCGCGCGGCCCGCTCCTCGCGTGGATCAACCGGCGGATGGCGCACCGGATCCGGCGGAGGAGCGGCCGGACCGGGGCGGGGGACACGATCGTGCTGACCACGCTCGGCCGCAGGAGCGGCGAGGAGCGGCCGGTGCCGGTCGCGTCGTTCCCGGGCGGCGACGGGTCCTGGTACGTCGTCGCCTCCGCCGCCGGCGCGGCGAAGAACCCGGCCTGGTACCTGAACCTGGCCGCCGCGCCCGACCGCGCGACCGTCGAGACGGGCGGCGAGAAGATCCCCGTCTCCGCCACCGAGCTGCACGGCGACGAGCGGGCCGAGGTGTGGCGGACCATCACCGCCACCGCGCCCGGGTTCGCGCGGTACGGGGAGCGGACGGACCGCGAGCTCCCGGTCATCCGCCTGACGCGGCGCTGAACGTCGTGCCCGCCGCCGAGGGGCCCGGCCCGCCGGCACGCGCCGGTCGACCGTGGCTGCGCCGCACGGGACGCGCGGTCACGGCCGTCGTGGTCGGCGCGCTCCTCGCGCTGGGCTTGTACCAGGTCTCCGTGCAGCCGGGCGCGGCGATGCTGCGGGCGCTGTTCGACTCCGGTCCCGGCGTCACGGCACCGCCGGACGTCGAGGCCGCGCGGGCGGCGGTCGCGGCCCCGCGGACCGTGCCGATCCCGACCCCGGACGCCCCCGACGCGAGCGCCGTCGTGTACATGCCGCGGTCCGAGGGGCCGCACCCCGTGGTGCTGTGGGTGCACGGCGGCGGCTTCGTCTCGGGCTCCCCGGCCACCGTCGAGGACTTCTCCTTCCTGCTCGCGAGCCGCGGCTACACGGTCGTCAGCCTGGACTACACCCTGGCCCCCGAGGCCCGGTACCCCGTGCCGGTGCGGCAGGGCAACGCCGCGCTCGCCGTCGTCCAGGAGCGGATCGCGGAGCTCGGCGGCGACCCCGCGCGCATCGTCCTGGGCGGCGACTCCGCCGGGGCGCAGATCGCGAGCCAGCTCGCCGCCGTCCAGACGAACCCGCGGCTCGCGGACGATCTCGGCCTCACGCCGGGCGTCCCGGCGGACCGCCTGCGCGCCGTCGTCCTGTACTGCGGCGCGTACGACCTGGACACCCTGGCCGCGACCGGGTTCCCGGGCCTGCAGACGTTCCTCTGGGCGTACACCGGCCACCGCGACTGGGCGGACGCCCCGTTCGCCGACGAGCTCTCCACGACCGAGCAGGCCACGGCGGACTACCCGCCGACGTACCTCACCGTCGGCGACGCGGACCCGTTCGAGAGCCAGAGCCGCGAGCTGGCGGCGGCGCTCGAGGAGCGCGGCGTCCCCACCGAGACCCTGTTCTGGGACGGCGACGACCTGCCCCACGAGTACCAGTTCCACTTCGACCGCCCGCAGGCCGCCCGATCCTTCGACGCCACGCTCGACTTCCTCGAGGACCGGACCGGATGACGGCGCACGCGCCCCGCCCCGGGCGCGCCCGACGCGCCGTGGGCTGGACCGCCCTGGCCCTGCTGACGGCGGCGTCGGCCGTGGTCGCCTACGCCGTCCTCGTCCTGCTCGGGCGCTGATCGCCGCGACGCCGGGCGTCGCGGTGGTCGGCCTCCCGGACCGGCCCTAGGGTGGCGAGCGCGATCCAGCACCCGTCGGGAGAGGGCGAGGCACGGTGACCGGTGACGGCGGCGACGAGGCACCGCGGGCGGCCCCGCCGGCGCGACGGTGGCCCCGGCACCTGCACCTGGGCCGGTTCTCCCTGCGGCGCCGGTCGCTCGAGGCGGAGCCGGTGGTGGACGAGGCGTCCGAGCGGCTGCAGGAGTTCCTGGTGCTGCTCGGCGGCGCGCTGCTCACCGTCGGCACGGCCGCCACCGACATCCAGCACACGCTCAAGCGGGTGGCCGTCGCGCTCGGGTCGCCGCAGACCACGCTGTTCGTGTTCCCGACGCTGATCCTCATCCGGATGCCCGGCGACACGGAGACGCGGTTCGACGTCGCGGAGTCGGCCGGCGGCGAGGTCCGCTTCGACCGCGCCGCGCAGGTCTACGCCATCGTCGACGACGCCGTCGCGGGCCGGGTCGACGCGTCCGAGGGGGTCGAGCGGCTGCGGGAGGTCCGGGACGCGCACCCGCGGTTCCCGGTCTGGGTGCGCACGGCCGGCCACGGGCTGGCGGCGGCGGGCCTCGGGCTCGTGCTGCTCGGCGGCAACCCCCTCAGCCTGCTGTACGCGTTCGTGCTCGGCGTGCTGGTGGGCGCCGTCAAGCTGACCGTGCGGCCCGGCACGTATGCCGCGACCCTGCTGCCCGTCGTCACCGCGTTCGTGCTGGCGCTGCTCGTCTTCGGGCTCGCGGACACCGCCGTCGTGAGCGAGCCGCTGCAGGTGCTGGTACCCCCGCTGGTCACGCTGCTGCCGGGGGCCGCGCTGACCACCGGCGTGCAGGAGCTCGCCGCCGGCGACATGGTCGCCGGGGCCAGCCGGCTCGTGTCCGGCATGGCGCAGCTGCTGTTCCTCGCGTTCGGGATCCTCGCGGCCCTGGCGATCACCGCCGTGCCCAGCGCCGACGCGCTGGCCTCCTCCCCCACGACGCTCGGCGCGTTCCAGCCGTGGATCGGCGTGCTCCTCTTCTCGCTCGGCATCTTCCTGTACCACTGCGGGCCGCCCCGGTCGCTCTTCTTCCTCACGGTCGTCCTGCTGGTGGCCTACGGCGGGCAGGTCGTCGGCGCGACCGTCACCAGCGGCATCTACAGCGGCTTCCTCGGCGCCGCGGCGCTGACGCTGTGCGCGTACCTCGTGCAGACCGTCCGGGGCGCCCCGCCCGCCGTCGTGTGCTTCCTGCCCGCGTTCTGGCTGCTCGTGCCGGGCGCGACCGGGCTGATCGGGCTCACCCAGACCGCCAGCGGCGACGCCGTCAGCTCCACGAACCTGCCGACCATCGCGGGGTCGATCGTCGCCATCGCGCTCGGCGTCCTCGTCGGCACCGCGCTGTACCGGCAGATCTACACGATGGCGCCCGCACGCTGGGGCCTGCGCCCGACCTGACGCGCCGGCGTCAGAGCAGCAGGAGGTTGAGGGCCGCGAGCGCCACGAGCACGGTGACGAGTCGCTCGAAGAGCTGCTGGTCCACGTGCCCGATGACGCGCCGGCCGATCCAGGTCCCGACCAGCACGACGGGCGCGAGGACGGCCCACAGCCCGACCGTGTCGGCGCCGACGATCCCGACGCCGACGGCGACCGGCAGCTTGATGACGTTCACCGTGAAGAAGAACCACGCCGTCGTGCCGAGGAACCGCCACTTCTCGTAGCGCGCGGCGAGCAGGTAGAGGCTCATCGGCGGACCGCCGGCGTTCGCGACCATCGTCGTGAAGCCGGCCAGGCCGCCGTACCCGAGCGTCGCGGCGCGCGTGTCCACGCGCAGCCTGTCGCGCCAGAGGTTCAGCACCAGCAGCGCCAGCAGGATGCCGCCGATCGTGCGGCGCATGACGTCGTCGCTGACGACGGTGAGGAAGGCCGCGCCGAGCGCCACGCCCGCGAGCACCGGTGCGAGCAGGCGCCCGATCACCCGGAAGTCCGCGTACCTGCGGTAGGCCCAGATGGCGACCAGGTCGCCCGTGATCAGGAGCAGCAGCACCGCGCCGGTCGACTCCTTGGCCGGGACGACGAGCGCCATCAGCGCCGCGGCGATCATCCCCAGCCCGCCCAGCGCCGTCTTGGAGAAGCCCACGAGCAGCGCGACGAGGACGACGACGGCCCACCCGGTCCACGGCAGTCCGGCGATCAGCGGGGCGGGTTCGAGCACCGGGGCAGCGTAGTGGCGGGCGGGCCGTCGTCGCGTGCGGGTCCGTCAGGTGTCAGCGCGAGGCGCGGAAGCTCAGGCCGTCGAAGTCCACGAAGCTGTGGATGTCGTTGGCCGGGAAGTGCAGCGCGTGCCCGCTGCAGTCGGGGGTGGCGTAGACGTCGATGCCCACCGAGCCCGCGTTGTACTCGGCGTGGGCGACGAACGGGAGCGTGGTGCAGTCGTCCGTGACCGGGAGCGTGGCCGACTCCCCCGTGAACCACTCGCTCGCCCAGAAGGTGACGTCGCCGGCCGGCTCCGCGGCTACCGCGGACGACGCGGAGGCCACGAGCCCGGCGGCGAGCCCGAGACCGGCGGCGGCGGTGAGGATCTTCCTGGTGGTGCCCATGGGCGGTGCTCTCCTTCGAGTCCGGGACGGCGCCCGGCGGCGCCGGTCGTGCCGTCACCGTACCCGGTCGTAGACCGCGGCAACCTCCCCCTGCGCGCCCACGACCTGCGAGGACAGCGTCCAGGTGGAGCCCGGCGAGCCGTCGTCGAACAGTCGCGGCCCGCCGCCGACGACCACGGGGACGATCAGCAGGTACAGGCGGTCGACCAGGCCCGCGGCGAGCAGCGGCTTGATGACGCTCGCGCTGCTGTTGACGAGGATCTCTCCCGCGCCGGAGCCCCGGAGGCTGCGCACGACGTCGCTCGCGGGGGCGTTCACCACGCGGGTCCCCGGCCACGACGCCGTGGTGAGGGTGCGCGAGAGCACCACCTTCTCCTGTCTCCGTCGGTCTCGTGGCGTGCCGTCCGTCGGCACGCACCCCGGGGACGGAGCCGCGGGCGGGTTCTCGACATCCGCCCGCGGCGACGACGCCGACCGCGGTGCTCAGGCCCCCGGCGCTCAGGCCCCCGCGGCCACGCGCTCGGGCTCGCCGGTCCGCGTCTTGACGCCGTCGTACCGGCCCTCCACGACGTCCGCGACCCGCACGGGCGCACCGAGAGTCGCGGACAGATAGACCGCCCGGACGGTCGCCAGCGCCCGCAGGCCGTCGTCCAGCGTCACCCAGGGCGATCGGCCCTCGCGGACGGCACCGACGACGTCGGCCCACTGGGCGCCGTGCGAGCTGCCGTACTGCGCGACGTGCGACTCCTGCGGGTCGAGGGCGCCGCGGGCTCCGCCGGACGCGGCCTCGACCTGGTTCGCCGACCACTCGCTGCCCTCCGCGTCCCGGGCGTGGAAGTACGTGAGCTCGTCGGCCTCGATGACCGCCGACCCGTCCGTGCCGTGGACCTGCAGCCGCACCCCGAGGTCGGGGTACGCCGTGGTGGTGGCGTGCACGGTGGCGAGCGCGCCGGAGGCGAAGCGGACGATCGCGACGGCGACGTCCTCCACCTCGATCCGCTCGTGGCCGAGGCGCGCGGTGTAGGCGACGACCTCGACCGGCTCGCCGAGGTACCAGAGCAGCAGGTCGAGGGTGTGCACACCCTGGTTCATCAGAGCACCGCCCCCGTCGAGGGCCCAGGTGCCGCGCCACGCTCCGGAGTCGTAGTACTCCTGCGTGCGGTACCAGTCGACGTTCGCGACGGCGGAGGTCACCCGGCCGAGGCGGCCCGCGTCGAGCGCGCGGCGGACGCCGAGCGCCGACTCGTCGTGCCGGTGCTGGGAGATGACGGCGACGACCTGGTCCGGGCGCGCCGCCGCGGCGTCCCGCAACCGGCGCGCGGGCTCGATCGCGACGTCGAGCGGCTTCTCGACGACCACGTGCGTCCCGGCCTCCAGGGCCTGGACCGCGAGGTCCGCGTGCTCGCCGCTGGGCGTGCAGACGCTCACGACGTCGATGCCGCCTACGGCGAGGGCTTCCCCGAGGGCGGCGTACACCTCGGGCGCGGGCCGGCCCGCGGTCACGAGCTGCTCGGACACGACCGCCGCACGGTCGGTGCGCGGGTCGACGAGGGCGACGACGGCGAGGTCGGGGCTCGCGGCCGCGACCTCCGCGTGCAGGCGGCCGATGACGCCGCAGCCGACGATGGCGAGGCGCAGCGGTGCGCCGGTGCTGTTGGTCATGGCGGCGATGGTAGGCACGTGATCGCCCAGGTGAACAGGGGTCTTGACTAATTAACACTCATGGTTTTAATGTCTCGACCGCAGGCTCGGTCCCACCACCCGAGCCCCGACCCGAGGAGTTTCAATGAGGAAACTGTCGCTGCGGCTCGCCGTCGCAGTCGGAACGACCGGAGCCCTCGTCGCGCTGACGGCGTGCTCCAACGGCGGCGGAACCGCCGGTGGCCAGGACGCCGCGCTCGACCCCGAGGCCGACGTGACCATCTCCGTGGGGGACCAGCCCACGGCGGACAAGCCCGAGGAGCAGGCCGCCTTCCAGAAGCGGATCGACGAGTTCGAGTCGGAGAACCCGAACATCACCATCGAGCCCACCACGGAGGTGTGGGACGCGCAGACGTTCCAGGCCAAGCTCGCGGGTGGCACGCTGCCCACCGTGATGGGTGTCTCGCTCACCTACAGCCACGAGCTGATCGCGAACGGGCAGCTGCCCGACATGACTCCGTACCTCGAAGAGCTCGACATGGTCGACGACCTGAACCCGCTCGCGCTCGACAAGGTCAAGGACGACGAGGGGCACATCTACACGATCCCCACCGGCCTGTTCTCCGTGGGCCTGGCCTACAACCGCGACGTCTTCGAGCAGGCGGGCCTCGACCCCGACAAGCCGCCGGCCGACTGGGACGAGGTGCGCGAGTACGCCAAGACCATCGCCGAGAAGGTGCCCGGGGTCGCCGGCTACGCGCAGATGACGACCAACAACACCGGCGGCTGGATGCTCACCACGATGACCTACAGCAAGGGCGGCGAGGTCCAGGACGCCGGCGGCACGAAGGCCACCATGGGCGACGCCACCGCCGACTCGCTCCAGGTGCTGCACGACATGCGCTGGGAGGACGACTCGATGGGCAAGGAGTTCCTCTACGACCAGGAGTCTGTCCGCCAGGCGTTCGCGGCCGGGAAGATCGGCATGGTGCTCCAGGCGCCGGACGCGTACGACACGGTCGTGAAGACGTACGGCTTCGACCCCGAGGCCTTCGGCATCACGGCGCTGCCGCAGACCGGCGGCGACCACGGCACGCTCACCGGCGGCTCCCTCAAGCTGTTCAACGCCAAGGCCACCCCGAACGAGCTGCTCGCCGCCGCCAAGTGGGTCAAGTACTACGAGTTCGACAAGTACTACGACGAGGACGTCGCCGTCGACGAGGCCAAGACCAACGCCGGCGAGGACAAGCCCGTCGGCCTGCCCGGGCTGCCGCCCGTCTCCCAGGAGGTCTACGACCGGTATCTCGGCTGGATCGAGCCCTACATCAACGTGCCGCTGGAGAACTTCTCGGGCTACACCGACTCCGGGCTCCAGCTCGTCCCCGAGCCGCCGACGGGCACCCAGCAGACGTACGCCGCGCTCGACCCGGTCGTGCAGAAGGTGCTCACCGACAAGAACGCCGACATCGGCTCCACCGTCGACGAGGCGAACAAGACCGTCGACGGCATCATCGCGCAGGCCGCGCGCTAGCCGAACGTCGACCGGCCGGGCGCGCGACGCGCCCGGCCGGTCCCCCGAAGGGAGGCATCGCCTTGTCCAAGACCCTTGCGGCGCCGGCCGCCGTGCCGCGCGTGCGACCGCGCCCCGGCATCACCCGCTGGTACCGGGCCGGCGGTCTGCACGCCGTGCTGTTCGCGATCCCTGTCGTCCTCGTCTTCGCGTACTTCAGCTGGGGCCCGGTCATCCAGGGCCTGGTGCTGAGCCTGCAGAAGACCAACCTCATCGCCCCCGCCCAGTGGGTGGGGCTCAGCAACTTCGAGTACGTGCTGTCCGACCCCGGGTTGGCGCAGGCCGCGCTCAACACGGCCTACTTCGCGCTGCTCGCGATGGTGATCGGCTTCCCGATCCCGATCTTTCTCGCCGTGATGATCAACGAGCTGCGCAAGCACGACGGCCTGTACAACGCGCTGGCATATCTGCCCGCCATCGTGCCGCCCGTGGCCGCGATCCTGCTGTGGAAGTTCTTCTTCGACCCGTCGTCCGCCGGCATGTTCAACACCATGCTCGGGTGGATCGGACTGGGCCCGTACCCCTGGCTGAACTCCGAGGCGATGGCCATGCCGTCGATCGTCCTCTACGCCACCTGGGCGGGCGCCGGCTCGACGGCGATCATCTACATCGCCGCGCTGGCCACCGTGCAGACCGAGCTGTACGAGGCCGCCGAGATCGACGGTGCCGGTATCTGGCGCCGCGTCTGGCACATCACGATCCCCCAGCTGCGCGGCGTCATCCTCGTGATGCTCCTGCTGCAGCTCATCGGCACCTTCCAGATCTTCACGGAGCCGTTCCTGTTCACCGGCGGGGGACCCAACAACGCCACCCAGACCATCCTGCTGAAGATCTACAACTACGCCTTCGTCAACGGGGACTTCGGCGCCGCGACGGCCCTGAGCGTGCTCCTGGCCGCCTTCCTCGGCCTGCTCTCCGTCGTCTACTACTACGCGACCAAGAGGTGGAGCCAGTCATGAGCGTCGTCGACGCCTCGCGGGCCACGACCACCGTGCCCGCCCCCGATCCCGCGGCCGCGCCGCCGCCTCGGGCATCCCGCCGCCGACGGCGGGCCCCGGAGGAGCCCAAGACCCGCGGCCTCATCTCTGCCGGCGACCGCAAGCGCCGCAGCGTCCGGTTCTGGCTCACGCTCATCCAGGGCGTGCTGCTGGTCGGCCTGATCGTCGCCTGCCTCGGCCCCCTCCTGTGGTCCGCCAAGGCGTCCGTCTCCAGCAGCCAGGCGATCGTGTCCGACCCGATGGGGATCTGGTTCACGCCGAACGAGTGGGGCAACCTCGCCCTCGCCTGGAAGGGCGCCCAGATCGGGCAGTCCCTCGGCAACACCGTGATGCTCGCGGTGGGCTCGACCGTCGCGACCCTGGTCGTCAGCGTCGCGGCCGCGTTCCTGCTCAGCGTGCTGCGACCGAAGTGGGGCCCGTGGCTCACCGGCGCCATCCTGGCCACGCTGTTCCTGCCCGGCGTCATCTCGCTCGTGCCGCTGTACCTCACCGTGCTCGACATGCCGCTGCTGCACATCCGGCTCCAGGACACGTTCTGGGCCGTGTGGCTGCCGTCCGCCGCGAGCGCCTTCAACGTCATCGTGCTCAAGCGGTTCTTCGACTCGATCCCCCGGGAGTACCTCGAGGCCGCCAAGATCGACGGCGCCGGACCGCTGCGGATCCTGTCCATGGTCATCCTGCCGCTGTCGCGGCCGATCATCGGCGTGGTCGCGCTGCTGTCCGTCGTCGGCGCGTGGAAGGAGTTCCTCTGGCCGATGCTGGTGCTGTCCAACCCCGACCTGCAGCCGGTGTCGGTGATGCTGCCGAAGCTGGCCGCCGGGACTGCGCCCCTGTCGGTGCAGATGGCGGCCGTCTTCCTCACGATCATCATCCCCGTCGTGCTGTTCGTGATCTTCCAGAAGCAGTTCCTGCGCGGGGTCGGCACGGCTGGAGGGATCAAGGGATGAGCACGGTCGAAGGCACGAAGATCCTCGTCACCGGTGCGTCGGGGCGGATCGGCAGCGTCGTCACCCGGCGGCTGCGGGCCGCCGGGGCGTGGGTGACGGCGCTGTCCATCGACGACGTGCCGTCGCTCGAGGCGGACCGGGTCCTGGTCGGCGACACCACCTCGCAGGACGACGTCGCAGACGCGCTCGACGGCGTCTCCGCGGTGGTGCACCTCGCCGCCCTCGCGCACCGGGACATCGCCCCGCCGTACGACGTCTACTCGACGAACGTGGTCTCCACGTTCAACGTGCTCGCCCAGGCGGGGGCGCTCGGTATCTCCCGGGCCGTCGTCGCCGGCAGCATCAACGCGTGCGGGCTGCCGCAGAACGTGCACGAGGTGTGGCCGGCGTACGTCCCGTACGACACCCACCTGCCCGTCGACATCGCCGACTGGTACTCGCTGTCCAAGCACCAGGACGAGAGCACGGCCCGGATGGCGTGGCGGCACTGGGGCATCGACGTCGTCACGCTGCGCTTCCCGCACGTGAACTCCGCGGAGGCGCTTCGCGCCCAGGCCCGTCAGCTCACCGACGACCCGCGCCCCGGCGTGCTCGAGGGCTGGTCGTACCTCACCACCGACGACGCCGCGCGCGCGGTCGAGCTGTCCCTCACGGCGGCCACCACCGGCGCGCACGCGTTCTTCCTCGCCGCCGACCGCACCCTCGCGCCGTACCGGACGGAGGACCTGCTCGACGCGTACGCGCCCCAGGTCCCCCGCACCCGCAGGTTCGTCGGGCGCGAGGTGCCGATCGACCTCACCCCTGCTCGCGAGCTCATCGGCTTCCGCGCGGAGCAGGAGATCGACCTCCCCACGCTCGACCTGCCCGGCACCGCCCCTCGCACGACCTCCGGCACCATCGCCAGCAAGGAGCACTGATCCCCGCCATGCCGCACGACCTGCCGCTCGACACCTTCGCCAACCCCTGGCCGCCCCGGGAGGACATCCGGATCACGTCCGTCCGCGCCATCACGACCGCCCCCGAGGGCACGGCGCTGGTCGTGGTGCGGATCGACACGAACGTGCCCGGCCTGTACGGCCTGGGTTGCGCCACGTTCACGCAGCGCTGGAAGGCGGTGCGCACGTTCGTCGACGAGCACCTGGCGCGGCTGCTCGTGGGCCGCTACCCCGGCGACATCGGCGACCTCACCCGGCTCGCCGCGTTCTCCGGCTACTGGCGCGGGGGCCCGGTGACGAACAACGCGATCTCCGGCGTCGACCAGGCCCTGTGGGACATCGCCGGCAAGCGGGCGGGCATGCCGGTGCACGAGCTGCTGGGCGGGAAGGTCCGCGCGGCGGCCGACACCTACATCCACGCGGCGGGGCGCACGGCGGCGGAGGTCGTCGAGCAGGCGCAGGGCTTCGTGGAGGCCGGGTGGCGGCACGTGCGCATCCAGCTCTCGACGCCGGGCGGTGGCGGGTACGGCGCGCCCGCGGTGCCGACCGAGTACCCGGACGCCCCGTACCCGAACGGCTGGAGCGCGCGGGACTACCTGCGGCGCGTGCCCGGCCTGTTCGAGGCGGTGCGCGAGGCTCTGCCCGACCGCGTCGAGCTGCTGCACGACGTGCACTCGCGCCTCACCCCGAAGGACGCCGTCTGGCTGGCGCGCGCCGTCGAGCCGTTCCGCCCGTACTTCCTCGAGGACGTGCTGCCGCCCGAGCACTGGGACCGGCTGCCCGAGGTGCGGGCCGCCAGCCCGGTGCCGATCGCGGTCGGCGAGCTCACGACGTCCCTGACGGACGCCGTCAGGCTCGTGCGCGACGGCGGGGTGGACTTCATCCGCTCGCACGTCTCCGACATCGGCGGCCTGACGCCGGCGCGCAAGCTCGCGGACCTCGCCGAGCTCTGCGGGGTGAAGACGGCGTGGCACGGCCCGGGCGACACGTCGCCGATCGGCGCGGCCGCCAACGTGGCCCTCGACGTGACCTCCGCGGCCTTCGGCATCCAGGAGGGCCATCTCTACAATGAGGCGACCCACGAGGTCTTCCCGGGGACCCTGCGGATCCAGGACGGCTGGCTGGTCCCGAACGACGCGCCGGGCTGGGGGATCGACGTCGACGAGGAGGCGGCGGCCCGTTTTCCCGCCGAGCTCTCCGGACACGACGCCTGGGCCGCGGGCGTCCGCCGACCCGACGGAGCGCTGGAGGCGCCGTGACCGAGCTGACCGACCGTTCGAGGCAGCGCCAGGGCGACGTCCGGCCCTACGCCTCGCGCCGCCCGCGGCCGGCGGGCGACCGGAGCCAGCCGGGCGCCAACCAGTACGACCTCGGGTCCTTCAACGAGGCGACGATCATCGAGACCATCCGGATCGCGGGCACCATCTCGCGGACGGAGATCGCGCAGCAGACCGGCCTCACGCAGCAGTCCGTGTCCCGGATCCTGCGCGGGCTGCTGGAGCGCGGCCTGCTCGCCGAGGGCGCCGCCGAGCGGACCGAGCGACTCGGCAAGCCGCGCACCCCCGTGCGGCTGCGGGCCGAGGCAGCGCACGCGGCGGGCGTGCTCGTCGACCCGGAGCTGGTGTCGGTCGTGCTGACCGACCTGGACGGGGCGGTGCTCGAGCGTCGCACGGTCCCGTTGGATGCCGAGGTCGCGCCCGAGGCGCTCGTGGAGATCGTCGCGGACGCCGTCGACGACGTCGTGGTCGCGTCCGGGATCGACGCCGCGACGTTCCTCGGTGTCGGCGTCGCCGCGCCCGGGCCGATCACGATCGACGGCCAGCTGCTCGACCTGCCCCTGTCGCACGCCTGGCGCAACGTGCCGCTGCGCAGCATGCTCGCGGAGCGGCTCGACTGCCCCGTCGTCCTCGAGAAGGACGGCGCGGCGGCCGCCGTGGGCGAGCGGTGGATCGGCCGGACGGAGCGCGCCGGCGACTTCGTCTACCTCTACGTGGGCACCGGCATGGGCTCGGGTCTCGTCCTCAACGGCGAGACCTATCGGGGCGGCAGCGCGAACGCCGGCGAGTTCGGCCAGCTGTGCGCGATCCGGCTCGGGCTCGTCGACGAGGACGGCGGCCCGCAGCTCGTCCGCGAGTGCAACCCGACCGTCGCACTGCCCGAGATCGCCCGCGAGCTCGGGTACGCGGGCACGGCGCGCAGCTTCCGGGAGATGTGCGCGGAGGTCGGCGCGGGCGACCCCGCCGCCGTCGCGGCCGCGCAGCAGATCGCGGACGTCATCGCCCTCGGCGCCGTGGCGCTCATCGACCTGCTCGACCTGCCGCTGCTGGTGGTGGGCGGCCCGGCGTTCGCGCCCGAGCTGCAGCCGTTCCTCGTGGACACCATCGACCGCGCCGTGAACAGCCTCCCGACGGCGCACCACGCGCGGCACGTCGTCGTCGAGCGGTCCCTCGTCCAGGACGAGGCGGGCGCCGTGGGCGCCGCCTCGACGATCTTCCACGCCTCGTTCGCGCCTTCCGTGCGGCGCACGCGGCAGTACTCGATCTCGTGACGGCGGCCGCCACGACTGCCATGACGACAGCGGGACGCCTGCGGCTGCGCTCCCCCGGCGGCGAGCACGCCGTCGAGGTCGACCCGACCGGGGCGCGCGTCGCGTCCCTCGTGCACACGCCCACCGGCACGGAGCTGCTGCTGCGGCTGCCCTGGGAGGACGAGGACTGGTCGGGCGCGTTCCCGTCGGCGAGCTCGAACGAGGAGTGGCACCGCCGGTACGCGGGCGGTTGGCACACGCTCGTGCCGCACGCGGGCGACGCCCGCACCGTCGACGGGGTGCAGCACCCGTTCCACGGCGAGGCCGCGTGGCGGCGGTGGCGGGTGCTGGCGCACGACGCCGGCTCCTGCACGCTCGAGGTCGTGCTGCGCACCGTCCCGCTGACCGTGCGGCGCACGGTGCGCGCCACCGCGGCCGGCCTCGAGGTGGAGCAGCGCGTCGCCAACCACGCGCCTCGGCCCGTCGCCTTCACCTGGACGGAGCACCCGGCGTTCGGCGGCGCCCTCGCGGGCCCCGGCTCGACCGTGACTCTCGGCGGCGACCCGGTCGAGGCCGCGTTCCCGCGCGACGGTGAACCCTCGGGCGGCTTCCAGTCCCTGCGGGCCAAGGGGCGCGGCGACGTCGAGCTGCGCAACGACGCCGCCGGGGTCGCCGTCGTGCTCCGCTTCGACCCCGACCTGTTCCCCCACGTGCACGTGTGGCAGGAGCACCGCGCAACCGCCGGCTTCCCCTGGTGGGGCGCGGTCGACGCCGTCGCGCTCGAGCCCGCGTGCCGCCCCTACGACCCCGACGACGACGCGCTCGGGCCGCTCGTGCTCGCGGGCGGCGCAGAGCTCGCCGCCCGGTTCGAGATCGCGGCCACGGTGCGCGGCACCCACCCCACCCCCCACCCCACCCCCCACCCCATGGCGAAGGAGCCCCGGTGACCAGGATCGGCGTCCAGACGATGATGCTGCGCGACGAGTTCGCGAAGCGCGGCATCCTCGAGACCTTCCGCGAGGTGCGCGACCTCGGGTACCGGGCCGCGGAGATCTCCGCGGTCGAGATGAGCCCGCAGAACGTCGCCGAGCTCGCCAAGGTCCGCGACGACCTCGGCGTGGAGATCGCGTCGATCTCCGGCGGGCTCACGGCCCCGCCGGGCGCGCCGTCCCTGGGCACGGATCTCGACGCGTTCGTGGCCGACGCGCAGATGCTCGGCGCCAGGATGATCCGCATCGGCATGCTCCCCGCCGCGGCGATGGCGACGACGGCGCGGGTCGAGGAGTTCGCCGACCGGTGCAACGACGTCGCGGCCGCGCTGGCCGAGCACGGCATCCGGCTCTACTACCACAACCACCACGTCGACTTCGCGAGGTACGACGGGCGGCACCTGCTCGACGTCGTCGCCGAGCGCTCGCCGCTCGTCGGCTTCGAGATCGACGTGCACTGGGTGCAGCGCGGCGGCCTGGACCCCGTGCGCACGCTGCGCCGGTACGCGGGCCGGGTCGCGATGGTGCACCTCAAGGACTACCGGATCGGGCACCTCTCCCCCGCCGTGTACGAGGCGCTCGACGCCGGCGACCAGGGGCCGTGGCAGGAGGAGCTGCGGCAGATCGTGCAGTTCGCCGAGGTGGGCGAGGGGAACCTCGACTTCCCGTCGATCGTCGAGACCAGCCTGGACGTCGGGGCCGAGTACCTGCTCGTGGAGCAGGACGAGTTCTACGGCCGCACCGCGCTGGAGTGCCTGCGCACCTCCCACGACAACCTCGTCGCGATGGGGTACGGCGGCCTGTTCTGACCTACCCGGCCGACCGGTCCGGGGTCGACGTCGAGCCGCGCACGACGAGCGTGGTGGCGAGCTCCTCGCGCGGCGCGTCCGTCGGCGGCTGCGCGGAGGGCTCGTCGCCGAGGCGCAGCAGCATCCGCAGCGCGGCGGCGCCCATCTGCGCGATGGGCTGGCGCACGGTCGTCAGGCCGGGGTGGACCCACTCCCCCTCGGGAAGGTCGTCGAAGCCGACGACGGCGAGGTCCTCCGGCACCCGGAGACCGGCGGCGGACGCGGCGTCGTACACCCCGAGCGCCATCGTGTCCGAGCAGGCGAAGACTGCGGTCGGGCGGCCGCGGCCGGCGAGCAACCCGCCCGCGAGCGCAGCGCTGCCGGCCCGCGTCCAGTCGCCGTGCACGACGCGGTCGTCGGGCAGCTCGGCGCCCGCCTCGGCGGCCGCGGAGCGGAAGCCGTCCACGCGGGCCTGGCTGTACAGGTGCCGGCGCCGGCCCGCGAGGACCGCGAGCCGCCGGTGGCCCAGGCCCAGCAGGTGCTCGGCGGCCGCCCGGCCGCCGGCCCAGTTGGTGGCGCCGACGCTCGCGACGGTCCGCGGCGGCTGGGTCACCGGGTCGAGCAGGACGACGGGGACGCGCGCCGCGGTGAGCGTGGCCAGCTGCTCGCGCGTCGTGTCGACGAGCGCGACGACGGCACCGCGCGAGTGCCGCGCGAGCAGCCGCGTGAGCCACGCGTCGTCCGGAGGTCGGGCCACCGAGACGACGATGTCGAGGCCGGCCGCGGTGGCCGCCTGCTCCACGCCGCTCAGGGCACGGTTGGCCCAGGTCCCGTCGACGCCGCTGAGCACGAGGTCCACCAGCGGCGGCCGCTGCCCCCGCGGAGCGACGCCCCGGCCCGCCCGGCCCCGGTAGCCGAGGTCGTCGACCGCGGCCATCACGCGGGCGCGCGTCGCGGCGGAGACGTCGGAGCGGCCGCGCAGCACCTTGGAGACCGTGGGGACGGTGGTCCCGGCGGCGGCGGCGACGTCGGCGAGCGTGGTGGGGCGGTCGGCGGGCACGTCCGGACTCTAGCGACGCCCACAGAAGTTGCGCAACTATTTGGCCCAGATGGATCGTCTCTCACCCCTTGAAGGGCGAACTTCGCCCATGGAAGACTCGTCGGGCACAGTCGAGAGCCACCATGAAGTTGCGCAACAACGGGAGTTGCAGATGACAGACCGCAGACAGCGACGAGCGCTGGTCGTGAGGGGCGGGTGGGACGGGCACCAGCCGGTGGAGACCACCGACTCGTTCGTCCCGTTCCTCACCGGGCAGGGCTACGAGGTGCACGTCGAGGACGAGACCACCGTCTATGCCGACGCCGACTACATGGCCGGTGTGGACGTCGTGGTGCAGACCGTCACGATGAGCACGATCGCCGACGACGAGCTGCGCGGCCTCACCGCCGCGGTCCGGGCGGGCACCGGCCTCGCGGGCTGGCACGGCGGGATCGCCGACTCGTACCGCAACAGCTCGGACTACCTGCACCTGATCGGCGGGCAGTTCGCCACCCACCCGGCCAAGGCGCCGCGCGAGGAGCTGCCGGGCGACGGCACGGACTGCTTCGTGCGGTACACGGTCGACGTCGTGCCGGAGAAGGCCGACCACCCGATCGTCGCCGGGATCGCCGACTTCGAGCTCACCACCGAGCAGTACTGGGTGCTCAGCGACGAGTACAACGACGTCCTGGCGACCACCACGATCGCCGCGCCCGACTACCACCCGTGGCACCGGCCCGTGACCTGCCCGGCCGTGTGGACCCGGCAGTGGGGCGACGGCCGAGTCTTCGTCTCGACGCCCGGGCACAACCTGGACGTCGTGAACGACCCGAACGTCCGCACCATCATCGAGAGGGGCATCCTGTGGGCCAGCCGCTGAGGATCGGCATCGTGGGCGTCGGGGCGATCTCCGGCCAGTACCTGAGCACGTTCGAGCGGCTCGGGACGCTGGGGAGCGGGGCGGTGCGGCTCGTCGCCGTCGCGGACCTCGACGCCGATCGCGCGGCCGCCGTCGCCGCCGAGCAGAGCGTCCGCGCCCTCACCGTCGACGAGCTCGTCACCGACCCCGAGGTCGACGCCGTGCTCAACCTGACGATCCCCGCCGCGCACGCCGAGGTCGCCCTCAAGGCGATCGCGGCGGGCAAGGACGTGTACGGCGAGAAGCCGCTCGCCGCCACGACCGACGACGCGCGCGCCATCGTCGACGCCGCCCGCGCCGCCGGCGTGCGCGTGGGCTGCGCGCCGGACACCGTGCTGGGCACGGGGGTACAGACGGCGCGGAAGGCGATCGACGACGGCCTGGTCGGCACGCCCGTCGCCGCGACGGCGACGATGGTGACCCCCGGCCACGAGCGCTGGCACCCGAACCCGGACTTCTACTACCAGCCCGGTGGCGGCCCGCTGCTGGACATGGGCCCGTACTACGTGACCGCGCTGGTCACGCTACTCGGCCCGGTGGAGTCCGTGGTCGGCAGCGCCAGCCGCGCGCGGGCCACCCGCACCATCGGCTCCGGGCCCCGCGAGGGCGATCAGGTGCCGGTCGACGTCGACACCCACGTCACGGGCGTGCTGCGGCACGAGTCCGGCGCCCTGTCGACGCTCGTCATGAGCTTCGACGCCGTCGCGACGCGCGCGTCGTGCATCGAGGTGCACGGGGACCAGGGCTCGCTCGTCGTGCCGGACCCCAACGGCTTCGACGGCACCGTCGAGCTGCACCGGCTCGGCGGCACGTGGGAGGACCTCCCCGTGAGCGCCGGGTATCGCGACGCCGGCCGCGGCTACGGTCTCGCCGACCTGGCCGCCACCCCGCCCGGCGCCACCGCCCGGGCGAACGGCGACCTGGCGTACCACGTGCTCGACGTCATGACGTCGCTGCTCACCGCCGTCGAGAAGGGGACGTCCGTCTCCGTCGCGAGCGCCTGCGAGCGACCCGCGGCCGTGCCCCTGTCCGACGCCCCGCGCATCTGACGGACGCCCGACCAGCACGGACGCCGCCCGGGACCGGGTCCTCACGCCCGCCCCGGGCGGCGTCCACCTCGTGGGACACCCTCTGGGCGACTTATTAACACCTATGGTTTTATTTTCCTGCTTGGCGACCTGTCACGACGATCAAGGGAGATTCGGATGACGAACGACCACGCACGACCCCGGACCACGGTGCGTCGCCGCACCGTCCTCGGCGGGATCGCGGCCACCGCCGGCTTCGCGCTCCTCGGCGCGCCGACGGCGTCGGCAGGCTCGCCGGGAGCGTCCGCCGGCGCGAGCCGCGCCGGCGCACGGACCCCGTTCGCGACCATCGGCGCGGAGCACGGCCGGCTGGGCGGGAACGCCCGCGTCCGGTCCCTCGCCCCCGGCGCGACGGTCGGCAAGGCGGCCACCCTCGAGCTCGAGGCGTCCGGCTACGCGCTCGTCGAGCTGCGCGACGTGGGCGACTCCGTCACCGTGGCGAACACCACCGGGATCCACGCCAACACGCTCGTCGTGCGGGCCTCGATCCCCGACGCCCCCACGGGCGGAGGCATCACGGCGACGCTCAACCTGTACGTCGACGGCACGTTCCGGCAGTCGCTCACGCTGAGTTCCGCTCAGGCATGGATCTATCGCGACCCCGTCACGACCGCCAAGTCCAAGGACCCGCGCACAGGCTGGCCCCCGCTGCACTTCTACAACGAGTTCCCGTTCTGGGTGGAGGGCGCGCCGATCGCCCCCGGCAGCACCCTCACCCTCCGCAAGGACGCCGACAACACGGCGGACGTCTACCACCTCGACTGCCTCGACCTGGAGGACGTCGCGGGGCCCCGTCCACGGCCCACCGGCTCGCTGTCGGTCGTGGACTACGGCGCCGACCCGGACTTCGGCGCGGACTCGACGGTGGCGATACAGGCCGCCGTGGACGACGCACGCACGCAGGGCCGCACCGTCTGGGTCCCGGCCGGCACGTACAAGATCAACAGCCTCGCGCCCACCCCCCTCGACCTCACCGGGGTGGCCGTCCGCGGGGCCGGGATGTGGCACTCCACGATCTACCGTGCCGTCCCGTTGCCGACGCCGGCCAAGTGGCGGTCCAAGGTGGTCATCGGCTCCGGCACGGTCCTCACCGACCTGCAGATCGACTCCAACGCCGTCTTCAAGCCCCTCGAGGGCGGCGGCGCCGACTACTCGATCAACGCCGAGGGCGCCGAGGGCTGGCTCGTCGAGCGGGTGTGGACGCGGCACGGCGAGGCCAACTGGCTCTCGGGCAGCCACGCGACCATCCAGGACTGCCGCACCGCCGACAGCTACGGCGACGGCTTCAACGTCAACAACAGCAACGAGTCGAACCCGAACAAGCGCGGCAACGACATCACCGTCCGCAACAACTTCGCGCGCGGCACCGGCGACGACGGGTTCGCGGTGTACTCCGACGCCGGCACGGCGGGCTCCAGCCCCCAGGTGACGGGCGTGCGGATCGTCCACAACACCGCGGTCGCGGTCTGGTGGGCCAACGGCATCCGCGTCGCGGGCGGCAGCGACCTCGAGGTCGCCCACAACCTCGTCGACAGCGTGTCGTCGAACAACGCCATGGAGATCGGGATCTTCGGCAACACCGGCAACCCGCTGGAGTCGGTGCACGTGCACCACAACGTCCTGGGCGGCGGGGGCGGGTGGAACGGCTCCCGGGCCGGGGTGCAGATCGGCTCGCCCGGGCCGGGCTCGCTGTTCCCCGACGCACGGAGCACCGTCCGGATGACCGACAACGTGCTCCGCGGCTCGCTCGGGCCCGGCGTCCTCGTCGACCGGTACCACCACGCCCTGACCTTCCGCGGCAACACCATCGAGGGACCCGCGGGCGACGGCGTCACCGTGCGGGGCGAGGTCGCCGGGACCGCCCGGATCACCCGCACCCGCCTCGACGGGCTGCGTGCCGGCCAGGTCCCGCTCCGCAACGACTCCCCGGAGGCGTTCGCCGTGGTCCAGACGGGCAACTCCTGGCAGGAGTAGGCGGGGCGACGGCGCCCCTGCGGAGTTCGCCCGGTCGGGACTCGCCGCTCCGCCACGGTGTCATGGGCGCAGAGTCCGCTTCGGGAGCCGTCGCGCCTCAGGCGGCCCCACCGAGCGAGCGGAAGGCGACGACGAACAGCGCCGCGACCACGACGGTGCCGGCGACGGCCGTCGCGACGGCGAACGCGCCGCGGAGGCTGCTCGCGAGCATGCTCGCGAGCAGGACGACCGCGACGACGCCGATCGCCACCCAGTACGTCGCGCCCGTCGTGTCCGCGACGGTGGTGAGGCCGTAGACCCCGTCGCCGACGCCGACGCCCGCGAGCAGCGCCGTGCCGAGCGCGGCGCGGGTCCCCGGGCGGCGGAGCCATGCGGCGGCGACCCCGACGAACGGGCCGACGACCACCCCCACCACGCTGAACAGCAACGGCCGGTACACGAGGCCGCGCAGGTCCGCCGCGAACGTGTAGCCCAGGACGAGGAGGACGAAGCTCGCGGCCCCCAGGACCGCGGCCTGCCACGTGCGGGCCCCCGTCGCCGCCGCCCACCAGTAGACCAGGACCGCGGAGACCAGGGTCCAGCCGCTCGCCGAGTTCGCGACCGGGACGACCGCAGCCGGCAGGACGCCCTGCGCGAACGACGTCAGGCCGCCGAGGAGCAGGCTCGCCACGAGCACGACGGCGCCGCGCGTCCACGGCCGTCCCCACGGCGCAGGCGTCGACGGCGTCGGCGCAGGTCCGGCGGGGCGGGGTGACGACGGGGCGACCGCACGGTCGCGGGACGGTGTCGTGTCGGGCACGTCCTGAACCTAGGGGTGGTGGCGAGGCACGGGCGTCCGCCCGTGGTCGGACGCCCGTGCGCCGGTCGTCCCCCTCCGGCACGACGACGGTCCGAAGGCCGGAGTGCCGCCGACGTCCCCGCGACGGTGCACGTCGCCTGCGCGCCGTGCTGCAGCAGGCGCGCGGGCAACGGCCGGACTCTCACCCCGTCCAGCTCGCCACCCGGCTGGTCGTGCGGGAGCCGACCGCAGCCCCGGCGGACCGAGCGGTCCGTCAGAGCGTCGTCGTGAGGACGCCTCCGTCGGCGCGCAGGGCGGCGCCGTTGGTGGCCGAGGAGACCGTGCCCGCCAGGTAGGCGACGAGGTGCGCGATCTCGGCCGGCTCGATGAACCGCTGCAGGAGCGACGTCCGGTTCGCCGCCTCGATCGCGCTCCTCACCTGGTCCGCGGGGACGCCCTGGGCCCGAGAGAGGTCCTCGACGGCCCGGGCGACGCCGTCGGAGTACGTCGGACCGCCGAGGACCGAGTTGACCGTGACGCCCGTCCCTCGGGTGAGCTTGGCCAGGCCGTTGGCCAGGGCCAGCGCCCCGGCCTTCGTCGTCCCGTAGTGGGTCATGTCGGCGGGGACGTCCACGCCGGACTCGCTGCTCACGAAGACGACGCGGCCCCAGCCACGGCTCAGCATGCCGGGCAGCACGTGCCGGGACAGGCGGACGCCGCTCATGACGTTGATGTCGAAGTACCGCTGCCACGCGTCGTCGGGGACCTCCTGGAACGCCTGGACGTCGAAGACGCCCACGTTGTTCACCAGGACGTCCACCTCGCCCAGCGTCTCGCTCAGCCGCAGGACCTGGTCGGGCTCCGCGAAGTCTGCCGCGATCCCGGAGACCGCCGCGCCGGGCACCGTCTCCTCCAGCCTTCGCACCGCCGCCGCGACGCCGTCCTCGGTCCGCCCGTTGACGACCACCGATGCCCGTTCGGTGAGCAGCGCCTCGGCCACGGCGAAGCCGATGCCCTGTGTCGACCCGCTCACGAACGCCCTCTTGCCTGCCAGCCCCAGGTCCACCTGCCGCCCTCCCGTCGTCGTCCGCCTGGTTCACTTGCCCAGGCAAGTGCAGACTAGGCAGGGATGACTTTCCTGAGCAAGTTACTGCTGGCCGGGCCGATACCCGTACGCTGGCGGTCATGCAGGACCCTGAGACGCGCGCCGCCGCCCCCGAGGAGCTCACGGGCGAGGAGCTGGAGACCTGGGCCGCCCTGGCGACCGTGCTGGAGTGGCTGCCCCCCGCGCTGGACGCCCAGCTCCAGCGCGACGCACAGCTGTCCCACTTCGAGTACGGCGTGCTGTACGCCCTGGCCCAGGCACCCGACGACACCCTCCGGATGAGCGTCCTGGCGGGCTACGCGAACAGCACGCTCTCGCGGCTCTCGCGGGCAGCCTCGCGGCTGGAGACGCAGGGATGGATGCGGCGCACGCCCGACCCCTCGGACGGGCGTTACACCCTGGCCGTCCTCACCGAGCCCGGACGGGCGAAGGTCCGGGACGCGACCCCCGGCCACGTGCGCCTCGTCCACCAGCTCGTGCTGGACCGACTGACGACGCCGCAGACCCGGCAGCTGCGGGAGATCAGCAGGCGGATCGGACGCGCCGTCCGGGAGGACGGCGGCTGGCAGCCGCGCTGACGCGCCCTTGCTCCGGCCCGGCGCGCCGGCGACGCTCAGCCGAGCAGGTGGCGCAGGTAGCGGCCCGGCGCGTCGAGGAACGCGCGCCAGTGCTGGACCAGCTCGAGATCGTCCCACGTCGTCGGGCGCAGGCCCCACGGCCCGACCTCCAGGATCGTCGCGCCGGGCAGCGCCGCCAGCACGGGCGAGTGCGTCGCGCAGAGGATCTGGCCACCGCGCCCGGCCAGGTCCTCGAGCACGCTCATGAGGCTCAGCGTGGAGGAGAAGCTCAGCGCCGCCTCCGGCTCGTCGAGGCAGTACAGGCCCGGCCCGTCGAACCGCGACTCGAGGACCGCGAGGAAGGACTCGCCGTGGCTCATCTCGTGGAACACCGGGTCCCTCGGCCCCGGGTGCTCCTCGAGGAACGTGTACCAGCCGTGCATCGTCTCCGCGCGCAGGAAGAAGCCCCACCGCCCCGACCCGACGCCGCGCTGCAGCCGGACGGCCCGGTGCAGCGGCGACTCGGACTCACGGGTCGAGTGCCGGCCGTACGCCGTGCCGCCCTCCGGAGACAGTCCGTAGGCGACCGCCACCGCCTCCACGAGCGTCGACTTGCCGCTGCCGTTCTCCCCCACCAGGAACGTCACGCCCGGCGCGAGCTCCAGCCCGTCGCGCAGCACCTGCTCGACGGCGGGGACGGTGCGCGGCCACGCGCCCGCGGGAAGCGGGTGCTCGGGGTCCGGCGCGACCCGCACCACCGGCGGCTGCGAGAAGTCCACCGGGGCATCATGCCCCGGGAGACGCCCGACCAGCAGGCACGGTGGCCACGTCGATCGCGACTTCACCACCTCGTGCGACCACGGCGCCCCCGCGCGAAGATCGACGTCAGTGCGTCGCTCGCACTCCACCACCGAAGGAGACATCGTGAGCAGCTCAGAGGACTCCGAACCCGCCGCACCGACGAGTCCCGGCAATCCCACCGACCCAGTCACACGTCGCTCGGACGAGCCCCTCGACGAGCCCAAGAGCCCCGGCCCGCCGACTCGTCGAGGGACGCCGGACTCCTCGACCGACGCCCTCGACGAGCCGAAGAGCCCCGGCCCGCCCCCGGGCTCGATCCCCGGCGAATCGGATTAGCCTGCCGTTCTGCCACGTCCACCCGGCCAGGTCACGCCCTCTGGAGCGATGCGAGGCGGGTGGCGGGGCTGTTCCGGGCCTATCCCCAGACCGGATCCTGGGCTTCCTCCCGACACTCCGACCACGGGACGGCCCGGAGCCCATGGTCGCGGAGGACGGCCTCTCACCCCCTGCGCGCGACCTGTGGTGAAAGGCCACGCGGCACGACATGACGGCGGCGGATACGGTCAGGACTGCATGTCGACGAACCGCGAGTAGTGGCCCTGGAACGCCACGGTGATGGTGTCCGTCGGGCCGTTACGGTGCTTGGCGACGATCAGGTCCGCCTCGCCGGCACGCGGCGACTCCTTCTCGTAGGCGTCCTCGCGGTGCAGCAGGATCACCATGTCGGCGTCCTGCTCGATCGAGCCTGACTCACGCAAGTCAGACATAGCAGGCTTCTTGTCCTGCCGCTGCTCGGGACCACGGTTCAGCTGCGACAGCGCGATGACCGGAACGCCGATCTCCTTCGCCAGGAGCTTGAGCGCACGGGAGAACTCGGAGACCTCCTGCTGTCGGGACTCGACCTTCTTGCCGGAGGTCATGAGCTGCAGGTAGTCGATCACGACGAGCTTCAGGTCGTGCTTCTGCTTGAGCCGCCGGCACTTGGCGCGGATCTCGGTGAGCGACATGTTCGGCGAGTCGTCGATGAACATCGGCGCCTCGGAGACCCGGCCCATCACCTTGGCGACCTTCTGCCAGTCGTCCTCGCCCATGGAGCCGTTGCGCAGCTTCTGCAGGTGGACCCGCGCCTCCGCGGACAGCAGACGCATCGTGATCTCGTTGCGGCTCATCTCCAGCGAGAAGACGACGGACGACTGCCCGTGCTTGATCGACGCCGCCCGCGCGATGTCGATGGCCAGGGTCGAGTTGTGCGTCGGGATCATCGCCCGGCTCGCGAGGTACAGGTGCGACGGGTGCTCGATCTCGACGCACCGCACGGGCACCGACCGGACGGCGACGACATCGACGATCTTCCACGCGGCGCCGGGTCGGGAGACGGTGTGCGCAGCCCCGGAACGCATCGAGGTCACGATGCTCTCCGTGGTCCGGATCGTGGCGTCGGCGGGGCTCCCGGACAAGCTCGTCGACCACTCGTGCTGGGCGTCGGCGACGATGGTGGTGCCGTCGTCGAAGACGACCTCGTAGCAGGGTCGGTCGGTCATGACCTCGGTCGCTCGGACGACGCGCGTGGGTGTCCCGTCCGCCGCGATGAGCTCGTCGCCCACGGCAACGTCGCCCATGGTCGTCCAGCCGTGCGGCGTGGGCAGCGGGGTGTCGAGCGCCAGGGCCTTGCCCATGGCCGGCCGGGCGGCGATGACGATCATCTGCCCGGGGTGCAGACCGTTGGTCAGCCGGTCGAGATCGGCGAAGCCGGTGGGGACGCCGACCATGCCCTCGCCGCGGTTCCCGGCGGCCTCGATCTCGTCCATGGTGCCGCCGATGATCTCGGCGAGCGGCAGGTAGTCCTCGGAGGTCTTGCGCTCGGTGACGGCGTAGATCTCGGCCTGCGCGGTGTTGACGATGCCCTCGACGTCGCCGCCGTCGGTGGCGTAGCCGAGCTGCACGATCTTGGTGCCGGCCTCGACGAGGCGGCGCAGCACGGCGCGCTCCTGCACGATGCGCGCGTAGTAGCCGGCGTTGGCGGCGGTGGGGACGCCGGCCATGAGGTCGTGGATGTACGGGGCGCCGCCCACGCGGGCGAGCTCGCCACGCTTGGTGAGCTCGGCGACGACCGTGATGGCGTCGGCGGGCTCGCCGCGGCCGTACAGGTCGATGATGGCGTCGTAGACCGCCTCGTGCGCGGGGCGGTAGAAGTCGTTGCCGCGGATCTGCTCGACGACGTCGGCGATGGCGTCCTTGGAGAGCAGCATGCCGCCCAGCACGCTCATCTCGGCGGCGACGTCCTGAGGAGGTGTGCGGTCGAAGGTGGCGCCGGGCGCCCCCTGATATCCCGCCTCGAGCTCCTCGATCGACATGCTCACCCCGCTCCCCCGCCGTCGCCGGCGTCCGGTCCGTCACCGGACATCGACTCCCGCTGTCAGGTCCAGGTTCTACCGTGGCCCTCTGACACCGCGGACGACGCTAGGCGCGCCCGCGACCGTGCGCAATCGACGGTGTGGACTCAGGTGTGGACGAGCCTGTGGATATGCGCCTCAGGCTGTGCACGGGCGGTGGACAGGCATGTGCACAACTGGGGATATCGGCTGTGTACAACTTTTGGCAGGCCCGTGACCTGCGACGACATTACGCTCAGGCTGTGGAGGAGAAAAAAGTTGGGTGAGGTGCACCGCACCCCGGATCCAGACGGCGGACACCCCGGCGCCACCCCTCCTTCACCGACGCCGCCGGAGGGTCACCCGGCCGCCGCGTCCGCCCACAAGGTTGTCCACAGGGGCGACCGCCGCCGCATCGACCGCGACATCCTCGCCCTCGCACTGCCCGCGCTGGGCGCCCTCGTCGCCGAGCCGCTGTTCGTGCTCGTCGACAGCGCCGTCGTCGGGCACCTCGGCACCGCGCAGCTCGCCGGCCTGTCCGTCGCGTCCACGCTGCTCGTCACGCTGGTCGGGCTGTGCGTGTTCCTCGCCTACGCCACCACGGCCGCCGTCGCCCGCCTGGTCGGCGCGGGCCGCACCCGCGACGCCCTGCAGTCCGGCATCGACGGCATGTGGCTCGCCCTCGGGCTGGGCGTCGTGCTGGCCGCGGTGCTCGCCGTCGGGGCGCACTGGGCGGTCGGGGCGATGGGCGCCGGCGCGGACATCGCGGGCTACGCGGCCACCTACCTGCGCTGGTCGCTGCTCGGCCTGCCGGGGATGCTCGTGGTCCTGGCCTCCACGGGCGTGCTGCGCGGCCTGCAGGACACGCGCACCCCCCTGTGGGTGGCGTCGACGGGCGCCGTCGTGAACGCCATCCTGTCCGTCGTCCTGGTGTACGGCGCTGGGCTCGGGATCGCGGGCTCGGCCATCGGCACCGCCGCCACCCAGCTCGGCATGGGAGCGGTCCTCACGGTCGTCGTGGTGCGCGGCGCCCGCCGCCACCACGCGTCGCTGCGGCCGCACCACGCGGGCATCTGGGCCAACGCCCGGGCCGGCGCGCCGCTGTTCGTCCGGACGGCGTCGCTGCGACTCGCCATCCTGCTCACCGTCGCGGTCGCGACCAGCCTGGGCGCGACGGCGCTGGCCGGCTACCAGGTCGTCAACAGCCTGTGGGGGCTCGCGGCGTTCGCCCTCGACGCGCTCGCCATCGCCGGGCAGGCGCTGGTGGGCCACGGCCTCGGAGCGGGCGACGTCGGGCGGGTGCGCGCCGTGCTGCGCCGCTCGCTCCAGTGGGGCGTCGGCGCCGGCGTCGCCATCGGCGTCGTGTTCGCCGTCTCCGGGTGGTGGATCGCTCCGCTGTTCACGTCCGACCACGACGTGCGCGTCGCGATCACCGCGGGCCTGGTCGTCACCGGCGTGCTCATGCCGATGGCGGGCTGGGTCTTCGTGCTCGACGGCGTCCTCATCGGCGCCGGGGACGGCCGCTTCCTCGCGTGGGCGGGGATGCTGACCCTCGTCGTCTACGTGCCCTTCGCCCTCGCGGTCCGCGCCTGGGCGCCCGACGGCGCGATCGGGCTGGCGTGGCTGTGGGGCGCGTTCGCGGGCGTGTTCATGCTCGCCCGCGCCCTCACGACCGGCCTGCGCGCCCGCGGCGACCGCTGGATGGTCACGGGCGCGTGACGCCGACGGACCGTCCGGTGAACGCGGTGTGACATCGGCGGCGCGGCGCCGTCACGAGGGCACCACGAGCCGGTAGCCGATGCCGCGCACGGACGACACCCGGAGCTCCGGCAGCACGCGCAGCCGCTTGCGCAGCCGCTTCACGGCGGAGACCACCGGGTCCGGGTCACCCAGGTAGCCGGTGCGCCAGACGGTGCTGGTCAGCTCGGCGAACGACCACACGCGGTCCGGCGCGGACGCGAGCGCGACCAGCAGGTCGAACTCCCGGATCGACAGGTGCACCGGCACGCCCCGCGCGGTGACCTCCCGGGCCGCGAGGTCGACCTCGAGCGCGCCGAGCACGATCCGCCGCGCCCGGACGTCGGCCGCCGCGACGGCGACGACCGGGATCTCGCCCGACGGTGCGGCGGGGGCGCGCGCGTGCACCTCGAGCGTGTGCGGGGCCTCGTCGTCGGGCAGCACCGCGGGCGGGGGCTGGCCGAGGAGCGTCCGCGCGCCGTCGGTGTCCGCCGTGGCGATCACCGCCGCCCGTCCGCGGAGCAGGCGGGCGACCTCGCCCACCCGTTGCAGCGGCAGCCCGATGCAGAGCACGTAACCGCCGACCGGCTCGACCACGTTCTTGGGGGGCATCTGCCGTCCTCCGTCCGACGCGCGCTCCTGGCAGGGTCGCGGACATCGTTTACCCAGGTGCCTATCAGAGTTCAGACCGAACCGCCCGCCGACGGCGCCCGGAACCGACCCGGACCTGCCCCCGGGTTGACCGGAAACTGGCCGCCGGCCGTCCTTGTCCGCCGGAGGATCGCCGGATGGGCTGGGGGGCGGGCCCCGACCGGGCGCCCGTCACGACGCCCCCGCACCCGGGGGCTCCCTCACCTGGAGGAAGCGTGCACTCACCGATCCGCACGAGATCGATGCGAACCAAGTCGACGGGGACGTCGACCGGCAGCAGGAGGGGGTGGGTCGCGACGAGCGCGGCCGTCGCCCTCCTCGCCACGTCCGCGGTCGGGGTCGCGCCGGCGTTCGCCGCCGACGACGACCCGCCGCTCGCCCCGTCCGTCGACGTCTCCGACCCCGCGGACAAGATCGGGACCGCCGTCGAGAAGGACCTCGCCGCCGGCCCCGCCGACTTCTGGCTCGAGCTCGCCGACACGGCCGACCTGCGCGCGGCGAAGGACATCGCCGACTGGGACGACCGCGGGAAGTACGTCTACGACACCCTGACCGCCGTCGCGGGCGACGCGCAGGCCGACCTCGTGAAGGAGCTCGACGCCGCCGGCGTCGACCACAAGTCCTTCTGGATCTCCAACCGCATCCTGGTCCGCGACGGCGACGCAGCCCTCGCGACCTCGCTCGCGGCGTCCCCCGAGGTCGAGGCGATCTCCGCGCCGCAGAAGTTCGACCTGGTCGAGCCGGTCGAGCGCACCAAGTCCCCCGTCCGCGGCACGCAGGCCGTCGAGTGGGGGCTGCAGGCCATCAACGCCGACGACGCGTGGGCCCTCGGGTACACGGGCGAGGGCGTCACCGTGGCCAACATCGACTCGGGCGTGCAGGGCGACCACCCCGCGCTCGCACCGCACTACCGCGGCCTGCAGGCCGACGGCAGCATCGTGAACGACTACAACTGGTTCGACTCGTCGAACGCCTGCGCCGGTGGCTCCCCCTGCGACACCGACGGCCACGGCAGCCACACGATGGGCACCATGGTGGGCGACGACGGCGCCGGCAACCAGATCGGCGTCGCCCCCGGCGCGGACTGGGTCGCGGCCAACGGCTGCTCCACCTGCTCCGACGCGGACCTGCTCGAGTCCGGGCAGTGGGTGCTCGCGCCCACCAAGGTGGACGGCAGCGACCCCGACCCGAGCAAGCGTCCCCAGGTCGTGAACAACTCCTGGGGCCTGGACGCGTCGGGCGCCATCGACGACTTCATGGCCGAGGAGATCGCCGCGTGGGAGGCCGCCGGCATCTTCGGCACCTGGTCGGCGGGCAACGAGGGTCCGGGATGCCGGTCCACGTCGTCGCCGGGCGCCAACGAGGCCACGTACTCCGTCGGCGCGTTCGACTCGTCGGGCGCCATCGCGGCGTTCTCGTCGCGCGGCACCGGGGAGAACGGCGGGACCAAGCCGAACATCTCGGCCCCCGGCGTCAACGTGCGCTCGTCCGTGCCGGGCGACGGCTACGCCTCCTACAACGGCACGTCGATGGCGGCCCCGCACCTCGCGGGCGCGGTCGCGCTGCTGTGGAGCGCGGCACCGAGCCTCGTCGGCCAGATCGAGGAGACGCAGGCCCTGCTCGACGGCGCCGCGGTCGACGTCGACGACACGACGTGCGGCGGCACCGCCGCGGACAACAACGTGTGGGGCGAGGGCAAGCTCGACGTCACGGCCCTGCTCGACGCCGCGCCCGTGGGCGACACCGGCCTCGTCACCGGCACCGTGACCGCCGCCGACGGCGCCCCCGTCGCGGGCGCCGAGGTGACGTTCGACGGGGACCGCGACCGCACCGTCGCGACCGGCGACGACGGCGCGTTCACCGCCGAGCTGGCCGTGGGCGACTACGCCGTGAGCGCGCGGGCCTTCGGGTTCCTCGCCTCGGCGCCGGCCGACGTCGCCGTCGCCGTGGACGAGACCGTCACCCTGCCGATCACGCTGGAGCGGGCACCCACCCGCACCGTCTCCGGCACGGTCACCGAGAAGGACGGGTCGCCCACCCCGGGCGCCGTCGTCACCCTCTCCGGCCCGCTGGACCCGGTCACGACCGGGGCCGACGGCACGTACGCCATCTCGGGCGTGCCTGACGGCACCTACACCCTGGGCGTCTCGGCGGGCACGTGCGCGGCGCCGTTCAGCACGGAGGTCGTGGTGGACGGCGACGAGTCCGTCGACGCCACCCTCAAGCGGCTGGTCGACTCCTACGGGTACTACTGCTCCACCGGCACCGCCGGGGTCGCGACGGGCGACACGCTGCTGGCGCTCACCGGCGACGACAAGGCGGCTTCCGTCGACCTGCCGTTCGGCTTCCCGTTCTACGGCGAGACGTACGACACCGCGTACGTGTCGACCAACGGGTTCCTGAACTTCCTCACCTCGTCGACGAGCCTGACGAACGGCGCGCTCCCGAGCGCGGCCGCGCCCAACGCCGCGGTCTACCCCTTCTGGGACGACCTCAACGTCGATGCGGAGTCGTCCGTCCACACCGCCACGACGACGGTGGACGGCGTCGACGCGTTCGTCGTCGAGTGGCGCAACGTGCGCAAGTACCGGCCCGAGACCGACCGGGTCAACTTCTCCGCCACCCTCCTCGCCGACGGCCGGGTCACCCTCGGCTACGGCTCCGTCACCGACACCACCACGGCGCGCGGCGACTCCGCCACGATCGGCATCGAGGACGCGGCGGGCGCGGTCGCCTCGCAGTTCTCGTACAACGCGCCGGTCGTCGCCGACGGCCTGTCCGTCACGTACGACGTCGCGGGCATGGGCTCCGTGGCCGGCACGGTGACCGACGGGAACACGAACGAGCCGCTCGAGGGCGCCACCGTCACGATCACGTCGAAGGACGACGGCGACGAGACGGTCGTGACCACCGGCGCCGACGGCGCCTACGCGGCCCGGCTCCCGCTGGAGCGGTACGGCATCACCTACGCGAAGGACGCGTACGCGGGCGCGACCCGCAACGCGGCCCTCACGGAGGACGGCCAGGTCGTGACGCGGAACGTCGCGCTCGGCGCCGGCCGGCTCGAGGTCAACAAGGAGAGCGTCTCCGCCTCGATCGGGATGGGCGCCACCGCGAGCCGCGCGTTCCGCGTGACGAACACCGGCACGGAGCCGGTGGACGTCTCCCTCGGCGCCGGCCAGGGCGGCTTCGAGCTGCTCGGTGCGAAGGGCGGCGACGGCGCGGTGATCAGCCACGTCGCCGGTGACGCCACCGTGCCGAGGTCGACGACACCGGCCGGGTCCGGGCTGGGCACGTCCGAAGGGAAGAAGGGCGGCCTGGCGACGTCCGGGGCGAAGGCGGGCACCGTCTCCCCCGACCTGTCGGCCGTCCCCCTCGACGAGACGACCCTGACCCACTCGGCGTCGCAGGACGTCGTGGCCAACAACTCGGTGGCGTGCACCAACCAGGTGACCACCCAGGACAACGGCTACCTGCGCACGTTCACGCTGAGCGACTTCGGCATCGACGGCTCGTTCGACGTGAAGAGCGTGTCGTTCGCCGTCGAGGCCGCCCGGGTCGCGCAGCCGCTGACCGTGAACCTGTACACGCTGGACGGGGCGCTGACCTACGCCAACATGACGAAGATCGGCAGCGCCGAGGCGACGGCCGGCACCAGCGCCGGCGGCACGGTCGTCTCGGTGCCAATCGAGGGCGAGGTGCCGAAGGACGGCACGCTGGTCGTCGAGATCGACGTCCCGGCCGGCGGCTGGTTCTTCATCGGGTCCAACGACGCCGGCCAGACGGCGCCGTCGTACCTGCGGTCGGAGTCCTGCTCCATCCCGGAGCCGACCGACACCGCCGACATCGGCTACCCCGGCATGCACATCGTCATGAACGTGTCGGGCGAGACGTCGGGAGGCGGGGGCGGCCTCGAGTGGCTGGACGTCCAGCCGCCCGAGCTCACCCTCGCACCGGGGGCGTCCGTGCAGGCCGCGGTGACCCTCACCGCCGCGGTCGAGCAGCCCGGGGCGTACTCGGCCACGATCACGGCGGCCGGGAACACCCCGTACGAGGCGCCCACCGTCGCGGCGCTGATGACGGTGAAGGCGCCGACCGGCTGGGGCAAGGTCACCGGCACGGTGACCGGCGGCGGCGGCCCGCTCGACGGCGCCGTCGTGCACCTCGACGGGAAGGCGTACGACAAGACCCTCGTCACGGGGGCCGACGGCACCTACGGGTACTGGATGCCCAAGGCCAACGGGCCGCTCCAGCTCGTCGTCGCGGCGAACGGGTTCGTCCCGGCCGTCCGCACCGCCCCGATCGTGGCCGGGCAGACCACGGTCTACGACGTCGCCCTGAAGCCGCTGCCCTGATCGCCTGACAGGAGGAACGACGAAGGTCCCGGTCCCCTCGCGGGGGCCGGGACCTTCGTGCGTCAGGCGTCAGGCGTTCAGCCGGCGACGACCTTGACGGCGATCTTCGCGGAGACCTCGGGGTGCAGGCGCACCGACACGGTGTACTCACCGGTCGTCTTGATCGGCTGGCCGATCTCGATCTTGCGCTTGTCGACCTGCGGGCCCTCGGCGGCCACGACCGCGTCGGCGATGTCACCGGTGGTGACGGCGCCGAACAGGCGGCCGGACTCACCGGCGTGCGCCGTGACGACGACCGTCTTGGCGGCGAGCGAGTCGGCCACCGCCTTGGCCTCGTCCAGCGTGGCGATCTCGCGGGCCTTGCGGGCCTTGCGGATCGCGGAGACCTGGGACTCGGCGCCCTTGGTCCAGGGGGTGGCCAGACGGCGCGGGATGAGGAAGTTCCGGGCGTACCCGTCCTTCACCTCGACGACGTCGCCAGGCTCACCGAGACCGGTGACCTCGTGGGTCAGGATCAGCTTCGACATGATTCAGTGATCCTTCCGGTCAGCGGGCCGAGGACGAGTACGGCAGCAGCGCCATCTCACGGGCGTTCTTCACCGCACGGGCGATCTGGCGCTGCTCCTGGACGGAGACGCCGGTCACGCGACGCGCGCGGATCTTGCCGCGGTCGGAGATGAACTTGCGCAGCAGCGCGGTGTCCTTGTAGTCGACGGACTCGATCTTGGCCGTCTTGAGCGGGTTGGCCTTCTTCTTGGGCTTGCGCACCACAGGCTTCGCCATGGTGTTGCTCCTTCACAGGTGCTGTCCTCACGAGGCGCCGGCCGGGGCCGGCGTCGGAGGACGGGTGATCTGGGGACTGGCGCCGATCAGAACGGCGGCTCGTCCGAGAACCCGCCACCGGAGGAGGCGGGACCGGCCGTGGCCCACGGGTCGTTGCTCTGACCGCCGCCGGAAGAACCGAAGCCTCCGCCGGGCTGGCCGCCACCCTGGGGGCCGCCGTAGCCGCCCCCCTGGTTGCCGCCGCCACCGCCGAAGCCGCCACCGCCACCGGAACGCTGGGCGCGGGTGACCTTCGCCGAGGCGTACCTCAGCGACGGGCCGACCTCGTCGACCTGCAGCTCCATGACGGTGCGCTTCTCCCCCTCGCGGGTCTCGTACGAGCGCTGAGTCAGACGGCCCTGCACGACGACGCGCATGCCCTTCGTCAGCGACTCGGCGACGTTCTCCGCGGCCTCGCGCCAGACCGAGCAGGACAGGAACAGCGCTTCGCCGTCCTTCCACTCGTTGGTCTGGCGGTCGAACGTGCGCGGCGTGGACGCGATGCGGAAGTTGGCGACGGCAGCCCCTGACGGGGTGAAGCGCAGCTCCGGGTCCGCGACCAGGTTTCCGACGACCGTGATGACGGTCTCACCAGCCATGCCATGCTCCTTCGTTCGTCCGAGAGTCGTGAGGGGATCCCATCACGGGGCTGTGACATCCACGATGTCGACGTCCACAGGCTGGGCCGGGACGCCGCCCGCGACGGGGGCAGAGTTTCGGTTCAGGTCTCAGCGGGCGTCGGTGCGCAGGATCTTGGTCCGCAGCACGGCCTCGTTCAGGCCGAGCTGGCGGTCCAGCTCCTTCGCGGTGGCCGGCGTCGAGGTGAAGTCGACGACGGCGTAGATGCCCTCGGAACGCTTGGAGATCTCGTACGCCATGCGGCGACGGCCCCAGATGTCGACCTTGTCGACGGAACCACCCTCGGTCGAGATGACCGACAGGTACTTGTCCAGCGACGGGGCCACCGTGCGCTCCTCGACCTCCGGGTCCAGGATCACCATCAGCTCGTACTGACGCATGTGTTCAACCCACCTCCTCTGGTCTCAGCGGTCACGGTCGTTCCGTGACAGGAGGGTTCTTGCGTGCGTCGGCCGCGCGCCATCCCGGAACGGTCCGGGGTGGTGGGCACAGCCAGTCGACCAGGATACCCGCCGGGGCGGGTGTCCCGGAAATCGGTCAGTTGTCGGCGCCTTCCAGGTCGTCGAAGATGCCGCCGTCGTCCGTGGCGGTCGGGTCGGGCGACGGCGAGTTCCCGTTCCCGTTCCCGTTGCCGTTCCCGTTGTCGCCGTTGCCCGGCTCCGGACCCTTCGAGACGATCAGCGTCACGGTCGAGCCCTGATCGACGCTGCTGCCCTGGCCGGGGTCCGTGTCGATCACGATGCCGACCGGCTGGTCGCTGAACTCCTCGCGCACCGCCGGCTGAAGGGCGTCGCCGTAGATCATCTGCTCGGCCGTGGTCCGCGGCTGCCCGACGACGTTCGGCACCACGACCTGCTCGGGCTTGTCCGGCTGGCCGGTGGAGACCACGAGGGTGACGGTCGTGCCCACGGGTACCTCCTGCCCCGCTCCGGACACCTGCAGCACCGTGCCCTTGCGCTCGTCGCCGTTCTGCGCCCTCGTGCTCACCACGAGCTGCAGCTTCTCCAGCTCCCTGGTGGCCTTCGCGATGTCCCAGCCGGTGACGTCCGGCACGGTGACAGTCTCCTCCTCCGTCTCGGACGGGGTCGGCGAGGGCGAGAAGGTCGGCTGCGCCGGCACGTACTCGGGGAAGCTCTCCTCGTCCATGCCCTCGGTCGCGACCTGCATGAAGTCGGTCCACGCGCGCACCGGCCAGGTACCGCCGGTGATCTCCGGCCACTCGCCGAAGCCGTCGATGTCGTCCTGCCCGGCGATCTTGCCCGCCTCGAGGTCGAGCGTCTTGTACTGGCGCAGGCCGACGACGGTCGTGAGCTGCGGCACGAAGCCCGCGAACCACGCCGACTTGTTGTCGTTCGAGGTACCGGTCTTGCCCGCCACGGGGCGGCCCAGCTCCTGCGCGACCCGGCCGGAGCCGGTCGGGTCCTCGACGACCTTCGTCATCGCGTAGGTGGCCGCCGTGGTGACGTCCGCGTCGAACTCCTTCTCCTGCTCCTGCGGGGCCTCGTAGAGCACCGTGCCGTCGAGCGTCTCGACCTTCGACACGATGTGCGGCGTCGTGCGGTAGCCGCCCGACGCGATGGTCGAGTAGGCCCGCGCGAGGTCGATCGGTCGCACGGAGTCGACGCCGAGCACGTTCGACAGCCCCGCCGTCAGCGGGTAGTTCTCGTCCTTGCGGATCCCTGCGCGCTCGGCCACCTCACGCGTCTTCTCCGGCCCGATCTCCTCGTTGAGCTGCACGTACGCGGTGTTGACCGAGTGCGCGGTCGCCGTGGTGAGGTCGATGCTGCCGCCGTAGTTGGCGCCACCGAAGTTGGGGACCGTCCAGTCCTCGCCGTTGTTCGCCGCGGGGAAGACCTTCCCCGACTGACCGTCGAACCGGTCCTCGAGCGTGACGTCGTTCTCGAGCCCCGCCATGAGCGTGAACGGCTTGAACGTCGAGCCGGCCTGGACGACGTCCTGCGTGGCGGTGTTGAGCGACTGCTTCACGTAGTCGGGCCCGCCGTAGAGCGCCTTCACCGCGCCGGTCTTCGGGTCCATCGACACCAGCGACATGCGCACGTTCTTGTTCGCCTTGCCGTACTGGCCGTCCTCGTGCAGCGTCTTCTCGACCTCGACGGCCGCCTTCTGCAGCTTCTGGTCGATCGTCGTGGTGATCTTGAGGCCGCGCGTCTCCAGCTCCTGCTCGGACTCGAGCGGGCCGTCGGGGTTGCTGTCCGACCTGACGAGCTCCTTGCGCACCTGGGCCATGAGGTAGCCCTTCTGGCCGCCCCAGGTGTTGGTGGCTTCCTTCTTCTTCTTGAACTTCGGGAACTCCGCCTTCGCCCGCTCGTCCTTGGTGATGTACCCCTGCTGGTACATCCGGTTGATGCTGCGCTCCCAGCGCTCCTGGGCCCGCTCCGGGTTGACCGACGGGTCCCAGTTGTTGGGCGACGGGATGATCCCCGACAGCATCGCGGCCTCGGACGGCGTGAGGTCCTTGGCGTCCTTGCCGAAGAACTCCTGCGACGCGGCCTGGATGCCGTAGGTGTTCCGGCCCCAGTAGATGGTGTTGAGGTAGCTCTCGAGCACCTGCTGCTTGGGCTGGCTCTGCGCCACCTTGAGCGCGATGATCGCCTCGCGGGCCTTGCCCGCGTACGAGTCCTCGGTGTTGAGGTAGTACCGCTCGACGTACTGCTGCGTCAGCGTGGACGCGCCCTGCCGGCCACCGCCCGTGACGTTGTTGTACGCCGCGCGCGCGATGCCCTTGACGTCGATGCCGTTGTTGGTCCAGAACGTGTCGTCCTCGGACGCGACGACCGCGTTCCCGACGTACGCCGGCAGGTCGTCGAGCTTGACGAGCTCCCGCTTCTGCTCGGCGAACTGACCGATCGGCTTGCCGCTCGACCAGTAGACGGTCGTGGCCTGGTTGTTCACCTCGTCGAGGTTCTTGGGGATCGTCGTCGTGCTCCACGCGGCCACGAACAAGCCGGCGCCCAGCGCCGTCCCGGTGAGCAGGGTGCCGACGACGATGCGCCAGGACGGCAGCCAGCGCTGCACCGGGCCCTTGCGCGGGCGCGGGTAGTTCCAGAAGCGACGTCTCCTCGCCACGTCAAGCCTTTCGTCGTGCGGGACCGGCGTCGTGCTCGTACAGTGCGCCGGCCTGCGGACCACAGGGAACACTAGGCGATGCGGTAGGGCCGACGGGAGCCTCGGGCGCCCAGGGCGACGGTTCGACCCCAGGCGTCCGCAGCCCTCTGGCCTGCGCTCCGCGGAACCTTCACAACTGCCCGGACGCCCGTGGCGGGTGCTTCCCGTTGCACGACCATGTCGGCGAGTCCTATTCTCGCGATGTATCGACTCGATACGTCGTGACGACGGGTCGGCAGCGACATCGGGACAGGACGGGAAGGAGAACCCTCGTGCGCAGCAGGTCTGTGGTGCTCGAGACGGCCATCCTCGGCCTGCTCAACTCCGCCCCGCTGCACGGGTACGAGCTGCGCAAGCGGCTCAACCTGCTGCTCGGCTCGTTCCGCGCGTTCTCCTACGGCACCCTCTACCCGGCCCTCAAGTCCCTCGTCGCCCGCGGCCTCATCGAGACCACGGAGCGCGAGGCCCCGGCCCCCGCGGGTCGGGCGTCGGGCACCCGCCAGGCCGGCGCCAAGCCCTCGGGCAAGGCGCCGCTGTCGGGCCGGCGCGGGCGGATCGTGTACCGGCTGACGGCGGACGGGAAGGAGCACCTCCAGACCGTCCTCGCGTCGTCCGGCCCGGCCGCCTGGGAGGACGAGAACTTCGACGTCCGCTTCGCGTTCTTCGCGCAGACGGACGCCGAGACCCGCATCCGTATCCTCGAGGGCCGGCGCACCCGGCTCACCGAGCGGCTGGAGGCGGTCCGAGAGTCTGCCGCACGCACCCGCGAGCGGCTCGACGAGTACACCCTCGAGCTGCAGCGCCACGGGCTCGAACAGGTCGAGCGCGAGGTGCGTTGGCTCGACGGACTCATCACCACGGAACGCGACCGTGCTCTCGGCCGCGCCCGCGACCACAGCGCCGGGGTGCAGGACGCCCCGGCCCAGAGAAACAAGGAGCGAGGATGACCTCCGTCCGCGTTGCCATCGTCGGTGTCGGAAACTGTGCATCGTCCCTGATCCAGGGCGTGCATTACTACCGCGACGCCGCCCCGACCGACACCGTCCCCGGCCTCATGCACGTGCAGCTCGGCGACTACCACGTGAGTGACCTGGAGTTCGTCGCGGCGTTCGACGTCGACGCGAAGAAGGTCGGCTTCGACCTCGCCGAGGCGATCCACGCGTCCGAGAACAACACGATCAAGTTCGCCGACGTGCCGCCCACCGGCGTCACCGTCCAGCGCGGCCACACCCTCGACGGCCTCGGCGACTACTACTCCGCCACGATCGACGAGTCGGACGCCGAGCCGGTCGACGTCGTGCAGGCGCTGAAGGACGCGAAGGTCGACGTCCTCGTCTCCTACCTGCCCGTCGGCTCCGAGGCGGCGGACAAGTTCTACGCGCAGGCCGCGATCGACGCGAAGGTCGCCTTCGTCAACGCGCTGCCCGTCTTCATCGCGTCCGACCCCGAGTGGGCGAAGAAGTTCGAGGATGCCGGTGTGCCGATCGTCGGCGACGACATCAAGTCGCAGGTCGGCGCCACGATCACGCACCGCGTGCTCGCCAAGCTGTTCGAGGACCGCGGCGTCGTGCTCGACCGCACGTACCAGCTCAACGTCGGCGGCAACATGGACTTCAAGAACATGCTGCAGCGCGACCGCCTCGAGTCGAAGAAGGTCTCCAAGACGCAGGCGGTGACCTCGAACCTCGAGGGCCCGCTCGGCGGCAAGAAGGAGGACCGCAACGTCCACATCGGCCCGTCGGACTACGTCGCCTGGCTCGACGACCGCAAGTGGGCGTACGTGCGCCTCGAGGGCCGCGCGTTCGGCGAGGTGCCCCTGAACCTGGAGTACAAGCTCGAGGTGTGGGACTCCCCCAACTCGGCCGGCATCATCATCGACGCGGTGCGCGCCGCCAAGATCGCGCTCGACCGCGGCATCGGCGGCCCGATCCTCTCGGCGTCGACGTACTTCATGAAGTCCCCGCCCGTGCAGATGGAGGACACCGCGGGCCGCGCCCAGCTCGAGGCGTTCATCCGCGGCGAGGTCGAGCGCTGACGACCACCGCGTGAGGACGAAGGCCGGGGCACGGACGTGCCCCGGCCTCGTCGCGTCATGCCCCCGGCCGCACCACCGCACCGCCCTCGGCGGCCGAACGCTGCGCCGCGGCGACGACGCGCAGCGTGCGCAGCCCGACCTGCCCGTCCGGTCCCGGCGTCTCCCCCGTGCGGACGCACCCCAGGAAGTGCTCGAGCATCAGCGCGTCCAGGTTCTCGCCGAACCCGAGCCACGCCTGCCGCGTCCCCTGCGCCACGAGCCCGCCGACGTGCGCCGCGAACGGGTCGATCTCGACCGTGCCGCCGGTGCCGACCACCTGCAGCGTGAGGCCGCCCCACGTGGGTGCGCCGTCGGGCACGGACCACGAGCAGTCGACGACGATCTCCGCGCCGCCCGCGTAGGTGAGGCTCACCAGCGCGCCGGTCTCGGCGCGCACCTGCGGGTCGTCCCCGTGCAGGACCCGGTTGCTCACGGCGCGCACCGCGACCGGCTCCTCCCCGAGCAGCGCGTCGAGCAGGTCGGCCAGGTGGACCACGTGGTCCGCGAGCGCCCCGCCCCCCGCCAGCTCGGGGTCGGTGAACCAGGCGCGGCCCGCGGGCACCTTGCCGTTGTTCGTCCCCGTCCCGCCGAGCACCGTGCCGAGCGCGCCCGACGCCACCAGTCCGCGCAGCGTGCCGAACTCGGGGCTGAACCGCACCGGGTAGGCCGTCATGAGGCGCACCCCGGCGGCGTCGCACGCCGCCACCATCTCCTCCGCGTCCTCGACCCGGGTCGCGAGCGGCTTCTCGCACAGCACGTGCGCGCCGGCCGCCGCGGCGGCGAGCACGACGTCCCGGTGCCGGGAGTTCTCGCTGCACACGATGACGGCGTCGGGCCGCCAGGCGAGCGCCTCCGCATAGGTGTCCACGTAGGCGGCGCCGTGCTCCGCGGCGAACGCGGCCCCGCGCAGCTCGCCGGCGGGGGCCATGGCGGCGTCGGGGTCGGCGGTGAGGAGCTCGACGTCGTGCCGGCCACGCAGCAGCGCGACGTACGACGCGGCATGCACGTGCGCGAACGACAGGATCGCGACCCGCAGCGGGGCCGGGGTGGGCGTCATGCTCGGCTCCCGGTGGTCTCGAGGTCGGCCAGGGCGCGGGCCCGGGCGGCCGTGTCCAGGGCGACGGGCTCCCCGGACGCGATGGAGGCGAGCGCGGCCTCGGCGATCTCGACGGCGATCACGCCGTCGACGGCGCTCACCCGCGGGTGGTGCGGGTCGTCGGGCGCCAACGACGTCGGGGACGCCGCGAACGCCCGGGCGACCTCCCGGATCTCCGTGAGGTACGGGCTCTCGCCGGCGGCGGGGGCCGGCCGGTCCTGTCCGCCGGCCGGGACCGGCGGGAGGTCCGACCGCACCCCCGCGGCCTCGGCCGAGTCGAACCGCAGCGTCCCGGCGGCCCCGGCGACGTGGAACGACGTCCGGAAGGTGGTGTGCGGCGCCCCCCACAGCCCTCGCACGTGACTGATCGCGCCGCCGGCGTGGGTGAGCACGGCGTGCGCGAGCGTGTGCGGGGCCCCGCCCTCCTCGAGGGACCGTCGGGTGGCGTGCACGCTCGTGACCTCGCCCGCGACCCACCGGGCGAGGTCGAGGTCGTGGATCATGAGGTCCAGCACCACGCCGCCCGACTGGGCGTCGTCCGCGAACCACGGGGACCAGGCGGGGAACATCCCACCGCGCGCGAACCGCAGGACGGCCGGCGCCCCGATCTCCCCGGACCGCACGGCCCGGCGCATCAGGGCGTACTCCGGGAAGAACCGCACGACGTGCCCCGGGTAGAGCTGCCGGTCCGCGGCGCGGGCCGCCTCGAGCATCGCGACGGCGTCACGCGACGTGCGGCCCAGCGGCTTCTCGCACAGGACGTGGCGCCCGGCCGCGAGGGCGGCCGTCGCCACCTCGAGGTGGGTGGGCGTCGGGGTCACGACGTCGACGACGTCCGCGACGTCGAGCAGCTCGTCGAGCCCGGCGACGACCCGTCCGCCGTGCGCGGCCGCGAGCTCGGCGGCGCCGTCCGTCGAGTGGACGACGAGGTCCGCGCCGAGCGCGCGCCACGCCGGCGCGTGGGCCCGGGCGATGCCGCCCGCGCCGACGAGACCGACCGTGAGGGCGGGGGAAGGCTCTGCAGCAGTCATCGTGCTCCCTACTTGAGTCCGGAATGGGCGAGACCGTCGATCACACGGCGCTGCATGACGACGAAGAGCAGGAGGATGGGCGCCATGGCGAGCGCGCTGGCCGCCATCATCACCGTGTAGTCGGTGGTGGTGCGCCCCGCGAACGTCGCGATGCCGGCCGCGAGCGGCATGCTCTCGGCGCGGGTCGAGACGACGAGCGGCCACAGGAGGTCGTTCCAGGACCACAGGACGGTGATGATCGTCAGGGCGCCGAGGCTGGGCCCGGCGAGCGGCAGCATGACCCGCCAGAAGACCTGGAACGGGTTGGCGCCGTCGAGCCGCGCGGCCTCCTCGAGCGAGTCGGGCACGCCCCTGAAGAACTGCATCATGAGGAAGGTGCCGAACGCGCTGAAGATCCCCGGGGCGGCGATGCCGGCCACGGTGTTCAGCCAGCCGAGCCCGTTGATGATCTGGTACTGCGGGATGAGGTACACCTGCGACGGCACCATGAGGATGGACAGCACCAGCGCGAGCAGCACGCCCCGCAGCGGGAACCGCATGCGCGCGAACGCGTAGCCGGCCATCGAGCACAGCACGAGCTGGCCCGCCGTGCGCGCCACGGTGATCGAGACCGAGACCCAGAACTCCTGGAGGAACGGGAGCTTGGAGAACACCTCGGCGTAGTTGCCCCACTGCAGCTCCCCCGGCCAGAACACCGGGGGCACGCTCATCACCTGGGCGTTCGTGGACAGCGACGTGAGCAGCTGCCACACGAACGGGAACACCATCACCACGCCGCCGACGGCGAGCACCAGGTGCGCCCAGGCGTTGGACCCGTGGCGCGACGTGCGGCGGCGGGGCGCCGTCGGTCGCCCGGCGAGCGCGGGAGCGGTCGTCGTGAGGGTCGCGTCAGGCATAGGTGACCCACCTCCTCTGCATGCGGAACTGGAGCAGCGTGACGGCGCCGACGATCAGCAGGATCACCATCGCGATGGCGGCGGCGAAGCCCTTGTCGTTGCGCAGGAAGGCCTCGTTGTAGAAGAGGTAGACGAGGGACTGCGTCTGCTGCATCGCCGGGTTGGCCTGGCCCATGAGGGCGTACAGCAGGTCGAACAGCTGGAAGCCGTTGATGACCGTGATGACGGTGACGAAGAAGACGCTGGGGGTCAGCAGCGGGACGGTGACGGAGCGGAACTGCCGCCAGGCCGACGCGCCGTCGAGCGACGCCGCCTCGTAGAGCTCCGGGGGGATGGTCCGCAGCCCGGCGGACAGGATGATGATCGCGAAGCCGAGCGACGTCCACAGGCCGACGACGGACACCGCGACGAGCGCGAAGCCCGGCGTCGAGGTCCACGACGGGCCGTCGATGCCGACCACGGCGAGCGCCTGGTTGAGGATCCCGAAGTCGCCGTTGAAGATCAGCCGCCACACCATCGCCACGGCCGTCGGCATCGCGACGTAGGGCATGAAGTACAGCACCCGGTAGAACGCCGTGAACCGCATCCCGGGCCGGTGCAGCAGGCTCGCGACGAACATCGCGATCGGGATGCCGAGCAGCACGATCGCCGTGTAGACCAGCGTGTTGACGACGGCGGTCCCCAGGTCGGGGTCGCGGGCGAGCCGCTGGTAGTTCTCGAGGCCCACCCACGTCTGGCCGCCGAAGGCGCCCCACTCGGTGAGGCTGAAGTAGCCCGTCTGGACGATCGGCCACAGGTAGAACAGGACGACGCCGAACATCGTGGGCAGCACGAAGAGGACGGGCCACCAGCCGTCGTACCCGTGCCGGGGCCCCCGGGGCGCGGTGCCCCCGGCCACGGTGCGCGGGGCGGAGCCCCGGGCGGGCGCGACGACGCCCGCCCGGGGGGATCGGTCGACGGAGGTCATTCCTTCGCGAGCTCCTCGTTCATGGCGTCGGCCAGCTCCTGGGCGACCTCCTCGACGGGGCGCTCCCCGGAGAGCGCCTGCGGCAGCAGCTCGGTCTCGAGCGCGTTCCACGCCGCCGTGTTCTGCGAGATCGGGTACGGGAAGGCCATGTCCTCGGCCGAGTCGATGAAGACGTCGATGCCGAAGCTCGGGACCGAGTCGACGAACGCCTGCTGCGTCCCGGAGTAGGCCGGGTTCGCCACGCCCATCTCCGCCTGCGTGCGCTGCGCCTCCTCGGAGCCGAGGTAGGCCAGGAAGGCGTTGGCGGCCGCATTGTTCTCGCTGTCCGCGGCGACGACGTTCCCGACGCCGTGGATGACGGTGGCGCGCCGCTCGGGCCCGGCGGGGAGCCGGACGATGCCGAAGTCGTCCTTGTTCGGCGAGTCCTTCATCTCCGCGACCGACCAGTTGCCGGACCAGAACATCGCCGCCTTGCCCGAGCCGAACCACACGTTCGGCTTGGTGTCGGACATCTGCTGGAGGGTCGGCGCGGCCCCGTCGGCGATGAGGTCGGCCCACAGCTGGAGCCCCTCGGCGGCCTCGGGGCTGTCGTACCCGGACGTCGTGCCGTCGTCCGAGATGATCTCTCCGCCGGCCTGGAGGATCGTGTTGTAGTAGCTGCTCTGTCCGATGCCGTTGATCTCGGAGACCACCCCGTAGACGCCCTGGTCGGAGAGCTCGTCGGAGATCTTGCCGGCCGCGTCCTGGAACTCGTCCCACGTCCAGTCGTCGGTGGGGAGGTCGACGCCGGCCTTCTCGAAGAGCGCCTTGTTGTACCAGAGGGCGACGGTGTCGAAGTCCTTGGGTACGCCGTACTGCGTGTCCTCGAACGAGTAGAGCTGGTTGAGGGCGTCGGGGTACTTCGACGGGTCGATCTCGCCGGCGTCCACGAGGCCCGTGACCGGCTGGAGCAGGTCGTTCGCGGCGTAGAGCTGGACGTTCGGGCCGTTCATCCAGAACACGTCGGGCAGCGTCCGCGACTCCCCCTGCGTCTGCAGCTTGGTGAAGTACTGCTGGAACGGGGTCAGGTCCACGGTGACCTTGATGTTCGGGTACGTCTCGTTGAAGTCCTTGATGTTCTGGTCGATCGCGGGCTTCTGGTTCTCGTCCCAGATCGCGTACGTGATCTCGGCCTGGGCGTCGGTCGGCGCGACCTCGGCGCTGTCCTCGGCGGCGTCGCCGCCGCCCCCGCACGCGGAGAGCGTCAGTGCCACGGCCGCGACGCCCGCGAGGGACGCGCTGCGCAGGAGATGCTTCATCGGGGTGCTCCTCGGGTTGATGGGTCTCTCAGGTCCGCGGCGTCGGTGCCGCGGGGTCGACATCGTCGTCGAAGTGGGCCGCGACCTCGGGGGCCACGGGTCGGACACGCTGCGGCGCGGACCCTGCGCGCAGCGAGACGGTGGCGGCGATGCCGGTCGCGACCGCGTCGCGGGCCATCACCGGTGAGGTGGTGATCGGGGCTCCCTCGGCCACGTGACGCAGGAACTCGTCCACGGTGAGCCGGTCGGCGTCCTGGTGGCCCGGGCCGGCCGCGTCCACCGGGTACTCGACGTCGCCGTGCTCGGACCACGACGTGCGGCGGTTCCACACCCGGACCGAGGCGCCGTCGCCGTCCCCGACGTTCTCGAGGCGGCCGCGGGTGCCGATCACCGTGTAGTTGCGCCAGTAGTCGGGCGTGAAGTGGCACTGCTCGTAGCTCGCGAGCACACCGTTGTCGAGCCGCATGAGCATCATCGACGTGTCCTCGACGTCGATCGTCGGGTGCAGGCCCGTCTGCTCGAGCGGCGGCCAGTTGTCGTAGGAGAACCAGTCGGTCATGAGCTGCCCGGTGCGGTCCGCGCGATCGGTCACGCGCCCGTAGACCTGCAGGTCGCCCATCCCGACGACGTCCCGCGTCGTGGAGCCGGCCAGCCAGTGGATGACGTCGATGTCGTGCACGGCCTTCTGCAGCAGGAGCCCCGTGCTGCGCGCCCGGTCGGCGTGCCAGTCCTTGAAGTAGTAGTCGCCGCCGTTGCCGACGAAGTGCCGGCACCACACGGCCTGCACGTCCCCGATCTCGCCGCGGGCGACGACGTCCCGCATCGTCCGCACGACCGCCATGTGCCGCATGTTGTGGCCCACGTAGAGCTTCGTGCCGGTCTCTGCCGCCGCGGCGAGCACCCGGTCGCAGTCCTGGGTGGTCGTGGCCAGCGGCTTCTCGAGGTAGACGGCGACGCCCGCCCGCAGCAGGTCCTCGGCGATGTCGGCGTGCGTGTCGTCGGGGGTGCAGACGAAGGCCGCGTCGACGCCGTCCTCCGCGCCCGCCCGGGCGACCAGCCCGCGGTGGTCGGCCGCGAACGCCGTGCCGGGGCCGAACAGCTCGTGCGCGCGGGCGCGGCCCCCGGGGTCGACGTCGACCGCCTCGACGACGCGGGCCGGGACGCCCGTGCGGCCCACCCACCGTGCCAGCCCGGCGCGCGCGCCGACCCCGACCACCGCGACCCGCAGCGGCTCGCGGACCTCCGCCGCCCGCGGCTCCCCCGGGACCTCCGTGTCGTCCGTGTCGTTCGTGTCGTTCCCCACGGCGACCGACGCCGAGGACGGCGTGGCGGCGGCGAGCGCCTCGGCGAGCGTCGCCGCCGGGTCCGCCGCGCTCAGCGGCGGGGCCGCGACGTCGCTGCTGCCGAAGACGTCGCGGGAGCCGACCTCCAGGGCCCGCACGAGCGCGCCGAGGGCGGCGCCGTCCGACGCGAACGCCGACGTCACCAGCGACGCCGCGGCGCGCGGCCGCACGAGCCGGTCGACCTCCTCCTGCAGCGGCACCCGGAGCAGCTCGCCCGCGCGGGACAGACCGCCGCCGAGCACCACGCACTCCGGGTCGGCGACCATCGCGAGCGTCGCGACGCCGGGGGCGACCCGGCGCGCGTACTGCTGGAGCAGGCCGAGCGCCGCGCCGTCGCCCTCCTGGGCGCGCTGGGCGACCTGCTCGGCGCCGCCCGCCTCCTCGATCTCCCGGAGCAGGCTGCCCTCGAGCCAGCCGTCCCAGCCCATCCACTCGAAGTCCCCGACCTCGCCCGCGGCGAACCGGTTCCCGCGGTAGACCTGGCCCCCGAGCACGAGGGCGGCGCCCACGCGGTAGCCCAGCTGCACCAGGACGACGTCGTCGGCGAGCCGGGCCGCCCCCAGCGCGTGCTCGGCCAGGGCGGCCATGTTGATGTCGTTCTCGACGATCACCGGGTGCTCGCCGCCCGTCTTGAGCCGGGCCGCGAGATTGACGCCGGTCCAGTCGGGGATCGGCAGCGAGAGGCGGACCCGCTCGCCGTCCACGATGCCGGGCACCGCCGCTGCCACGGCGGCGACGCGCGACCGCGGCGCCCCGACCACGTCCAGGAGCTCGCGCTGCACGGCGCGGGCCGTCTCGAGCCGCTCCACGCCGTCGACCGGGCCGTCCACGGTGCGCCGCACGACGGCGCGGACCTGGCCCGCCAGGTCGGCCAGCATCCCGGTCACGGAGTGCACGCCCAGGTCGAGGCCGACCACGTACCGCGCGTCGGCCGCGAAGGCGTACCGGCGTGCGGGCCGCCCCACCGCGCCCTCCTCCACCCCGGACACCTCGCGGGCCAGGCCGCGCTCGACGAGCTCGGCGACGATCGACTCGACGGTGGGTCGCGACAGGCCGGTGTCCTTCGCGAGCGCGGTCAGCGTCGTCGCCTGGCTGCCCCGCAGCACCTCGATACAGCTGAGCGTGTTGCGTCGGCGCACGTCCGTGACGTGCCGGTCACCACCGCTGCGGACCATGTCTCCCCGTCCCTCTCCCCGTGTTCCTCGAGCCGTCATCGCCGGGCGAACAGGCCGAGGGCGTCCCACGCCACCCAGCCACCCTCGGCGAGGACGAGCTCGATCGTGTTCGCGCCCTCGCGCAGCAGCCCGGCGGGCACCGGGAGCTCGTGGTACGAGCGGACCAGCGCCGTCCCCGGCACGGTGGCGTCCCCCTCGCGCGAGCCGCGCGTCCCGCCCGGGGGCAGGGCGACGTCGGCCAGCGCGGTGCCGTTGACGGCCACCCGGAGCGTGCCGCCCAGGCGGGTCGTGTCGACGAGCCAGAGCGCGAGGTCGTGGTCGGCCGCGGGAGCGGCGGGCAGCGGGAGGCGCCAGCGCGCGGTGTACGCCTTGCGGCCCGCCCAGGCGTCGCCGGGTCCCGGCAGCAGGTAGGGCCAGGCGTCCGCAGGGGTGTCGACGCCCTGCTCGAGCTCGATCACGGCGTCCGGGTAGGCCGCCGGGATCTGCGCGTACCCCGACGGCGCGAAGCGGTGCTCCAGCGTCCGGGCGTCGAAGTCGCCGATCGTCGCGACCGGCAGGCCGGTCCCCACGACGGACGCCACCGAGCTGGCCACGAGCACGTCGCTCGCGCGCGCGGTCCGCCCGGCGTCGGACACCGCGACGACGCGGTAGGTCCAGGTCTCGCCGCGGGGGTCGACGTGGTGCGTGAGCTGCGGGTACACCGTCTTGCCGACGAGGTTGGCCCCGTCCGGCTCGAAGCGGCCGCGGGCTCCCCGGACCGCGTGCACCCGGTAGTGGTCGATGAGCGGCTCGAAGCCGAGCGAGCGCCAGCTCAGCTCGGTGCGGGCGATCGCGGGCTCGGCGCGCAGGCCGGTGACCTGCCTGGGCCGCTGGGACGACGGGACGGGCACGATGCCTCCTTCAGGCCTCGACGAGGCGGGACGTGCCCGCGGGGGTGACGAAACGGGCGAGGACCTCGCGCGGGGCGGTGTCGTCGGCCTCCACCCACGGCACGCAGACGAAGGTCGACGTCATCGCCTGCGGGGTCAGGGTGACCGTCAGGTAGCCGCGCCGGCCGTCGTAGAGCCGCACGTAGTCGTGCTGGAGCCAGTCCGGGGCGTAGTCGTCCGTCGGAGCGCCGTCGCCGTCCGAGGCCACGGACGTGCAGACCAGCTCCACGCCCAGGTTCCCCGCCCCCGGGTCGCCGACGTCCGCGCGCAGCTCGCCGGCGACCGCGTGGTGGATGTCCCCCGAGAGGACGACGACGCCGCTGCTGCGGGCCATCGCGTCGAGCAGCCGCGCCCGCGCCGCGGGGTAGCCGTCCCACTGGTCCGTCCGGTCCTCCGTGACCGGCATGAGCACCACGCCGCTCGCCACGACGTTCCAGACCGCCGGGCTGTCGACCAGGCGCTCCTCCACCCATCGTTCCTGCGCACGGCCGAGCATGGTGCGCGCGGGGTCGGCCTGCTCCTCGGCGGTCTCCGGGACGGGGTCGCGGTGCTGCCGGGTGTCCAGCAGGGAGAACCTCGCCAGGCGGCCGACGTCGAAGCCCGTGGTGATGTCCGAGCCGGGGCCGTCGGGCAGCGCCTCGAGGTCCACCGGCAGGTGCTCGTAGAACGCCCGGTAGGCCACGGCCACGCGGTGCGCGAAGATCTCGTCGGGCAGGCCGTAGGCGGAGCGACCGCCCACGTAGTTGTTCTGCACCTCGTGGTCGTCCCAGATCGCCACGGCCGGGACGCGCGCGTGCAGCGCCTGCAGGTGCGGGTCGCTCTTGGTGAGGGCGTACCGCAGCCGGTACTGCTCCAGGGTCTGCACCTCGGCGGCGTGCTCCGGCGCGACCGACACCCCCTGACGCCACAGGTTCGCCGCCGTGATCCCGTACTCGTAGACGTAGTCGCCCCCGAAGACCACCAGGTCGAGCCCGGGCTCTGCCGCGAGGTGCCGGTGCGCCGTGAAGTGGCCGTGGTACCAGGCCTGGCACGAGACGACGCCCACCGTGAACGTGTCCGGGACGGCGGGGGCGGCCGGCAGCGTGCGGAAGCGCCCCACGGTGCTCGCGGTGGTGCCCGAGCGGAACCGGTAGAAGTACTCGGTCCCCGGTCGCAGGCCGGTGACCTTGGGGTGCACCGAGTGCGCCAGCTCCGGCTGCGCGAGCGCGTGCCCGCGCCGCACGACGTGCTCGAGGTCCGGGTCGGTCGCGACCTCCCAGTGCACGCCGTAGCTCCGCAGCGGCATGCCTGCGTGTCCGTCGGGGGCCAGCGGGTCGCGGGTGAGGCGCGTCCACAGCACCATCGAGTCCGGGCGCGGCGAGCCGCTCGCGACCCCCAGACCGAACGAGCCGTCCGACGGCGACGCCGCCCCGGCCGTCTCCGGTGCGCTGATGCCGAGCGCCAGCGTGGCGGCGCCGAGGCCACCCGCGCGGAGCACCTCCCGACGGCTGAGGGTGGGGGTCGTGCGAGGCATACGCCCTCCTGTCCGGACGCGACGTGACCTGGAGCACATCGTCGTGGAGTTATGAAAGGTACCTTTGTAAGTAGGCCTCGACAAGAGGTGTCACGGCGAAAGCTTTCCGTCGCCCGGTTGCAGAACTCACGAGCCGGCCGCGCGGGCCATCGGGGGGACCGCCCCCGGGAGGCGCGGTACGGCGAACGCCTAGGCTGTGGGCGTGGGAGCGATGAGCGAGACCTGGCACGAGCTGCGCGCGCTGCTGCGGCTGGAGGGCTTCCGCAAGCTCTTCACCGTCCGGCTGGTCTCGCAGGCCGGCGACGGCATGTTCCAGGTGGGCCTGGCGTCCCTGCTGTTCTTCTCCCCCGAGTCGCAGGGCACGGCGGCGGCCATCGCCGGCGCGTTCGCCGTCATGCTCGCGCCGTTCACGATCGTCGGCCCCTTCGCGGGCGTGCTGCTCGACCGGTGGCAACGCCGCCAGGTGCTGGTGTGGGGCAACGCGGTGCGCGTGGTCCTCACGCTCGCGATGGCGGGCGTCATGCTGGCCGGCGGCGTCGGCTGGGCGATCTACGCGATCGGCCTGGCCGCCCTGTCGGTCAACCGCTTCCTCCTCGCCGGGCTGTCCGCGGGCCTGCCGCGCGTCGTCGACGGCCCGCTGCTGCTCACCGCCAACTCGCTGTCCCCCACGCTCGGCGCGGGCGCGGCGTTCGTCGGCGGCGGCATCGGCTTCGTCCTCGGCCTGGCGTTCGAGCCCGGCCGGGTCAAGGACTCGTCCGCCCTCGTGTGCGCGGCGCTCGTCTTCGGCGTCGCGTCCCTGCTCGCCACCCGCCTGCGGCGCACCCAGCTCGGCCCCGAGCGGCCGGCGGAGGCCGACCTGCGGGGCGAGATCGCCAAGGTCGCCCGTGGGCTCGCCGACGGCGCCCGCTACCTCGTCGCGCGCCGCACCCCCGGCCAGGCGCTGCTCGCCATGGCCGTGCACCGCTTCCTCTACGGCGTCGTGTTCATCGCGTCGATCCTCATCTCGCGCAACCTGCTGGACCCCGGCAGCCAGAGCGCCGGGATGGCGACCTTCGCCGTCGTCATCGGCCTCACGGGCGTGGGCGGCGCCGTCGCGATGGTGCTGACGCCCACGCTCTCGCGCCGCACCGGACCGCAGGGCTGGATCGCCGTCATGCTGCTGCTCGCGGCCGCCAGCCAGCTGCTCCTCGTCACGACGCCGGAGCGCGCGGTCGTGTACACCGGCGCCGCGCTGCTCGGCCTCGCGGCGCAGGGCACCAAGATCGCCGTCGACACGATCGTCCAGCGCGACGCCGAGGACGAGTTCCGCGGCCGCGCCTTCGCCTTCTACGACGTGCTCTACAACGCCGCGTTCGTCGGCGCCGCCGCCCTCGCCGCCTTCACCCTGCCGGACACCGGCTGGTCCCGCGGCGTCTTCGTCGGCCTCGCCGTCGCGTACGTCCTCGCCGCGCTGCTCATGGCGACGCGCGGCGCCCGCACCCCGGCACCGGTGCCGCCCCGCGTCCGCCGGGCCGGGGGCGCCGAGGACGCCGCCGCGCGCGCCTGACGCCCGCCCGCACGCCGCGCACGACCCCGCCCTGAGCGACCGACGAGTTCCGACCGGAAATCAGGTCGTCACGGGAAGCGGGAATATCGCAGGATGGTTCGTGGTCGTACACAGTACGGTCTCGCCCGTCCGGCGACCGCTCCGAGGGTGACCGTCCCCCGGGACCACGACCGACCACGACGACGTGCCGCGCCCACCGGCGTCGGCTCTCACCTGCCCTCCGCCGGGTTCCCCGGCACGACGCGAGCGGAGCACAGCGTGCCAGCCCCCCGACAGACCGACCCCACCGTCACACCCGACGCGCAGACCCCGGAGGCCACCCTGACGACTCCCGCCACCGCTCCCGGCACCGCCGACACGACCGCGCCGTCGCGCGGCATCGTCATCGACGAGGCCGTGCCCCAGCGCCTCACGCGCCAGCAGTTCACCGTCATCGCGCTGCTCCTGGGCTCCGCGTTCGTCGTCATCCTCAACGAGACGACGATGAGCGTGGCCCTCGCCCCGCTCATGACCGACCTGGGCATCACCGCGAGCACCGGACAGTGGCTCACCACCGCGTTCATGCTCACGATGTCGGTGATCATCCCGGCGACCGGGTTCCTGCTGCAGCGCCTCGGCACGCGCGGCGCCTATCTCCTCGCGATGTCGCTGTTCAGCGCGGGCACGCTCCTCGCGGCGCTCTCCCCCGGCTTCGGCTGGCTGCTGGGCGGTCGCATCGTGCAGGCGTCGGGCACTGCGATCATGATGCCGCTGCTCATGACCACGATCATGACGGTCGTGCCCCCGGCGATCCGCGGCAAGGTGATGGGCAACATCTCCATCGTCATGGCGGCCGCCCCGGCGCTCGGCCCGGCCATCTCGGGCATCATCCTCGACGCGCTGAGCTGGCGCTGGGTCTTCGGCATCGTGCTCCCGATCGCCGTGATCGCCCTGGTCATGGGCTTCCTGTACGTCCGGGACGTGGCCGACCGTACACACTCGCGCCTCGACCCGCTGTCGCTGTTCCTCGCCGCGGTCGCGTTCGGCGGCCTCGTGTACGGCCTGTCCAGCATCGGCGAGGCCGCGCGGCACGCGCCGCCCGTCGCGCCGTGGATCCCGATCGTCGTCGGGCTGCTGGTGCTGGGTGCGTTCGTGTGGCGCCAGCTCCTCCTGGCCCGCGACGACCGCGCGCTGCTCGACCTGAGCGTGTTCCGGTTCCGCGGGTTCTCGGTCGGCCTCGCCATCATGGCGGTCGGCATGCTCGCCATGTTCGGCTCGCTCATCCTGCTGCCGCTGTTCCTGCAGGACGCGATGGGGCTCGAGCCGCTGGCCACCGGCCTCGTCGTGCTCCCCGGCGGCCTGCTCATGGGTCTGCTCGGACCGACGGTCGGCCGCCTGTACGACCGGGTGGGCCCGCGCCCGCTGGTCACGCCCGGCCTGGTCGTCGTGACCATCGCGCTCGCCCTGTTCACGCAGGTGCACGCGGACTCGTCGCCCTGGTACATCCTGGCGCTGCACGTGACGCTCAGCCTCGGCCTGGCGTTCATGTTCACGCCGCTGTTCACCTCGGCGCTGTCGTCGCTCACCCCGCCCCTGTACTCGCACGGGTCGGCCGCCATCGGCACGGTCCAGCAGCTCGCCGGGGCCGCCGGCACCGCGATGTTCGTCGCGGTCATGACCACGCGGTCGGTCGCCCTCATGGAGGACGGCGCGACGGCGCAGGTCGCGCTCGCCGAGGGCGTCGGCGACGCGTTCGTCTGGGGCGCGGCGATCATGCTCGTCGCGGTGGGGCTGTCGCTCCTGCTGCGCCGCGTGCCCGCCTCGCCCGAGGGCGAGGGTGCGCCGGCGGCGCACTGACCGGTCGGCCCCGTCACGGGCCGGGAGCGCCGCCGCGGGCGGTCACCGTCGCACGACGGTGGCCGCCCGTCGTCGTCCCCACGCCCGTCGTCAGGGCGCCGCGGCCGGGGAGGCGACGCCGTCGCGCGCCGCGACCTTGAACGCGGGCGCCAGCGCGATCACGCCGAGCGCCAGCAGCGCGGGGACGGCGAACGCGAGCCGCATGCTCAGCAGCTCGGCCACACCTCCGATCAGCCCCGCGCCCACGACGAACCCCACGTAGTTGAAGAGGTTCACGCGCGCGACGGCGATCCCCGTCCCGTCGGGGTCGAGGCGCCCCGCCACGGAGAACGACAGCGGCACCACGACGCTCAGGCCGAGCCCGGTCAGCCCGAAGCCGACGACGGCGACCCACGGCCCCGGTGCCAGCGTCACGGCGGCGAGCCCCGCCGCCCCGACGACCCCGCCGACGGCCACCGGCACCACCGGCCCGAACCGGTTGACCTGCCGGTCCGCCGCGAGCCGCCCCAGGAGCTGGCAGCCCAGGTACGCGGCGAGGCCCAGCGGCGCGACGTTCGCCGCCGCTCCCAGCGCGTCCTGGATGTACTTGGTGGACCAGTTCGACGTCGCCGAGTCGGCGACGTACACGATCGTCACCGCGAGGCCGACCAGGACCAGCGGCCCCCACGGCGGGCGGGCGGCGCGCGACGCGCCGGCGTCCTGCCGCGGGGCGACGGCGACGGGCTGCTCCGGCAGCACCAGTCCCGGCACCGCCTGCCGCTCGGCGGGGCGGGGTGCGCCGCCACCGGACGCCGCCGTCGCGACGAGGTCGACGGCCACGCCGACCGCGGCGACGAGCCCGAGCCCGGCGGCGAGCGACCAGCCCAGCGAGTGCGCCAGCACGGCCGCCAGGGACCCGAGGATGCCGCCCACGCTCCACGCGCCGTGGAACGAGTTGAGCAGGCTGCGGCCGTACCGCTGCTCGACCTCCACGCCCTGCATGTTCATGCTCGCGTCGACCAGGCCGAGCAGGAGACCCACCGCCGCGACCACCGGGTAGAGGACCGTGACGGTCGGCGCCAGGCCCGCGCCCAGGACGGCGAGCGCCACCAGCGGCCCGCACACGTGCAGCAGCCGGGCGCTGCCCACCCGCGGGGCCAGCGCGCCGGCGAGCACGCTGCCGACGCCGGCCACGACCGGGACCAGCAGCAGGATCAGCGTCAGCGTGCCGTCCGAGATGCCGAGGTCGTGCTGCAGCGTCGGCACCTGGGCGAGCAGGCCGGCGAAGCACATGCCCTGCACCAGGTAGAACGCCGTGACCACGAGGCGCGCTCGCCGGTCGGCGGCGTCGCCGCCCGCTCCGCCCCCTGCGCCGATCGGGGCGCCGACGGCCCCGCCGGACGCACCACCCGACGTCGTCCCGGACCCGCTCATGCCCAGCCTCCGCTCGTCGCGCTCCGGGGGCTCGTCGTCGGGCCCGCGCGCAAGCGTGAGGATAGACCCGTCGCGGGCCCGTGAGGGAGGGGTCGGTCAGGCCTCGCGGCCCGCCCACCAGGTGCGCAGCTCCTGCTCCGCGCGCTCCGCGCCGAGCGGCCCGTGCTCCATCCGCAGGGCGAGCAGGTGCTTGTACGCCTGCCCGACGACGGGCCCGGGCGCGACGCCGAGGACCGCCATGATCTGCGATCCGTCCAGGTCCGGGCGGATCGCGTCGATCTCCTCCTGCTCGCGCAGGACCGCGATGCGTTGCTCGAGGTCGGAGTACGAGTCGGCGAGACGCTGCGCCTTGCGCTTGTTCCTCGTGGTGGAGTCGGCGCGGGTCAGCCGGTGCAGGCGCTCCAGCAGCGGGCCCGCGTCGGTGACGTACCGGCGCACCGCGGAGTCCGTCCACTGCCCGTCGCCGTAGCCGTGGAAGCGGAGGTGCAGCTCGACGAGCCGCGCCACGTCCTTGACCACCTGCTTCTCGTACTTGAGCGCGCGCAGCCGCTTGGCCACCAGCTTCGCGCCGACCACCTCGTGGTGGTGGAAGCTCACGCCGCCGCCGGGCTCGAAGCGGCGCGTGGCCGGCTTGCCGACGTCGTGCAGCAGGGAGGCGAGGCGCAGCACGAGGTCGGGCGCCGGGACCGGGCCGTCCGGGCCGGTCTCCTGGGCGATCGCCTGCTCCAGCACGGTGAGCGAGTGCTGGTAGACGTCCTTGTGGCGGTGGTGCTCGTCGATCTCCAGGCGCAGCGCGGGCAGCTCGGGCAGCACGTGGTCGGCCAGCCCCGTGTCGACCAGCACCTCGAGGCCGGCGCGGGGGCGGTCGCTCAGGAGCAGCTTGGAGATCTCGGCCTGCACGCGCTCCGCCGAGACGATGTCGATCCGGCCCGCCATGTCGACGATCGCCTGGCGGGTCGCGGGCTCGACCTCGAAACCGAGCTGGCCGGCGAACCGCGCCGCGCGCATCATGCGCAGCGGGTCGTCGTCGAACGACCGCTCCGGCGCGATCGGGGTGCGCAGCACGCCGCGCGCCAGGTCGGACAGCCCGTCGAACGGGTCGACGAACGTGAGCTCCGGCAGCCGCACCGCCATCGCGTTCACCGTGAAGTCGCGCCGCGACAGGTCGCCGTCGAGCGTGTCCCCGAACGCCACCACCGGCTTGCGGGAGGCGGGGTCGTACTCGTCGCTGCGGTAGGTCGTGACCTCGACGACGACGTCGCCCGACGCGGACCCGGATCCCGACCCTCCCCCGGTGCGCGCGAACCGCCGCGCCCCGATCGTGCCGAACTCCTTGCCGATGTCCCAGTGGGCGTCGCCCCAGCGGGCCAGCAGGGCCTGCGTCTCGTCGGGCGACGCGGAGGTCGCGAAGTCCAGGTCGTTGCTCGCGCGGCCGAGGAAGGCGTCGCGGACGGGCCCGCCGACCAGCGCGAGCTCGTGCCCGGCGGCGCGGAACACCTCGCCCAGCTCGACCGCCGCGGGGGCCATCTCGGTCAGCACGGCGAGGGCGCGGCGCAGCAGCGCGGCGGGGGCCGGGGGTTCAGGGGTCGACACGGCGTCCCATCCTCCCAGATCCCGGGCGTCGGCGCCCCGGAGACTGGGCCGGCGGGGCGTCTCCACTCGGTAGGGTGGGGCGCATGTCATCCCCGGCCCCGGTTCCCGGCCCGCGGCGCCGGCGCCCGGCCGCGCCGGTCCCCGTGCCACCGGGAGGACACCCGCTCAAGGTCGACCCCGCGCGACTCTCCGGCCCGCGCGGCACCGCGACACCCGCCGTCGTGGGCGTCGCCCCGTCGGGCACGACGACGCACCTGCCGGTCCACGAGGAGACGTCGGCGGGAGGGCTCGTCGTCCAGGTCGCCGCCGGCGGTCCCGAGGCCGCCGTCATCGTGCGGCGCAACCGCGGCGGGCGCCTCGAGTGGTGCCTGCCCAAGGGGCACCTCGAGGGCGAGGAGACGCCGGAGCAGGCGGCCGTCCGCGAGATCCACGAGGAGACGGGCATCCTCGGCACGATCCGTACCCGCCTGGGCGTCATCGACTACTGGTTCAGCGGCGAGGACCACCGCGTCCACAAGGTGGTGCACCACTTCCTCCTGCGCGCGGAGGGCGGCATCATCACGGCGGAGGGCGATCCCGACGGCGAGGCGGAGGACGCCCTCTGGGTACCGGTCGAGCAGCTGACGGAGCGGCTCTCCTACCCCAACGAGCAGCGGCTCGCCGTCGTCGCGCAGCAGGTGCTGCGCCGCACGCCCGAGGTGCTCGGGCACCCCGGCCTCGGGGCTGTCGAGTGAGGCGCCGTCGAGTGAGGCCCGCCGCGTGACCACCTCCCGACCCTCGGGTGCCGGCGCCGCACCCGCACCCCCGCCCGCCCGCCCGGCCCGCCTCCACCGCGCGCCGTTCCTGCCCGTGCTGGCCGTGATCGCCGTGCTCGCCGGGCTGCTCCTGACGGGTGCGCTGGTCGCGCTCCCCGGCACGTCGGCGTCGGCCCTCACCTCGCCGTCCCTCCTGCCCGCCGCCCGCGACGGGAAGGCGACGGTCGAGCTCGTGGGCTCCGCGCCCACGCTCGCCTCGCCCGGCTCCACCGTGACGCTCACCCTCCAGGTCACCAACGGCACCGACGTGGTGCTCGACGGCGCCGGGCTCGACCTCGGCGTCTCGTGGCGGCCCCTCACCTCGCGCGAGAGCCTGTCGGCCTGGGCGCAGGACGACGGCACCAGCACCGCAGGACCTCCCCAGGTCGACGAGACCGTCGAACGCCTCGCGCCCGGGGACACCGCGCAGGTGACGATGGAGCTCGACGTCGACTCCCTCGGCCTCAGCGCGGAGAACCCCTGGGGGCCCCGGGAGATGTCCGTCGCGCTGACCCGCGGCGGGTCCACGCTCGACGTCGTCCACACCTTCCTGCTGTTCGCGCCGGAGGGCGACGCGCCCGACCCGGTCTCGGTGAGCGTCGCCGCGCCCGTCACGGGCCCCGCCGTCGACCCGCTCGACCCGGACGGCTACGACCTGGAGCTCGGCACCGCCACCGCGACCGGCGGACGGCTGGCCCGGCTGCTCGACGCCGCGGCCGTCAGCGGCACGTCACCCGGGATGTCGCTCGCGGTCGACCCGGCCCTCGTCGCCGCGGCCGCCGCCTCCGGCGACGGGGACTCCCAGGCGTGGGCCACGCGGCTCACCGGAGCCCCTGTCACCGGCGACGACGCCGACACCTCGGCGAGCCTGACGAGCACCATCGGCACCCGGAGCACCGCGGCGACCGGTGAACCCAGCGACGTCGCCGTGCTGCCCGGCTACGACCCCGACCTCGCGGCGGTCGCGCACGCCGACCCGACCCGGGCGGACGTCGCGGCCGCGACCGGCGGGGAGGCCGCGCTCGGGGCGGCCTGGCAGCGGCCGGAGGGCTGGGACCTCACCGTCGGCTGGCCGGAGGGCCGGCCCGACGCCGCCACCCTCGCCGCCGGCCGCGACGCGCCCGTCGACCAGGTGGTGGTGGCCGACGGCCTCGCCCCCGCCGACGGAGCCGCCGCCTCCGCACGCACCGCCGTGGACACGTCGTCGGGCAAGGTGCCCGCGCTGGTCGCCGACGACGGGCTGTCGTCCGCGTTCGCCTCCCTCACCGACGGTGACGACGCCCCGTCCGCCGCGGAGGCGTCCACCCGCGTGCTGGCCGACGCCGCGCTCGTCGCGCTCCAGCAGCAGGACTCCGGGCAGCAGGACCTGCACCTGCTCGCCGCCCTGCCCCGGGACTGGTCCCCCGACCCCGCCCTGGTGGGCACGGTGCTCGGCGCCCTCCACGACGCGTCGTGGGCCGACGTCGTGCCGCTGTCCGAGACCGTCGCCGCCCCCGCCTCCCGCGTGCCGCGCGACGAGCCCGCACGGGGCGAGCGGGCCGGTCGGTCGAAGGGCGAGCTGGCGCCCTCCTCCGTCCGCCGGCTCCTCGACTCCCACCGCGACCTCGCCGCGTTCTCGACCGTGGCCAGCGACCCCGTCGAGCTGAGCGGCGACGCCGACCAGGCGCTCGTCGCCCCGCTCGCCGTCGCCGCACGCACGGAGCGCGACGCCCGTGAGCGCGCCGTCGACCTCGCCGTGGAGCAGTCCGACGCCCTCCAGCAGGGCATCAGCGTCGCCGACCGGTCCAACGTGACGCTCGTCAGCGACACCGGCAAGCTGCCCGTGACCGTCTCGAACGAGCTGCCCGTGGACGCCACCGTCACGGTGGTGCTGCGGCCCGACGCGTCCCGGCTGGTCGTCGAGTCCCGCCCGACGGTCGTCGTCCCCGCCGGCACGTCGTCCAACGTGCACGTCCCCGTGCGCGCCATCGGCTCCGGCGACGTCAACCTGCAGGTCGAGGTGCTCGCGCCGAGCGGCACGGTCGTCGCCGGGCCCACGAGCTTCTCGCTCCGCGTCCGCGCGGGGTGGGAGACCGCGGGCACCGCCGTCGTCGCCGCCCTGGTCGCTCTCCTCTTCATCGGGGGCATCTGGCGTACGGTGCGTCGGGGGCGGTCCTCGGCCCGGACCACGGACGAGGGCGTCGCGGACGCCGCCGCCGACCCCCAGGGGCCCGACGCCGCCGCACCCGACGACAGTCCGCCACGCGACCCGCACGACGACGACCCGAACGACCCGGGCGGCGGCGGGATCCCCGCCGCCCGCACGCCGCCCGCCCAGGCCACGGAGACCGACCCCTCATGACTTCGACGTCCGCCTTCCCCGACGACAGCCGGCCCGACCTGCCCGGCGAGGGCGACGCCACCGACCCCGGGTCGCCGACCGGCGCCGCGGGCGCGAGCTGGCACCCGGTCGGCGACCCCGCCGCCGGCAACGCCGGTCAGGACGACGACGGTAGCGACGACAACGGCAGCGACGACGCCGGCGCCGTGCGACGCACCAGCCTCGGCCGCGGCTCCGTCGTGATGACGCTGGGTACCGTCGCGTCCCGCGCCTCCGGGCTGATCCGCGCGATGCTCCTGGTGGCCTGCGTGGGCGCCGTCGGCACGGTGGCGGATGCGTTCGACATCGCGAACAAGCTGCCCAACATGCTGTTCGCGCTCATCTCGGCGGGCGTGCTCCAGGCCGTGCTCATCCCCCAGATCCTGCGGGCGATGAACGCGCACAACGCCCGCGAGCGGCTCGACAAGCTGCTCAGCATCTCGGGGCTCGGCCTGCTCCTGCTCACGGCGGTGCTCGTCGTCGCGGCCCCGCTGATCGTCTGGCTGTCCACCCTCAGCGGCGCCTGGACCACCGACGAGCGCCACCTCGCCGTGGTCTTCGCGTACTGGTGCATCCCCCAGGTCTTCTTCTACGGCCTCTACATGCTGCTGGGCCAGGTGCTCAACGCGCAGGGCAAGTTCGGCGCCTACGGCGTCGCGCCCGTGGCGAACAACGTCGTCTCCCTGCTCGGGTTCGGCGCGTTCCTCCTGGTGTGGGGTTCGGCGCCGGACCGCGGCATCTCCGACCTGTCCCAGTGGTCGTCGGCCCAGACGGCGGTGCTCGCCGGCACGGCGACGCTCGGCATCGCCGCCCAGGCCCTGGTGCTCGTGGTCGCCCTGCGCCGTTCCGGATTCCGGTGGCGGTTCCGGCTCGGGCTGCGCGGGATCGGCCTGCGTGCCGCGGGGTCGGTGGTCGGTTGGACCATCGGGGCCGTCGCGCTCGAGCAGGTCGGCGTCCTCTTCCTCACGAACGTGCTCGGTGCCGCCGGCCGCGCCGGGACGTCGCTCGACGAGGCCTTTGCCGGGAATGCCGCGTACACGAACGCGATGACGATCTACCTGCTTCCCCACTCGCTCGTGGTCGTCTCGATCGTCACGGTGCTCTTCCCGCGCATGACGGCCGCCGTGCAGGCCGGGGACATCCCGGGCGTACGGCGGGACATGTCCCTGGGCATGCGTTCCGCGGGTGTCTTCTCGGTCTTCTCGACCGCGGTCCTCGTCGTCCTGGCGGTCCCGCTGACCGGCGCGCTGCTGCCGTCGCTCGGACCGGACGGCATCGCCGCCGTCGCGCCGATCATCCAGGCGATGTCGATCGGCATCATCGCCCTCGGCGCGACGGTGCTGGTCCGGCGCATGTACTTCGCGTTCGAGGACGGCCGCTCGATCTTCGGCATCCAGGTCATCGCGACCGTCTCGATGGTGGTCGTCCTGTGGGGCGCGACCCGCCTGCTGCCGCCCCAGTGGTGGGCCGTCGCCGCCGGAGGCGCGTACGCGCTGTCCACGTGGATCTCGCTGCTGCTGCGCGTGCGCGGCATGCGCCGCAAGCTGCAGGGCATGGACGGCCGGCGGGTCCTGCAGCTCTACGTCCGCGCGCTGGTCGGCGCGCTGATCGCCGCCCTCCTGGGCTGGTTGACCGTCCGCCTCCTCGACGGCTACGACGTCAGCTCGTGGGGCCACTCCGTGCTGGTCACGGCCGTCGCCGGGATCGTGATGGTGGTCGGCTACGTGCTCGCGCTCAAGGTCCTCCACGTGCGCGAGCTCGATGACGCGCTGGCCCCCGTCCTCCGGCGGCTCAAGCGATGACGATGGTCGCGTGCCCGGCTCGCGCGGGTTCCGTGAGGGCCCTGCGGGCGCGCCCGCAGGGCGCGACCTCGCGGCCACCGGGCCGCCCGTACCATGGTCCGATGGACCGGAGGACCCTCTCCCCCCGCACCCCCACCGAGGAGCACAGGTGAGCACCGCCCATCCCGGGACCGTCATGGTCGATCGCTATCGGCTCGTACAGCTCGCTGCCACCGACCTCGCAGCAGCCGAGGCGTGGGAAGCGCACGACCAGATCCTGGACCGTCCCGTCCGGGTGACGTTCGTCGACGGCCCGTACGCGTCGGCGGCGCTCGACGCCGCGCGCCGGGCCGCGCTCGTCGCCGACCCGCGGCTCTCCCGCGTGCTCGACGTCGGCAGCACCGACCTCGGCGCGGGCCAGCGCAGCTACATCATCTCCGAGCCCTATCGGGGCTCGTCGCTCACGGAGGTCGTCTCCGGGGGCCTGGTCGACGCCCAGCAGGCTCGTGCCGTCGTCGGCGAGGCCGCCGCGGCGCTCGAGGCCGCCGGGCAGCGCGGCGTGCACCACCTGGCGCTGCGGCCCGAGGCCGTGCGGGTGGACGGCCACCGCGTCGTCGTCACCGGGCTCGGCATCGACGCCGCGCTCGCCGGCGTCGACGGCGGTCGGGATCACATCACGGGCGCCGGCGCGGCGGCCGCGGACGCACGCGACCTCGTCGCCCTCGCCTACTACGCGCTCACGGCCCGGTGGCCGGGCGACTCGCTCGACGAGCCGTGGATCGCCCCCGACGCCGTGCGCCCGCTGCCCGCGCAGCGCGACGAGCACGGCGTGGTCCCGGTGTCGACGCTGGTGCCGCACGTCGACCCCGAGCTCGACTCCCTGGTGCGCCGCACCTTCGGTTCCGACTCCCCCGACGCCCCCACCACGCCCGGCGACGTCGTCGCCGCGCTGGCGCCCTGGGGCGAGGTGTCCGTCGTCGCGGCGCTCCCGCAGTTCGTGCAGCCGTCGACCGAGCCGCCGGTGCGGTCCTCCGTCATGGGCGCGGTCGGGACGGGCGCCGCCCTGCCGGGCACGCCCCCGCCGGCCCCGCCCGTCCGCCGGCCGGCCAGCGGCCGCATCGCCCGCTCCGCGGCCGTCGGTGGTGCCGCGGGCGCGGCTGCCGCTGCGGCCGTGCCGGCGCAGTCCACGCAGGCGATCCCGCCGGTCGCGGCGCCTACCGCGGCTCAGGCTCCCGTCCCGCCCGTGCAGGCGACGGCCGCGATGGCCCCTGTCCCGCAGCAGCCCGCGCCGGCGCAGCAGCCCGTGGCGGCGTACGGCGCCGCGCCCGCGGCGGCCTACGGCAACCAGGCGTACCCCACGGCACAGGGTGCCCCGGTCCAGCAGCAGACCGCGCACGCCCCCGTCCCTCCGCCGCCCGGTGGCGGTGAGCCCCGCACCGATACCGGCGGCTTCGCGTCGTCGCCGGCTCCCAAGCGCCGTGGTGTGAACCCGACGCCGATCGTGCTCGGCCTCGTCGTCGTGCTCGTGCTCGCGGGCGCTCTGTGGGCCGTCTCGAAGGTCATGTCGTCCCCGTCCTCTCCGCCGGCGGCGGAGTCGCCAGTCGCGACCGACGACGCGGGTGGCGGCGCAGCGGCCGAGGAGCCCACGGACGAAGAGTCCAGCGAGGCGTCGGAGACGCCGGAGGTCCGCCCCGTCATCCAGTCCGGCGACCAGCTCGACCCCGAGGGTGACGGCCAGCACCCCGAGGCCGTGGACCTCGCGTACGACGGCGACCCGTCCACCTTCTGGTACACGATGTACTTCAACACCCCGGACTTCGCCGGCCTGCGCTCCGGCCTCGGCTACGTCGTCGAGCTCGAGGATGCCGCACCGGTCACCTCCATCACCCTGAACACCAACTCCGAGGGTGGGCGCGTCGAGATCCGCGCCACGTCGCGGGACAAGCCGACCGACGGCCCGGTGCTCGCCGAGGGCTCGTTCAGCTCCGAGACGAAGCTCGACCTCAAGGAGGAGACCGTGGCGGACTCCTTCGTCATCTGGATCACGGAGCTGCCGAGCACGAACGGCAAGAACTACCTGGAGCTCAACGAGATCGTCCTCTCGTGACCGTTCCCGGGCGACGCCTGTCGCCCGGGAACACCACACCCCGTCGGGGTGTTGAGGGCGATGGCGCCTCAGGACGCGAAAGACCACCAGACGAGCAGGAGAGAACGTGACCGATCAGCCGACCAACACCACCGGTGAGGCCACCGTGCACGACATCGTCATCGTGGGCTCGGGCCCGGCCGGCTACACGGCGGCCGTGTACGCCGCGCGGGCTGGTCTGGCACCCGTCGTCATCGCGGGGTCCGTCACCGCCGGTGGTGCGCTCATGAACACCACCGAGGTGGAGAACTTCCCCGGCTTCCCCGCCGGCATCCAGGGGCCGGACCTCATGGAGGCCATGCGCGAGCAGGCCGAGAAGTTCGGTGCCCGCGTGCTGTGGGACGACGCCGAGCAGGTGGAGCTCACCGGCGACGTGAAGACGGTCGTCACCGGCGGTGGCGAGACGTTCAAGGCGCGCGCCGTCATCCTCGCGACGGGCTCCGCGTACCGCGAGCTCGGCCTGCCCGAGGAGAAGCAGCTCTCCGGCCGCGGCGTCTCGTGGTGCGCCACCTGCGACGGGTTCTTCTTCCGCGACCAGCACATCGCCGTCGTCGGCGGCGGAGACTCCGCGATGGAGGAGGCGACCTTCCTCACGCGCTTCGCCTCGAAGGTGACGATCGTGCACCGTCGCGACTCGCTCCGCGCCTCGAAGATCATGGCCGACCGGGCCCAGGCCGACCCGAAGATCGAGTTCGCCTGGAACAGCGAGGTCGCCGGTATCTCCGGCGAGGACAAGGTCGCCGGCCTCACGCTGCGTGACACCGTCACGGGCGAGGAGCGCCAGCTCGACACCACGGGCCTGTTCGTCGCGATCGGTCACGACCCCCGCACCGACCTGGTCAAGGGCCAGATCGACCTCGACGACGAGGGCTACATCCTCGTCGAGGGCCGCTCCACGCGGACCAACCTGCCGGGCGTCTTCGCCTGCGGCGACGCCGTGGACCACACCTACCGCCAGGCGATCACCGCGGCCGGCTCGGGTTGCGCCGCCGCGCTCGACGCGCAGGCCTACCTCACCGAGGTGGCCGACGCCGAGGGCGAGCAGTCCCTCGCCGGCACCCCTGCCGTGCCCAACCCCGACGGTCTCCCCGCCGCGCTCGACTCCGTCGCCGGCTGACCCCTTTCCCCCACCGATCCCGAAGGAGCGAACCATGGCTACAGTCGCCGTCACCGACGACACGTTCAAGGCCGAGGTACTCGAGTCCGACGTCCCCGTTCTCGTCGACTTCTGGGCGACCTGGTGCGGCCCGTGCCGCATGGTGGCCCCGATCCTCGAGGAGCTCTCGGACGAGTACGAGGGCAAGATCAAGATCGTGAAGCTGGACACCGACGCCAACCAGGCCACCACGATGGCCTACGGCATCACGTCGATCCCGACGCTCAACGTGTACTCCGGCGGCGAGCTCGTGAAGTCCGTGATCGGTGCTCGCCCGAAGCGCGCTCTGCAGGAGGAGATCGAGGCGGTCCTCGCGCCGAGCGCCTGATCACCTCAACGAAGGCCGCCCGTGTTTCACGTGAAACAGGGGCGGCCTTCGTCGCGCCCGGCTGGTTGTGCTCGGGCGGCCGGGCATCAACACCGCCGCTCGGCCCGCTGTGCCTGACGACTCGGCCACCCGGGGCTGACGGTTCCCGTCTGCGGTCGCGCCGGCCCCAACCACCGCAATCCTGTCAGCAGGCCACCGGCGCCCATCGGCCACTCCGCGTCGCGGGCGCCGTCGTCGATCCGCGTGGGACACCGCGACAGACGGTGATCGGTGCCGAGTCCTTGCCAGCACTGCCCGCGAACGCGAACTCCCGCTCCCCAAGCGCTCGTCCGCCCACACGGGCGGACCATGCCGGTGTCTCCAGCCCGTGCCCTGAGCCGACTGGTCCGCCGGCCGCCGACCCTCGGCCATCACGGCGGCGCCGGTTCGACGCGTCTGCCCGGAATCCGGCTGTATGACGGGATAGCGACGATGCTCCCCGAGGCCTGGACGAGTCGGTAGACCGTCGCCGGTCGCACCAGAGTCGTGAGCGCCGAAGTCGCCCGGGCAGTCTGTGCACGAGCGGACCTGACGTTGCACGGGTCGTGCCCGCCACGAGGTCCCGCGGCTTCATCACGACGACGCCTTGTCCCGTCCGCTGCGACGCCGCCCGCCGCCATCGTCTCCACGGTCCGACCCGCACGGATGATCGGAGCCGGTGGGCCCAGCCCCTCCGCACCCGCACATCTCTTCTGTTCCTCGTTCAGGTCGACCCAAGCTGTCGGATCGTCGTCGCCGTCTCGGCGTCATCATCCGGGGAGTCAGAGGTTGCATGACTCGCCTCTGACCTCCCGATCGGATGACGTCGCCGATGCTCCGAGCCGACCTCCGTGCCGGTGCGGACGTCCGGGTTCGCCCCCACCAGAGTCGGCAGCGGCCGCACGGCGTACCGACTCGGTGCAGCGGCCAGGCCCGTGACCTGCGCCGATCCGACGTCTGCTTGCGCCCGGCGCCGGAGATTGATCGAGCTCGCAGACACATGGCCCCCCTCTTCGTGGGTCACCTGTCGATGAACAGCAGGCATGGATGGCATGCCCGCGGTCCCGACCCCACGGTCCGGCGTCCCTGACTCGCGCACTGGAGCCGCCCGCCCACCTGCCGGCTCTGGTTGCTGCAGCGCACCAGGGAGGAGCCAGTACGCGTCCTCATGCCACCCGCACGACTCCACGGCTGGGGTTCACGTGAAACATCGAGGACGCATCTGAGTGGAAGGCCCGGCGCGTTCCCTCATCGGCCCCACGGCCAACCGGTGCTGGTGCCGGTTGATGCTTCACGTGGAACGGCCAGCGCAGTCTGCGATTGCCGCCAGGCCGTGCGGGCCCAGTCAGGGCGGTCGCCGCCCCCTCCGCACTCGCCAAGGCATCCGGGTGTGCCCAACCTCGTCCCGCCACTCACGAGGAAGCGGCCTGGCCGACACCCGTGCACTCCCCCACGGACCCATGGATCCATGGATCCATGGACCGCTCCGCCTCGAGAGCCTGTTCCGGGACTGCGCGCGTTCGGCCAGGTCGTGCGGCGCTCTTCGGACTCCGATGCGATGCCGACCCTGGGTACGCCGGAGCGCCGGAGCCCTTCCGGCCACCTGGGTCGCACTCACGAGCCTTGGAATCGGGAGATCGCTGCGCTGCGGACGCGTGCCTACCGGAACGAGACCGGAACCCCGCTCCGCGTGCGGGATGTCGACGCAGGTCAGCTCCCCGAACCCCCTGGCATCGACGCGCGCCACCGGGCGTCGATCGACTCCGCTCGCTTCAGAGAACGGTGCGCACCGTCGTCGCTACACCGTCGGACGTCAGCGCTTACTCCGCCCAGGTCATCGTGGATGCTGGGGCACGACCTGGACCGTCTGATCCGGCCAGCACCGGACACGCGCCGCCACGATCACCTCCCCCGCCACGACACCGTACGGCCGCCGGTGGGTTCTGCCTGGCCCGCGTTTCACGTGAAACATGACGGCGTGGCCCGCTCGCACCATCACCGCGAACGAGGAACACGCTCCGCACGCGCGGGGCGCGCCTCCCCGGTTTTCGGCCCCTACCCCCTTGGGCCGTGGACGACGAGTTCGCGGACCCTCGTTCTCCGCGACGCAGAACGGGCATCGCTCCTTCTGAGGAGCGATGCCCGTCCGCTGCTGCCGACTGTCAGGCGGGTCCCGACCGCAGGAGGCCCGGGTCCTCGGGCGCCATCACTCCCAGGATCCTGTTCAGATCCTCGACCGAGGCGAACTCCACGGTCAGGCGGCCCTTCGTCTTCCCGATGCTCACCTTGACGCGGGTCTCGAACCGATCCGCCAGTCGCGTCGCGAGCTCGTCCATCGCCTCGCTGCGCTGACCCGCGCGCGGTGCACGTCGGCCCGGCACATCGGTGTTACCGCTGGTCAGGAGCGTGACGATCTCCTCCGTCGCTCGCACAGAGAGCCCCTCGGAGACGATGCGCTGAGCGAGCCGCTCGATCTCTGCCCCATCGCTGAGCGAGAGAAGGGCGCGCGCATGACCTGCCGAGAGAACCCCCGCGGCGACCCGGCGCTGGACCAGGGGCGGCAGCTTCAGGAGACGAAGAGTGTTCGAGATCTGCGGACGAGACCTCGCGATCCGCGTCGCCAGCTCCTCGTGGGTGCACCCGAAGTCGTCCAGCAACTGGCGGTAGGCGGCTGCCTCCTCCAGGGGATTCAGCGCCGCGCGGTGGAGGTTCTCCAGGAGCGCGTCCCGCAACATGTCACTGTCATCGGTCTCACGCACGATCGCCGGGATCGTGTCGAGGCCTGCAGCCTGGCTCGCACGCCACCGTCGCTCACCCATGATGAGCTCGTACTGGTCCGGGTCGGAGGCGTCAGGACGCACCACGATCGGCTGAAGAACACCGATCTCCGAGATCGAAGCCACCAGTTCGTCGAGGTCGCCGTCGTCGAAGACGGTTCGCGGCTGCCAGGTGTTGGGACGGATCGACTCGACGGAGATCTCTGCAAACCGGGCCCCCGGAACCGGCTTGAGTTCCGTTTCACGTGAAACGGGGGCAGCGAGCTCATCGTCCGCGCCTGACGCGTCCTCCGTCGCAGGCTGTTCCGGAGCACTCCCCGCCCCATCCAAGGGCCCGTGGTCCGACGACGAGTCAGGTGTCTCGTCCACGTCCGGGAACTCGATGCTCGTGATCAGCCCCAGCGACAGACCGTCAGCGCCCAGCGACTCCTCCGCCACACGCTCGGCGCCCGACCCACTTTCACCCGTCGGGGCGACCGGCTCGTCGGTCAGAACCGAGGTAGGGGCGCCAGAACCTCCGGCGCCGGGCCCCTTCGCCTGCGGTTCGCCACCCGTTCGGATGCTCAGCCGACCGCCCGCGATCGCGGAGTCCCACGAGGCGGAGCGCCGCGAAGTACGGCCTGCGTCCTCGCCGTTCTCGCCAGCAGGACGGTCCGCGCCGACCGTGGAGACCGTGCTGCCGCTCTCCGTCGAGTCGCGACCCTCGCCCGCAGGGAAGAAGACGTCGACGGGACGGTCGCCCTCGGGCCCGGACGGGATCAGCGCGCCGAGCCCGCGCCCCAGGCCACGCTTCTTCTGACTCATGCTCCAGCCTCCTGAACCATCCGGCTCCCCGCTCCCCTGTTCGTCCTGAAGTTTCCGCCCCGTCTCCGCACCGACGAGGAACCTTCGCCAGCCCCACCACGGGCCGCGACATCGAGCACGTTCACCATCGCACGCGCCAGCGACGGGTTCGCGGCAGAACCCGGCTTCATCGCAGGTCAGAGCGCTGCGGCGCGCGCTCGGCGAGCTCTCGGGCGGCCTCGAGGTAGGCCAAGGATCCCGTCGAGCCCGGATCGTAGGTCATGACCGTCTGCGCGTGGCTCGGGGCCTCAGAGATGCGGACCGAGCGCGGGACGGTCGTTCTGAGCGTCTGGTCGGGGAAGTGCTCGCGCACCTCCGCCGCGACCTGTTGTGCCAGGTTCGTCCGGCCGTCATACATCGTGAGGAGGATCGTCGAGACACGAAGCTCGGGGTTCAGGTGCGCCTTGATCAGTTCGATCGTCTTGAGGAGCTGGCTGAGCCCTTCGAGCGCGTAGTACTCACACTGGATCGGGATCAGCACTTCGCGCCCCACGACGAACGCGTTCACCGTGAGCAGGCCGAGGCTCGGGGGGCAGTCCACCAGCACGTAGTCGATCTGCTCCTCGCCTCGCTCCTCCCGCTCGGACAGGTACGCGTCGAGCGCCCGCCGCAGACGTGTTTCACGTGAAACGAGAGAGACGAGCTCGATCTCGGCCCCGGAGAGATCGATGGTTGCCGGCACCCCATAGAGACCGGGAACCGACGGGCACTCCTGGACCGTGTTGGCGAGCGGCTCATCCTCGACGAGTACCTCGTAGATCGACGGCGTCCCGGCACGATGCTCCAGCCCGAGCGCCGTGGAGGCGTTCCCCTGGGGGTCGTTGTCGATCACCAGCACCTTCAGTCCCGACTGGGCCAGGCCGGCGGCAATGTTCACCGTCGTCGTGGTCTTGCCGACGCCACCCTTCTGGTTCGCCACCGTGATGATCCGGGTACGAGCGGGGCGGGGGAACTGCCGACCCTGCAGCTCGATCCGGCGCCGCGCGTCGATGGCGAGCTGCGCTGCGAGGGGGGTGGACTCGTCGGCCTTAGGAACCGAGGCGACGAGTGCCGCCCTATGACCGTCGATCACAGGAGGAAGTCCTCCCTGGGCCCACGACAGGGCGGGCGCGGTTTCACGTGAAACGTGCGGATCAGCCGTCGCGGTCCCATCGTTCTGCGGGACGTCGTCGACGTGCTCCGTACTCGTGCTCACGTGCCACTCCTCCGGTTCGTCACAGGGACTTGCACCCGAGTCGCGGCACGTACGACGCCACGGCCCGGTGCTCCGCGCTCACTCTACGGCCTCACCGACGTCCGGACGGGTCAAAACTCCGGCCCGTGGACAGGCAGAACGTCCACGGGCCGAGGACCAACGACAGTCAGGAGCGCCGCACGCGGAGGATCGTCGTGGGTTCGACGTTGTCGACCGTGCGGCCCTCGAGGATCTCCGGTTCAGCAGTCTTGAAGGACCGCAGCACCTTGCGCGCCGGCTCGATCTCTCGCTCGACGTTGCGGCCCTTCAGCACGACCATCGCACCGCCCTTCCGAACGAGCGGAAGGCTCATCCGCGCGAGCTTGCTCAGAGCCGCCACCGCGCGCGATGTCACGACGTCCACCTCGAAGGCGCCGTGGTACTCCTCCGCGCGACCCCGCTTCACCTGCACGTTCTCCAGGCCCAGGCTCTCGACGCACTCCTGCAACCACGCCGTCCGACGCTCCATCGGCTCGATGAGATGAACCTCGACGTCCGGGCGTTGGATCGCCAGCACGATCCCCGGCAGACCCGCGCCCGAACCGATGTCCGCCACCGAACGCGTGTCGCCGAGGTAGGGGGTAACGGCAGCCGAGTTCAGAATGTGCCGCTCCCACAGCCGTGCGACCTCTCGTGGACCGATCAGGCCGCGCAGCTCGCCCTCGTCCCTCAGGCTCGCGGCGTACTGCGCCACCAGCTCGTACCGGTCCCCGAAGTACGCGCGCACAGCGTCGCTCCGACCGAGCTCGGCGTCATCGTCGCCCGTCGGGGCCCGTGTCTCGTCGCTCATGATCTCTCCCTTGCACTGCCACCACATGCCGAGAGCCCGTCGTTTCACGTGAAACAACGGGCTCTCGAATCGTCTTTCAGGATTCCGGCGCGGCGTCCTGCTCCGAGGCCGGCTGGACCACCACGTACCGTGACGGCTCCACGCCTCGCGAATCACTGACCAGGCCCGCCGCCGCGACGGCGTCGTGCACGACCTTGCGCTCGAAGGCGTTGAGCGGGTCGAGCTCGACCTCACGACCAGACTCGCGCACCTGGCGGATCGCGTCCTCGGCCAGCACGGTCAGCTCCTGCCGACGCGCCGAGCGGAACCCGGCGATGTCGAGCATCAGCCGGCTCCGCTCCCCCGTACGCGCCTGAACGGCGAGCCGGGTGAGCTCCTGCAGCGCCTCGAGCACCTCGCCGTCACGCCCGACGAGAGCCGACAGGTCCTCGTCTTCGTCAGCCACGATCTCGACCGCGGCCCGGTCGTGCTGGATGTCGAGGTCGATGTCCCCGTCGAGGTCGGCGATGTCGAGGAGTTCCTCAAGGTAGTCCGCCGCGATCTCGCCTTCCTCTTCGAGGCGCTTCGTACGGTCGGGACCCTGCTCCACCGGCGTGTCCGTCGTCATCGGTGTTCGATTCCTCTCGCTGCTCAACGGCGCTTCTGGCGGTTCTTGCGCTTGGGCTGCTCGCGCTGCCCACGGGGCTTCTCGGGCTCGGGCTCAGGAGTCGCCTCGATGGCCCCCTTGGCCGCGGCCTTCCGCGCCTGCTTCTCCTTGAGGAGACGCTCCGCCTCCGAGCCGGGAGCCGGCATCTTCTTGATCGTGTAGAACTGCTGGCCCATCGACCAGAGGTTCGAGATGACCCAGTAGATCAGCACACCGACGGGGAAGTTGATGCCCGAGATCAGGAAGATCACCGGGAGGATGTAGAGCATCATCTTCTGCGTGCTCGCCATCGGCCCCTCGAGGGCGGCCTTGGGCATGTTCTTCATCGTGAGCTGACGCTGGGTGAAGAACATCGTGGCGCTCATCAGGACGATGAGGCAGATGACGACCACGCGCGACGTCATCGAGTCGGTGGTGCGGAAGACGTCGGAGAGCTGGGCCCCGAAGAGGCTCGACGACTCGATGTCGCCGGCGATGCGCTGGTCGATCGGGCCGATCGCCTTGTGCGTGCCCTCCGCGATGCCCTGCAGGTTGTTGAGCACCCGGAACAGCGCGAAGAAGATCGGGGACTGCAGGAGGATCGGCAGGCACGACGCCATGGGGTTGGTGCCGTGCTTGCGGTAGAGCTCCATGGTCTCGCGGCCCATGGCCTCACGGGACGCGGGATCCGTCTTGCCCTTGTACTTCTTCTGCACCGCCTGCAGCTCGGGCTGCATCATCTGCATCCCGCGCGAGGCCTTGATCTGCTTGAAGAAGAGGGGGATCAGCGCGATACGGATGACGACCGTCAGAGCGACGATCGAGAACACCCACGCCCAGCCAGGGCCGTCCTGCATCCCGAGGGTCGTGAACAGGGCATGAGCCCCGTACATGATCCAGGCCACGACCCACTCGATGGGGTAGAGGATGGTGTCGAACATCCCGAATTGTCTCCTCTGTCGGAAAGTCTGCGTCCCCGGCGGCGCGGTCCGGGAGGGTCAGTGGTGTGCTGCGCCGCGGTGCTCGTGACCCGCCGCGTCGACATCGACGTGGTGGGAACGAGCCGGTGGGACGTCGTCGACTCCGCCGAGGCTCCACGGGTTGCACCGCAGGATCCGCCACAGAGCGAGGCCGGTTCCCCGTAGCGTGCCATGCGTACGGATCGCGATGATCGCGTACTGGGAGCACGACGGGTAGTACTTGCAGGTAGGCCCAGTCAGCGGGGAGATCACCGACTGGTAGACGCGCAGGACGCCGATGAGGACGGTGGCCGGGAGGTTCCGCAGCACGTTCCGCCCGCGGTCGAGCGTCGAGGCGGTCACGTCGTCCTCCGTGCGCGCGCGACGGCGCGGTCGAGGCTGCTCGTGAGGTCGCTGTCGAGCTCGGCGTACGTGGCGCCGCTCGAGGCCGGCAGTGCGCGAACCACCAGCCGGGCTCCGGCGGGGAGCGCGGGGAGGTGCGCCGCCGCGATGTGCCGCAGGCGGCGTTTCACCTGGTTGCGGTGCACGGCGTTCCCCACGGCCTTGGATACGACAAGACCGACCTGTGACGGTGCATGGCCCGCGACAGCACCGACGCCGGCCTCAGGGCCGGCGTCGGGGTCGACAAGGAGATGCACCACCACGGTCGATCGACCTGCACGCGTGCCGCGGCGCACCGTCCGTTCGAAGTCGACGGAACGGCGCAGTCGGTGCGCCGCGGGCAGCATCCGTCAGGCAGAGAGCTCGGCGCGACCCTTGCGCCGACGGTTCGCCAGGATGGCGCGGCCGGCACGGGTGCGCATGCGCAGCCGGAAGCCGTGGGTCTTGGCACGACGGCGGTTGTTCGGCTGGAAGGTCCGCTTGCTCACGAGGTACTCCAAGAAACGTCGGGGAGGCACACCGTCATTTCCTCGACGATGCAGGTCTTGTCGCAGGTCAGGCCTCGCGTACGAGACGTGGAAGCACCGACCGGGCCGACCCGAGGACCGGCAGCCCGGATAAGGGCGCGCGAAAGGACCTGGAACGGCTGTCTGACGTTACGCCGAGGAGACCCCTCAGGTCAAACCCGCCCAGGGGCGACCCGCACCGGCCGGTGGCTACGATGTGGAGGACCTCACGCACCTCGGCGCGACGTCGCGCCGGCCGCCCGGTACGTTCATCGTCCACAGCCTTGTCCACAGGTTCCACAGCATGTGGACAACACTGTGGACGGAGATCTGGCGTGGCAGACTCGCGACCTCGCTGACCATCCCGAACGACCCGAAGGACGACGCCCGTGGCCCAGCCGGACGAGAACATCACCGACGTCTGGGCACACACGCTCGCCACCCTCGAGGCACGGCCGGACATGACCGCCCGGCAGCTCGCGTTCATCAAGCTCGCGAAGCCGATGGCGATCCTGGAGGACACCGTGTTCATCGCGGTGCCGCACGAGCAGACCCGCGCCTACCTCGAGACCAGCGTTCGCGACCAGCTCGTCTCGGCGATGGCCTCCACGCTCGGCCGCGACATCCGCTTCGGCATCACGGTGGATCCCGAACTGAGCAGCGACACCCTCACCGGGCCGTCGCAGGACTACACCGCTCCCCCGGAGCCGGGTGTCCCCGACGAGCCGGAGGCGCCTCCGCTGCCGCCGAGTCCCAAGCAGTCGGCCGAGCCGACGCGGCTCAACCCGAAGTACATCTTCGAGACCTTCGTCATCGGTTCGTCCAACCGGTTCGCCCACGCTGCCGCCGTCGCGGTGGCCGAGGCGCCCGCCAAGGCCTACAACCCGCTGTTCATCTACGGGGACTCCGGGCTCGGCAAGACGCACCTGCTCCATGCCATCGGCCACTACGCCCACAACCTCTATCCCCATGTGCGCGTGCGCTACGTGAACTCCGAGGAGTTCACGAACGACTTCATCAACAGCATCGGCGAGGGGCGCGCAGGGGCCTTCCAGCGCCGCTACCGCGACGTCGACGTCCTCCTCATCGACGACATCCAGTTCCTCGAGGGCAAGGAACAGACGATGGAGGAGTTCTTCCACACCTTCAATGCGCTCCACAACGCGGACAAGCAGGTGGTGATCACCTCCGACGTCCCGCCCAAGCAGCTGAACGGCTTCGAGGACCGGCTGCGGTCGCGCTTCGAGTGGGGCCTCATCACGGACGTGCAGCCGCCGGACCTCGAGACCCGCATCGCCATCCTGCGCAAGAAGGCCGCGAGCGAGCGGCTCGACGTCCCCGCCGAGGTGCTGAGCTACATCGGCTCGCGCATCTCGACGAACATCCGCGAGCTCGAGGGCGCGCTCATCCGCGTCACAGCCTTCGCGAACCTCAACCGGCAGGCCGTCGACCTCGCCCTCGCGGAGATCGTCCTCAAGGACCTCATCACCGACGACGACACGCAGGAGATCACCCCGTCGATGGTGATCGCGCAGACGGCCGCGTACTTCGGCCTCACGATCGACGACCTGTGCGGCTCTTCCCGCTCGCGCGTGCTCGTCACGGCCCGACAGATCGCCATGTACCTGTGCCGCGAGCTCACGGACCTGTCGTTGCCCAAGATCGGCCAGCAGTTCGGCGGCCGTGACCACACCACCGTGATGCATGCGAACAAGAAGATCGCGGGCCAGATGGCCGAGCGCCGTTCCACCTACAACCAGGTGACCGAGCTCACGAGCCGCATCAAGCAGCAGCACCGCGGCTGACGTCTCGCCGCTCGACGGACGCCTCACGGGCCCGACCACGCTCTCCACAGGGCTGTGGATCCGGGCCCGTCGGCGTCTCTCCACATGCCCACCCACAGGGGAATGCCCGGAAACAGCCGGTTGCGCGCCATCTGTCCCCAGGCCTGTGGAGCAAAATCGTGGACAACGACCAGCGCGCACGCCGCAGAGAGATTCACACCTGTGGACAAACTTGTGGATGTGTGTGGACGACAGCCTCGGATCCGTGGACGACGACGCCCCGATCGGTGGACGGCTGTGGGTACAGATTCCGTCGCCCACAGGCCCAAGGTGTTGTCCACAGCTGCGCCCCCACGGCCTCCACACCCCGACCAGTGCGCTGACCTGCGCAAACACCGGTCATCCCCAGATTCCACAACCCCGATGACGATGACGAACGATTGATCAAGAAGAAATTCCACACACCTTCATCAGGCCGGCTCGTCGATCCAGGGCGAGGCCCGCCTCGGCCTGAGGATCACGTGCCGAAGAGCCCCTGTCTCGCGTAGGGTTTGGCTCGGACGACGAGGCAGGTCGGGTCACGTCGACGGTCCGGGCCGGTCCTGGGCCACCGACCCCACGCCCGCACGTCCGCTTCGATCGACAAGGGTCGACAACGCGAGGAGTGGGATGAAGTTCCGGGTTGAGCGTGACGTCCTGGCCGAGGCCGTGACCTGGACGGCGCGCACGCTCCCCACGCGCCCGCCGGCACCGGTGCTCGCGGGCGTCCGCATCGAGGTCGACACGGCCGGCACCATCTGGCTGTCCAGCTTCGACTACGAGGTGTCGGCGCGGGCGGAGATCCCGGCAGAGGTCTCCGAGCCTGGCACGGTGCTCGTCTCCGGCCGGCTGCTGGCCGAGATCTCCCGCGCTCTGCCCAACAAGCCCGTGGACGTCACGCTCGAGGGCACCAAGGTCGTCCTGACGTGCGGTGCCTCGCGCTTCACGCTGCTGACGATGCCGGTGGAGGACTACCCGGCGCTGCCGCAGATGCCCGAGCTCAGCGGCACCGTGACCGGCGACGCGCTCACGCACGCCGTCGCGCAGGTCAGCGTGGCCGCGAGCCGCGACGACACGCTCCCCCTGCTCACCGGCGTGCGCATGGAGATCGAGGGCGAACGCATCACCCTCATCGCCACCGACCGGTACCGGCTCGCCCTGCGCGAGCTCACCTGGACGCCTGCCACGCCTGGCTACTCGGCCGTCGCGCTCGTGCGCGCACGCACCCTGACCGACGTCGCGAAGTCGCTCGGCGGGGGCGGGGGCCTCGTGAACGTCGGCCTGTCCACCGGACAGGGCGTCGACCTCATCGGGTTCGAGGCGGGTGGCCGCCACACGACGTCGCAGCTCGTCGACGGCGACTACCCGCCCGTGCGGCGGCTGTTCCCGGACGCGACGCCGATCCATGCCGTCGTCGCCACGGCGCCGCTGATCGAGGCCGCCAAGCGCGTGTCCCTGGTCGCGGAGCGCAACACGCCGATCCGGCTGTCCTTCACGGACGGTCAGGTCGTGCTCGACGCCGGTCAGGGCGACGACGCGCAGGCGTCCGAGGCGCTCGAGGCGGTGCTGGTCGGCGAGGACATCCAGGTCGCGTTCAACCCGCAGTTCCTGCTGGACGGTCTGGGCGCGCTCGGCACCGACTTCGTCCGGCTCTCGTTCACGCACCCGAACAAGCCGGTGGAGTTCACCGGCCAGGAGTCGCTCGACGGCGAGGACTCGTCGGACTACCGCTACCTGCTCGTGCCGATCCGCTTCGCCGGCTGAGCGCCGTCCTGCCCGTTCGCCCCGCACCGTCCCCGGAGGTACCCATGGTCAGCCACATCGGACTCGTCGGTCTGGGCAAGATGGGCAACAACATGCGCGAGCGGCTGCGCCGCGGCGGCATCGAGGTCACCGGGTACGACCCGCGGCCCGAGGTGTCCGACGTCGCGTCGCTCGCGGACCTCGTGGCCGCCCTGCCCGCGGACCGTCGCGTCGTGTGGGTGATGGTGCCGGCCGGCGACCCGACGCGCGGCGTCGTGCAGGAGCTCGGCACGCTGCTGGGCGAGGGCGACGTCGTCGTCGAGGGTGGCAACTCGCACTACCCGGAGGACCAGGCCCGCGCGGCGGAGCTGGCGGAGCGCGGCATCGGGTACGTCGACGTCGGCGTCTCCGGCGGCGTGTGGGGCCTGGAGAACGGGTACGGCCTGATGTGCGGCGGAGACCGCGCGCACGTCGAGGCACTCATGCCGGTCTTCGACGTGCTGCGCCCCGAGGGGCCGCGCGAGGAGGGCTTCGTGCACGCCGGTGAGGTGGGCGCGGGGCACTTCGCGAAGATGGTGCACAACGGCATCGAGTACGGCCTCATGCAGAGCTACGCCGAGGGCTACGAGCTCCTCGCGGCCAAGGACATCGTCACGGACGTGCACGGCACGATGAAGGCGTGGATGCGCGGCACGGTCGTGCGGTCGTGGCTGCTCGACCTCATGGTCAAGGCGCTCGAGGAGGACCCGGCGCTGGCCGCGATCGACGACTGGGTCGACGACTCGGGCGAGGGCCGCTGGACCGTCGACGAGGCCATCGACAACGCCGTGCCCCTTCCCGTGATCTCCGCGGCGCTGTTCGCCCGCTTCGCGTCTCGGCAGGACGAGTCCCCGGCGATGAAGGCCGTGGCCGCGCTGCGCCAGCAGTTCGGTGGGCACGCGGTCAAGCCCGCGCAGTGAGGCCGGCGGTGCCAGGCCGCCGAGCAGGTTAGATGTACGTCTCCCACCTCTCCCTCCTCGACTTCCGCTCGTACGCCGCAGCGGACGTCGAGCTCGAACCCGGCCCCAATGCGTTCGTCGGGCGCAACGGCCAGGGCAAGACCAACCTCGTCGAGGCGATCGGCTATGTCGCGACACTCGGTAGCCACCGGGTCGCGAACGACACCCCCCTCATCCGGGCCGGCGCGGAGCGGGCCGTGGTCCGGACCCGGATCGTGCGCGGGGATCGGGCATCGACCGTCGAGCTGGAGATCACCGCGGGCAAGGCGAACCGCGCGCGCGTGAACCGCGGCCAGCTCGGCCGGGCCCGCGATGTGCTCGGCATCCTGCGCACGGTGCTCTTCGCACCGGAGGACCTGGCGCTCGTCAAGGGCGACCCCGACGGTCGGCGCCGGTTCCTCGACCAGCTGGTGGTGCAGCTCCTCCCCCGGGCGGCGGGCCTGCTGGGCGACTACGAGCGCGTGGTGCGCCAGCGGTCCGCGCTGCTGAAGTCGCTGCGCGGTGCACGCCGGTCTGGTGCCGGACCTGTGGACACGAGCACGCTCGAGGTCTGGGACGCACGGGCCGCGCAGCTCGGCGGGCAGATCCTCGCCATGAGGCTGGCGCTGGTGGAGGCTCTGCGGCCGCACGTCGCGGCCGCGTACGCGCAGGTCAGCGACGCCGACGGGGATGCCGAGCTCGCGTACCGCTCCAGCGTCCCGGGGACGGCGGACGGGACGACTCGCGCCGCGGAGGACCTGGAGAAGGCGATCCTCGAGGCGATGGCGGAGGCGCGGAGCCAGGAGCTGGAGCGCGGCGTCAGCCTCGTCGGGCCGCACCGCGACGACCTGGTCCTCGCCCTCGGTGGGCTGCCGGCCAAGGGGTACGCGAGCCACGGGGAGTCGTGGTCGTTCGCGCTGGCGCTGCGGATCGCGTCGTACCGGCTGCTCGGCGGCGGCGACGAGCCGGAGCACGTGCCGGACGCCGCGTTCTGGGACCCCGACCTCGACACGGACGCGGATCCCGTGCTGATCCTGGACGATGTCTTCGCCGAGCTGGACGTGCGACGTCGGGAACGGCTGGCGGAGCTCGTCGCGCCGGCACGTCAGGTGCTCGTGACCGCCGCAGTGCCCGACGACGTCCCGCCGGGACTGCTCGGTGCGCGGTTCGAGGTCACGCCCGGCCAGGTGCGTCGTGCGGAGTGACGACGGCGAGAGCGTCGTGGGCGACCTCCCCGACGACGGCGACGACGCGGGCGGCACGTCGTCCGGCGAGGACCCGCGACCGGTCAAGGACCGCACCGAGCTGACGCCGCCCTCGGCGGTCGCGCGGGAGGCCCTCAACCGCGCGAAGGCGGCGGCGCGGGCCAAGGGACTCCGGCCGGGCTCGCCGGCGCGACGCTCCCCCCTCGCGGAGCCGCGCCTGTCCGGGCAGGGGCCGGGCGCCCGCGATCCCCAGCTCCTGTCGGAGGTGCTGGGGCGACTCATGCGTGACAAGGGGTGGACGGCGGACGTCTCCGTGGGCGGCGTGATCGGGCGCTGGCGGGAGGTGGTGGGCGCCCAGGTCGCCGACCACTGCCAGCCGGAGACCTTCGAGCAGAAGGTGCTCGTCGTGCGCGCCGACTCGACCGCCTGGGCCACACAGGTGCGACTGCTGGTGCCGACGCTGCTCCGCCGGCTCGAGGAAGAGGTCGGCGAGGGCGTGGTCGAGCAGGTCACCGTGCTCGGGCCTGCCGGGCCGGGATTCCGCCGTGGACGGCGGTCGGTACGCGGCCCCGGCCCCCGCGACACCTACGGCTGACGTCCGGGGCGACGACGAGACGAACGACGGGCCCGGCCGCAGGTGCGGCCGGGCCCGTCGTTCGCTCAGTGCGTCGGTGCGTCAGTGTTGGATGCGGCGACGCAGCCAGAACAGCACGCCGCCACCCACGATCAGCAGCGCGGCGATCCCGGCGAAGACGCCGACCGTCGCACCCGTCTGCGGCAGCTCGTCGGCACCCTCGGCCTCGGCCGGCGGGACGTCGGTGTCGTCCGCGACGACCTCCACGTCCGCGCCGCCGGCGCCGATCGGGTTGGCGCACTCGGTGTTGGCCTCGGGGTAGCTCACGATCTGCGAGTACTCCGGGTTGACCTCGAAGAGCACCTCGACGTCGTCACGCGTCCAGGCGTAGTTCCCGTCGGTCTCCACGTAGGAGCCGTCGTCCTGCTGCTCCCAGCCCGGCCACTGCTTCGGCGCGGTGTCGGAGGCGCCCGGCCACAGCAGCTCGCCCTCCAGCGGCTGGTCGGCGGCGACGTAGTTCTCGCCGCCCTCCGGGTGGAGGAACGTGATGGTCAGCGGAGTGTCGTTGTCCACCTCGACGCCCTCGGGCAGGGAGACGCCGTAGTCCAGGTAGGGCGTGTCGCCCACGCAGACCGCGCCGATGTCACCGGGGACCAGCGCGCAGTCCTCCTCCGACGGGACGAGCTGCTCGATCGGGAAGATCACGTCGCCACCCTCGGTGCGGGTGTACCCGGCGAGGTCGTCGCCGAAGGTGCGCCCCTCGGTCGGCACGGCGAGCACGCCCTGCTCGGTGGTGAGGTAGGTGACGTCCCCCGTGTCCGCCGGGAGGATGACGTCGGACGCGTCCGCGCCGCAGATCTCGAGCGCGGCCGGCGCCTGCGGCACCACGACCTGGGGCTCCGGGACCTCCGGCTCGGTCGGCGTGGCGCAGTCCTCGGTGGACGGCAGCTCGATGCCGAAGTCGCTCAGCTCCTGGTGCTGCCAGTCGACCAGGTGCCCGTCCATGGACGAGCCGTCCGGGTACGTGATGGTCTCGGGCATCGTGTAGTCGTCGACGCCGCCGCGCACCAGGTCCTGCTGGATGCCCCAGCCGGTGCAGAGGTCGATGTCGTCGAGCGCGTCCGTCTCCGGGAGCTCGGTGTACCAGTGCTGGTCGTTCGTGAGCTCGTCCTCGGGGACGGTGAGCGGCGTGGTGCCGAGCAGCTGCTGCTTCCCGGAGTTCTCCCACGCGGCGGGCTTGTCCTTGTCGAGCTTCGGGTACAGGTAGATCCCGACCTGCACGTCGGTGCCCTCGGGCTGCTCCGGCGTCGTGGGGACACAGGGCGTCGTCGTGCCCTTCGCGTCCTTCTCCTCCTCCGGGGTGCGCGGCCAGTCGTAGCGGTCGCCGTCGTGGGCGTCGACCTGCACCGACCACTCGTGGGCCTTCGACCCGTCGAGCTCGAAGGTGCGGCGCCACGAGTCTCCGAAGGACTCGTCGGCGGCGATCGCGCCGTCGATGGTGACGACGACGTCGGCGCCCTGGTACTGGGTGAGCTTCACCTCGAGGCTGGTACAGGAGTCGCTGACTCGCGGGGTGTGGGCGGAGGCCGGCGCCGCGGTGGCGACGAGCATCCCTCCGACGGCGAGCGTCGTCGCGGCGACGCCTGCCAGGGTCCTCTTCACTGTGGGGTTGTCCCTTCGGTGGTGACCGGTGCACAGGCGCGCGCCAGTCGACGTGCGGAACGGGGAATCGTCGTGTAGTACACCAGGTTTTGGAGTAAATCGGGAGAGTCGTTGATAACGGTCAGAGCACAAATACCCGACGTTCCGGAGGAGTGGCGCTGATCGCCCCCAAACTGTGGACAACCCTGAGGAAAACACTGTGGACAAGGCTGTGGAGAGCCCGTCGTCCACGACCTGTGGACAACGTGTGCGGAACTTCCCTCCAGCGGCGTCAATCCGCCGTTTCCTTGCCTCTGGCAGGTAGACTGGGACGGTCATTCCGGGTCGTGCTGCGACCTCTCGCACGGCTCGGTCGAGCGCAGCCCGGAACCTGAGAGCCGCGCCGCCTGCACACTGCACGAAGCGTCGGCGCGTGCACGACGACCGAGGAGCAGCTCCGCCTGTGGCAGACCGAACCGACACCCCCCGTCCCGACACTGTCGCCAACGGAGCCAACGGAGCCGCCGGACCGGGGAGCGGGTACGACGCCGGCAACATCACCGTCCTGGAGGGCCTGGAGGCCGTCCGCAAGCGCCCGGGCATGTACATCGGCTCGACGGGCGAGCGAGGCCTGCACCACCTGGTCTACGAGATTGTGGACAACTCTGTGGACGAGGCCCTCGCGGGTCACGCCGACAGCGTCGAGGTGACCCTCCTCGCCGACGGCGGCGTCCGGGTCCGCGACAACGGGCGCGGCATCCCTGTCGCGATGCACCCCACCGAGGGCAAGCCGACGCTCGAGGTCGTCATGACGATCCTGCACGCGGGAGGCAAGTTCGGCGGCGGCGGGTACGCCGTCTCCGGAGGCCTGCACGGCGTGGGCATGTCGGTGGTGAACGCGCTGTCCACCCGCTTCGTCTCCGAGGTGAAGCGTGACGGCTTCCACTGGCGCCAGGAGTACCGGGACGGCGGCGAGCCCGTCACCGAGGTGCAGAAGCTCGAGCCGCTCGCCGAGGGCGAGCCCACCGGCACCACGCAGACCTTCTGGGCCGACGACTCGATCTTCGAGACCACGGACTACGACTTCGAGACGCTCCGCTCGCGCTTCCAGCAGTACGCGTTCCTCAACAAGGGCCTGCAGATCACGCTGCGCGACGAGCGCGCAGGCCACGCGGTCGCGGACGACGAGGTCGCCGGCCAGGCCCCGGAGGGTGCGGACACCGACGTCACCGCCGCCGACGGCGCCGCCGACGCCGAGGTCGCGAACCCCGTCCGGACGGTGACGTACCGCTACGACAACGGCCTCACGGACTACGTGGCCCACATCAACGCGGCCAAGAAGTCCGAGCTCATCCACCCCGAGATCATCGACGTCGAGTCGGAGGACACGGAGCGGAAGATCTCGGTGGAGATCGCGATGCAGTGGACCAGCGCGTACAGCGAGTCGGTGCACACGTTCGCGAACACCATCTCGACCACCGAGGGCGGCACGCACGAGGAGGGCTTCCGCGCGGCGCTCACCACCCTGGTGAACAGCTATGCGCGCGACAAGCAGATCATCAAGGAGAAGGACGACAACCTCACGGGCGACGACATCCGCGAGGGGCTCACCGCCGTCATCTCCGTCAAGCTCGGCGAGCCGCAGTTCGAGGGCCAGACCAAGACGAAGCTCGGCAACACCGAGGCGAAGACGTTCGTGCAGCGCGTGGTGCGCGAGAAGCTCGTCGACTGGTTCGACGCGCACCCGACGGAGGCGCGCGACGTCATCCGCAAGGCCATCCAGGCGTCGCAGGCGCGCATCGCGGCGCGCAAGGCGCGCGAGGCCACGCGACGCAAGGGGATCCTCAGCTCCGGCGGGATGCCCGGCAAGCTCAAGGACTGCCAGTCCAACCGCGCCGAGGACTGCGAGGTCTACATCGTCGAGGGCGACTCGGCCGGTGGCTCCGCCGTCCGCGGCCGCAACCCGCACAACCAGGCGATCCTGCCGCTGCGCGGCAAGATCCTCAACGTGGAGCGGGCCCGGCTGGACAAGGCGCTCTCCAACCAGGAGATCCAGTCCCTCATCACGGCGTTCGGCACCGGTATCGGGGAGGACTTCGACATCTCGAAGCTCCGGTACCACAAGATCGTGCTGATGGCCGACGCCGACGTCGACGGCCAGCACATCTGCACCCTGCTGCTCACGCTGCTGTTCCGGTACATGCGACCGCTCATCGAGCACGGCCACGTGTACCTGGCGCAGCCGCCGCTGTACCGGCTCAAGTGGTCGAACGCGCCGCACGACTACGTGTACTCCGACCGCGAGCGGGACGCGTTCCTCAAGGAAGGGATCGCGGCCGGCAAGCGGATCCCCAAGGAGAACGGCATCCAGCGCTACAAGGGTCTGGGCGAGATGGACTACACCGAGCTCTGGGACACCACGATGGACCCGGAGCACCGCACGCTGCTGCAGGTGACCATGGACGACGCGGCCGCGGCCGACGAGATCTTCTCGGTGCTCATGGGCGAGGACGTCGAGTCCCGCCGCAGCTTCATCCAGCGCAACGCCAAGGACGTCCGCTTCCTCGACATCTAGCGGCTGACGACGACGCCGTACAACTCGTACGGACGTCGTTGTACGTCAGCCCATCCATGATCTCGAGGACGACGGAACCCGCGCCCCGGCGGCGCAGGACAGGAAGAAGGTAGACGGTGACGGACGAGAACCCCGGTCCCGACATGACGGACGGCGCCCCGGACGACGAGGCGATCGACACGACCGACGGTGCGGTCACGGTGCAGCACGGCCGCATCGACCAGGTGGACCTCCAGCTGGAGATGCAGCGGAGCTACCTCGACTACGCGATGAGCGTCATCGTCGGGCGTGCGCTCCCGGACGTGCGGGACGGCCTCAAGCCGGTGCACCGCCGTGTGCTGTACGCGATGTACGACGGCGGCTACCGCCCTGACCGCGCGTACTCGAAGTGCTCGCGCGTCGTGGGCGACGTCATGGGCAAGTTCCACCCGCACGGCGACACCGCGATCTACGACACCCTCGTGCGCCTCGTGCAGGACTGGGTGCTGCGCTACCCGCTCGTCGCTGGCCAGGGGAACTTCGGCTCGCCCGGCAACGACCCGGCCGCCGCCCCCCGGTACACCGAGTGCCGCATGGCCCCGCTGGCCATGGAGATGGTCCGGGACATCGAGAAGAACACGGTCGACTTCCAGGACAACTACGACGGCCGCACGCAGGAGCCCGTCGTCCTGCCCGCCCGGTTCCCGAACCTTCTGGTCAACGGCTCCGCCGGCATCGCGGTGGGCATGGCGACCAACATCCCGCCGCACAACCTGCGCGAGGTCGCGGAGGGCGTGCGCTGGCATCTCGCCAACCCCGACGCGTCGCGCGAGGAGCTCCTCGCCGCACTGATGCTCCGCATCAAGGGGCCGGACTTCCCGACCGGCGCCACGATCCTCGGCACCAAGGGCATCGAGGAGGCGTACCGCACCGGCCGCGGCTCCATCACGATGCGCGCCGTCGTGAACGTCGAGGAGATCCAGAACCGGATCTGCCTCGTCATCACCGAGCTGCCGTACCAGGTCAACCCGGACAACCTCGCCAGCAAGATCGCGGACCTCGTCAACGACGGGAAGCTCGCCGGCATCGCGGACATCCGCGACGAGACGTCGGGCCGCACCGGCCAGCGCCTCGTCATCGTGCTCAAGCGCGACGCGATCGCCAAGGTCGTTCTGAACAACCTGTACAAGCACACACCGCTGCAGTTCAGCTTCGGCGCGAACATGGTGGCGCTCGTCGACGACGTGCCGCGCACGCTCAGCCTCGACGCCTTCGTGCGGCACTGGACCACGCACCAGATCGAGGTCGTCCGCCGGCGCACCGAGTACCTGCTGGCGGAGGCCGAGCGCCAGATCCACATCCTGCGCGGGTACCTCAAGGCCCTCGACGCGCTGGACGAGGTCATCGCCCTCATCCGCCGCTCGCCCGACGCCGAGCAGGCCCGCACCGGCCTGATGGAGCTGCTTGACGTCGACGAGCAGCAGGCGAACGCGATCCTGGCGCTGCAGCTGCGCCGGCTCGCCGCCCTCGAGCGCCAGCGGATCATCGACGAGCACGACTCCCTCCAGCGGGAGATCGAGGACTACAAGGACATCCTCGCGAAGCCGGAGCGCCAGCGGACCATCGTCCAGGACGAGCTCGACGACATCGTCGCGCGCTACGGCGACGAGCGCCGCACCACGGTGCTGCCGTTCGACGGCGACATGTCGGTCGAGGACCTCATCCCCGAGGAGGAGGTCGTCGTCACGATCACGCGCGGCGGGTACGCGAAGCGCACCCGCTCGGACAGCTACCGCGCCCAGCGGCGCGGCGGCAAGGGCGTGCGCGGCGCCGCGCTGCGCGAGGACGACATCGTCGAGCACTTCTTCGTCACGACGACGCACCACTGGCTGCTGTTCTTCACGAACCTCGGCCGGGTGTACCGCGCCAAGGGCTACGAGCTGCCCGAGGGCGGTCGGGACGCCAAGGGCCAGCACGTGGCGAACATGCTGGCGTTCCAGCCCGGCGAGCACATCGCCCAGGTGCTGGACCTGCCCGACTACGAGGCGGCGGACTACCTGGTGCTCGCGACCCGTCGCGGCCTGGTGAAGAAGACCCGCCTGGGCGAGTACAACTCGCCGCGCTCGGGCGGCCTCATCGCCATCAACCTGCGCGAGGACGACGAGGGCCACCCCGACGAGCTCGTCGCGGCGCGGCTCGTGAACGCGGACGACCACCTCATCCTCGTGTCCCGCAAGGGCCAGTCGATCCGCTTCCCCGCCGACGACGACACGCTGCGCCCGATGGGCCGCGCGACGTCCGGCGTCACCGGCATGAAGTTCCGTGAGGAGGACGAGCTGCTCAACGCGGACGTCGTCACCCCGGGGACGGACCTGTTCGTCGTGACCGAGGGCGGCTTCGCGAAGCGCACCGCGATCACGGAGTACCGCGTCCAGGGCCGCGCCGGCTACGGCATCAAGGTCGCCAACCTGGTCGAGGCTCGTGGAGACCTCGTGGGGGCCTTGGTCACGGAGGCGGACGACGAGGTGCTGGTCATCATGGAGCGTGGCAAGATCGTGCGCTCGGCGGTCGCGGAGGTGAACCTCACCGGCCGCACCACGCAGGGCGTGACGTTCGCGAAGCCCGACCGCGGGGACCGCATCATCGCCGTCGCCCGTAACGTCGAGCGTCGGGACGTCGACGAGGCAAGCGGCGACGAGTCGGTTAGCGTGGACGAGCAGGCCGCCGACGAGCAGACCACGAGCGGGGACGAGGACTGATGACGGAGAACAGCGCGTCGACCCGGGCGTCGTCGGCGCCTCCCACGCGGGAGGCGGAGATCGACGACTCGACCCACCGCCGCAGCCCGGCTGCGGGCGCGGCGCCGGCCGCGGCGTCCGCCGGCGCCGTCCGACTCGGTGAGGTGCCCGCACCGCCCGCACCGCCGGTCACCGCCCCGTCGCCCGTTGCCGGCGTCACCTCGGACGGCACCACCGCCGCCCAGGGCGCGTCCCCCGTCAAGGAAGGCGCGGTGAAGGCCGCTGCCGCCGCCCTCGCCGCCGCGCGGAGCGCGGCGAAGAAGGTCCAGTCGGTCATGCCGGAGGCGCCGGCCAAGGCGCAGGACGGCGCGGGCAGCACCGGCGTCGCGGGCACGGCCAAGAACGCCGCGAAGCCCGCCGAGCCGCGTCCGGAGATGCACTACTCGGCCGGTGGCGTGCACGGGACGGCCGCTCCCGCCGCCGCGGCCCCCGTGGGGAGCCCGATGGTCGGGGCCGCGCAGCCCGGCGCCGGCGCGCGCCGCGTGCGGCTGTCGGTCTCGCGCGTCGACCCGTGGTCGATCATGAAGCTGGCGTTCCTGCTGTCCGTCGCGATCGGCTTCATCACCGTCGTCGCGACGATGGTGGTCTGGTACGTGCTCAACGACATGGGCACGTTCGCGAAGATCCAGGGCTTCCTGAGCGAGACGATCGGCCCGCAGGCCGTGAACCTCATGCAGTTCATCGAGTTCGACCGGGTCGTCTCCCTGTCGGTGCTGATCGCCATCGTCAACGTGGTGCTGCTGACCGCGCTCGCCACGATCATGGCCATCCTGTACAACATCACCGCAGCTCTCGTCGGCGGCGTGCACCTCACGCTGACGGACGAGTGAACCCCGTCCCGACCGGGACCGACGTCACACTGCGCGACGGCACCCCCGGTTTGGGAACGGACCCGCGCGTACGGTAATGTTCCGTGCTGCACGCGCTCCCTCGCGGGGGCGCGCTCGGGGCTATAGCTCAGACGGTTAGAGCGCTTCCCTGATAAGGAAGAGGTCGGAGGTTCAAGTCCTCCTAGCCCCACTCCAGGCCACCTCAGGCCCGGGCCCGAGACGCACGACGACGGTCGTGACGAGGAGGCAGAAGATGAAGAAGCTGTTCGTCCTCCTGCTCGCGCTGGGCGCGGGTTACCTGGTCTGGCGCCGTCTCAACGAGGACTCGGCCGACCGGGACCTGTGGTCCGAGGTCACCGACACCATCGACTGAGCACGCCCGGCCCGTCTGACGAGGCCGCCAGGGGCCATGGCGCAATTGGTAGCGCACCTGCTTTGCAAGCAGGGGGTTAGGGGTTCGAGTCCCCTTGGCTCCACCACCGAAGACCCCGTACGCCTGCCGGCGTGCGGGGTCTCGTCGTTCCGTGCCGGCGTGCCCGAGGTGTTGAGCCCCCGCCCCCGGTCCCGCATGGTGGTGGGTGGGCCCGCCGACCGGCCGGCCGTCACGACGAGGGGGTCACGATGACGCTGTACCTGCTGTCCGTGCCGCACGACTCCGAGACCGAACCCACGATGGCGACGATGGACCCGGACGAGCTGGAGGCGACGCTCGCGGCGGTGGGCGCCTTCAACGAGTCGCTGGAGGCCGCGGACGCGCTGCGGTTCGCCGGAGGACTGCACCCGCCGAGCACGGCCACGACGATCGACGGGTCGGGTGAGACGGCGACCGTCGCCCCGGGACCGTTCGTCGAGGCTCCCGAGTACCTCGGCGGGCTCTGGGTGATCGAGGCGGCGGACGACGCCGCGGCCATCGCATGGGGCACCCTGGCGGCCGAGGCGCTCGGCGGTCGGGTCGAGGTCCGGGCGTTCCAGGACGTGCCGTCCGGCTGACGACCGACCGAGAGCCGCAGGGCCCCGTCCTGTGGACGGGGCCCTGCGGCGAGCGGTGCGGTGCCGTCCCGGACGGCGGTCGGATCAGGCCTTGTCGCCCTCCCCCGCGTCCTTCGCGGCGTCCGCCGCGTCCTCGGCGGCGTCCTCGGTCTTGCGGGCGGCCGAGCGCGTGCGGTTCGTGGCCTTCTTGGCGGCGTCGGTCGCCTTGTCCTTGGCCTTGTCCACAGCCTCGGTGACCTCCTCGCCGAGCTCGGCGGCCTTCTCCGAGGCGCGCTCGGCGGCCTCGCGGCCCTTCGCGACGGCGTGCCCCGCGGCCTCGCCGACCGCCTCCGCCGCGTCGGCGACGGCGTGCCGCGCGTCGCGGGCCGCGCCGTCGTAGTCCGGGCCCGACTGCTGCTCCCAGGGCTCGGCCCACGGGTCGTTCTGCGGCTGGGCGCGGCGCCAGAAGGCATAGCCGGCCACGGCGGCCCCGGCGAGCGCGAGGAACCAGAAGAGCCCCTTACCCTTGCCGGACTTCTCGGCCTCCTTGGCGGCCTTCTGCGCCGCCTTCTCGGCGGCGGCCTGGGCCTTGGTGGCCTCCTTGGCCGCCTTCTTCGCGGCCTTCTTGCCCGCGCGTCCGGCCTTCTCCGCGGCGTCGCGCGCGGCGTCCGCCGCCAGGACGCCGGCCGCACCCGCGGCGGCCCCGGCGCGCGTCGCCGCCTCGTTGAAGGCGGTGACGACCCGCGGCAGGTAGTCGTCCACGATCTTGTCGTGCGCGGTGTCCACGAGCGGGCCCGCCTTGTCGGCGGCCTTCTCGACCCGCGGCGCCGCCGCGAGCACGCTCTCGCGCCACGCCTTCTCGGCGCGGGGCACGAGCCACTCGAGGAACGAGTCGACCCGCGGCTCGGCCCAGTCCTTGGCCTGGTTCGCGGCGTCCTTCGCCCCGCCCGCAGCACGGGCGCCGACGTCGACCAGGACGGCGGCCGCCTCGGTCGCGGAGCCCTTGAGCTTCTCGGTGTCGATGTCGTTGATCGTCGAGCTCACCTTGGCGGAGAGCTTCTCGGCCTGGTCCTTGGCAGTGTCCTTGACGCTGTCGCCCACGTTCTTTCGCACCATGGACCCACTGTGCCACCTGGCGCCCTGGCCTGCAGCGGTACGCGCGGGCCGCGCCGTGCGGGTCGTGGAGACGGATGGTGAGAGGGAGGGTGAGAGGATGAGGGCATGTTCGCAACCCTCCACACCACCGCCGGTGACATCCGCATCGAGCTGCTGCCGAACCACGCGCCCAAGACCGTCGCGAACTTCGTCGGGCTGGCCAAGGGCACCACGACGTGGACGGACCCGGCCACGGGCGCCGAGCGCAACGACCCCCTGTACGACGGCGTGATCTTCCACCGCGTCATCGACAACTTCATGATCCAGGGCGGGGACCCGCTGGGCACCGGCACCGGCGGCCCCGGCTACACCTTCGACGACGAGATCCACCCCGAGCTCCAGTTCGACGGCAAGTACATCCTCGCGATGGCGAACGCCGGCAAGCGCCGCAACCCCGTCACGGGCGCCGTCGAGGGCACCAACGGCTCGCAGTTCTTCATCACGACGGGCGACACCCCGTGGCTGAACGGCAAGCACACCATCTTCGGCAAGGTCGTGGACGACGGTTCCCGCGCCGTCGTCGACGCGATCGGTGACACCCCCACCCGCCCGGGCGACCGCCCCGTCCAGGACATCGTCATCAACAGCGTCACCATCGAGGACTGACCGACACAGACCGATACCGGGTCACCCGGTCACGGTCGGGGTCGGGAACCTCGTCGCAGTCCCGTTCACGCGCCCAAGGGGCGCTCCACTTCGGGAAAGATGGAACTGCGACGAGGTTCCCGACCCCGACCTTTCCATCGCCTCACGGAGGGCCGACTCATCTCGACACCGCCAGCCCCGCAGTTCGGACAGCCCGCCGACGCGCCGCCGGTGTGCCCGCGGCACCCGGACCGCGTCTCCTACGTGCGCTGCCAGCGCTGCGGGCGGCCGACGTGCCCCGAGTGCCAGCGGCCCGCCGCCGTCGGGATCCAGTGCGTCGACTGCGTCAAGGAGGCGTCGCGCGCGGTCCCGAGCGCACGCACGATGTTCGGGGGCACGGTGCGGGGCGGGCGGCCGGTCGTCACGCTGACGATCGTCGCGCTGTGCGTGGTGAGCTGGGTGCTGCAGCTCGTCACGGGCGGTGAGTGGACGCAACGGTGGGCGTTCGCCCCGTCCGTGGGGCTGGACCAGCCGTGGCGCTTCCTCACCGCGGCGTTCCTGCACTCCACCAGCATCCTGCACATCCTGTTCAACATGTACGCCCTGTGGCTCACCGGCCCGTTCCTCGAGCAGGCGTTCGGGCGCGGACGCTTCGTCGCGCTGTACGTGCTGTCGGCGATCGGCGGTTCGGTGGGCTACCTGCTGCTCGCGACGCCGACGATCGACGGCGGGTGGAACACCGCCGTCGTCGGGGCCTCCGGGGCCGTCTTCGGGCTGTTCGGCGCGATCATCCCGGTCCTGCGCCGCACCGGGCGCAGCGCCGCGCAGATCCTCGTGCTCATCGCCATCAACATGGCGATCCCGTTCTTCGTCGGCGGGATCGCGTGGCAGGCGCACCTGGGCGGCCTGGCGGTCGGACTGGCGATGGGCGCAGGTTTCGCCTTCGCGCCCCGCGAGTGGCAGGCGCTCGTGGGATGGCTGCTGCCGCTGGGGGTGGCCGTCGTCCTCGTGGCCGCGACCCTGTGGAAGTACGCCTCCGTCGGCTGGCTCTGACCGCACGGCCCGACCCGTCGTCCACAGGGTTGCCCACAGGTGTGGAACGAACTACACGGGTGGAAGTCCTGGCGTCAGCGCCAGCGCGTGGTGAGCCCGAAACCCGCGATGATCAGCACGAACCCGACGGCGAGGTTCCAGGCGCCGAGCGCCGGGATCGGGAGCCCCAGGCCCTGTGCCGTGAGGTAGTACAGGACGATCCACGCGAGGCCCAGCAGCATGAGCGTGAGCATCGTCGGCACCAGCCAGCGGGGGTTGCCCTGCGGCTTCGCCTTCGGCGTGACCGGCTGCTCGTCGGGCGTGCTCTTCTTCTTGCGGGACTTCGACTCGGGCACGGGGAGGTCTCCTGTCCGGACGGGTGGGTGGCGGCCGCGGGCCGGATGCCCGCCACCGTCGGCGATTCTGTCGACTAGCGTAGTCGTCAGCAGGCTCGAGAAGGACAGCAGGGGACTGACAGGGGTGCCGATGAACCGCCGACTGCGCCAGAGCGCGACCGTCGCGTGCGTCCTCGCCGCGTCCGGGCTCCTGTTCACCGCCAGCGCGCAGCTCGCTGACACCAAGGACGGTCGCGACCCGCAGGACCTCGCCGAGCTCGTCACCACGGAGTCCGACCGGGTGGCAGGCCTCACCGACCGCATGAACGAGCTCGAGGCCGAGATCGACGACCTCGGCAAGCAGACCGGCACGGACCTGCCCACGCGGAGCGCCGACCTCGTGGCCGACGAGTCGGTCGTCACCGGCGCCGCGGCCGTCTCGGGGCCCGGGCTGCGGGTGGCGCTCGACGATGCGCCCGCGTCCAGCCAGTCGATCGCCGGGGTGCGGCCGGACGACCTGGTCGTGCACCAGCAGGACGTGCAGCACGTGATCAACGCGCTGTGGGCGGGCGGCGCCGAGGCGATGACGCTGCAGGGCGAGCGCGTCACCGCGACGTCGGCGTTCCGCTGCTCCGGCAACATCCTGCTGCTGCACGGCAAGGTCTTCTCCCCTCCGTACGTGATCGAGGCGGTGGGCGACCCCCAGGAGCTGCGGCACTCGCTCGACGCGGACCCGGGCGTCGCGATCTATCAGCAGTACGTCGACTGGGTCGCCCTCGGCTGGTCGGTCAAGGAGGCGGGCACGCTCCAGCTCCCCGCGTACACCGGCAGCTCCGAGATGAAGTACGCGACGGTCCCCGCCGGCACGGACGTGTTCTCGTGAGCGCCACGACCGTCGTGGGCGCCGCGGTGCCGGGGCCGGGCCGGCGATGGCGTGGCCGCCGTCCCGCCCCGCAGCCCGCCTGACCACCTCCCCGAAGCGAGACAGCCATGACCACCCCCGCTCCCACCCCCGCCGGCCCGCGCATCCTCGTGGTCGACAACTACGACTCGTTCGTCTACACGATCGTCGGCTACCTCGACCAGCTCGGGGCCCGCACCGTCGTGGTGCGCAACGACGCGGTGCCCGAGCCCGACGCCGACGGCGTCTTCCACGACGCGGACGGCGCGCCCTTCGACGGCGTGCTCGTCTCCCCCGGCCCCGGCACCCCGAAGGAGGCCGGCTCGTCGGAGGACGTCATCCGCGCCTGCGCCCGCTCCCGCACGCCGATGCTCGGCGTGTGCCTGGGCCACCAGGCCCTCGCGGAGGTGTACGGCGCCACGGTCGCGCACGCGCCGGAGCTCATGCACGGCAAGACCAGCCTCGTCGAGCACGACGGCGAGGGCGTGCTCGACGGCCTCGCGTCGCCGTTCACGGCCACGCGCTACCACTCCCTCGCCGTGCTCCCGGAGACCGTGCCCGCCGAGCTCGAGGTGACGGGCGCGACGGCGAGCGGCGTCGTCATGGGTCTCCAGCACCGCGAGCTGCCGCTGCACGGTGTGCAGTTCCACCCCGAGTCCGTGCTCACCGAGGGCGGGCACCGGCTGCTCGCCAACTGGCTCGCCGTGTGCGGCGACGACGGCGCGGTCGAGCGGTCCGCCGGCATGGCACCGCTGGTGCACCAGGGCTGACGTCGTCCCGAGCGGCTCGTCGGGAAGCCGGGTCAGACGCTCGCCAGGACCCGGTCGAGAGCCGCCCGTCCGGCTGGACCCCATGCCGGCTTGCCGCCGGGAAGGCCGCGGTCCCCGTTCTGACCCATCAGCATCAGGAAGAGACTCTTCAGCGCGGCCAGCCCGCGGGCGCGCCGGACCGTCGCGTCGTCCGCCTCCCCGTAGGCGGCGAAGAAGCGTGCGGCCGCGCCCTTCGGCAGCAGGACCCAGGCGGCCGCCAGGTCGGACGCCGGGTCGCCGGCGGACAGGTCACCGAAGTCGACGACGCCGGCCAGCGTCCCGTCCGCGACGACCACGTTCGCGGGGTGCAGGTCGCCGTGCACCCACACCGGCGGACCCGCCCAGGCCGCGGCCGAGACCGCGTCGTCCCAGACCGCCCGGACGTCGGCGGCGTCGGAGCCGATCGCGTCGGCGTCGACGGAGTCGAAGAAGTGGTCGAAGCCGTCCGACCAGTCGTGGGGATGCGCGCCGCGCCCGCCCTCCGTCGGTGCGTCGGCGGGCGCTGCCACATGCAGCGCCCGGAGGAACGCCGCCAGGGTGTCGGCCGCGTGCTCGCCGCGGGTGATCGAGGCGTGGTCCAGCGGCGTGCCCGGCACCCAGGTCATGACCGTCCACACCTTGGGGAACCGCTCGGAGGGCGCACCACTGCGCACCGGGACGGGGATGGGCAACGGCAGACGCGGGGCGAGCAGCGGCAGCCACCGGCGCTCCTTGAGCTGGTGATCGGGGACGGTATCCATCCGCTGGATGCGCACGGCGAGCTCGTCCCCGAGCCGCCACATCTGGTTGCCCCAGCCGCCCTCCACCTCGCGGAGGGGCAGCTCCGCCAGGTCCGGGTGCTGGTCCCGCAGCAGGTCGCGGACGAGGCCGGCGGTGATGTCGACCTCGGTCATGCTGAGCGACCTTAGTGGATCCGATGCGGCTGGGGAGCTCGACCGGCCCTAGCTGTCGCCGCCGAGGTCGAGACCCGGCAGCCCGCCGGCGTCGTCGGTCTCGTCGTCCGTGGGGTCGCCGGACGGCTCACCCGTGGGCGTCTCCTCCGCCTCCGGGCCGCTGGACACCACGACGGCGACGTTCGAGCCGACCTCGGCCTCCCCGCCCTCCGGGTCCTGGGAGATCACCGTGCCGTTCGGCACGTCGTCCGAGGGCTCGAAGGTGATCTGCGGGTTCAGGCTCGCGCCGCTGATGGCGGCCTGGGCGTCCGCAGCAGTCTGCCCGACGACGTTCGGCACCGTCGTCATCTCCGGGGCCTTCTCCTTGGCGATGACGATCGAGACCCCGCTGCCCTGCGGGACCGAACCGGACTGCGGGCTCTGGCGGATCACGGTGCCGGCCTTCTCGTCGCTCTCCTCGGTGCTGGTCTCCGAGTTGAGCCCGAGGTTGGTGATCGTCTCCTTGGCCTTGCCCTCGGTCATGCCCACCAGGTTCGGCAGGTCGACCTGACCGGTGGAGACGACGATGTCGACGGCCGATCCTTCGCTGACCGCCTGACCCTCGGCCGGGTCGGACTTGACGACGTGGTCCTTCTCGACGCCCTTGCTGTTCTCCTGCGAGACCTCGCCGAGCGTGAGGTTCAGCTTCTCGAGCTCTGCCTCGGCCTCGTCCTGCGTGAGGCCGGAGAGCTTCGGCACGGCGACGGTGTCCGGGCCGGCGGAGAACGTCACGGTGACGATGGTCCCGCGGTCCACCTCGGCGCCGCCCGCCGGGTTCTGCCCCAGGAAGGTGTTCTCCGGCTCCGTGGACTCGGTGTCCACGGCCTGCTCGTACTCGAGCCCCGCGGCCGTGATCTCCCGCTCCGCCTCGGCGGGCGTGACGTTGGACTTGAGCTCGGGCACGGTGGTCTTGGCCTCGGCGCCGTTCATGACGAGGAACGTGATGATCGCGGCCAGCGCGACGGCGCCGATCGCGATGAGCGTCCACATGAGCCCCTTGCGGCTCTTCTTCTCGTCGTCGGGCTCGCCGTTCGCGCCCTGGACACCGGTGGTGCCCCACTGCGACGTGCTCGCCGGGTCCATCACCTGCGTGCCCTGGGGCTGGCCCATGACCTGCGTCGCCGCGGCGCCGGCCATGGCCGCGCCGATGAGCGGCGCGGTGACGTCGCCCCCGCGCAGCGCGGTCTCGAGGTCCGCGCGGAACTCCGCCGCCGTCGAGTATCGGGCGTCGCGGTCCTTCGTGAGCGCCTTGAGCACGATGCGGTCGAGCACCTCGGGCACGTCCGAGGCGAGCTCGCTGGGTCGCTGCGGCGCCTGCCCGACGTGCTGGTACGCCACGGCGACCGGGGAGTCGCCCATGAACGGCGGACGCCCGGTGAGCAGCTCGAACAGCACGCACCCGGTGGAGTACAGGTCGCTGCGGGCGTCCACCGTCTCGCCGCGGGCCTGCTCGGGCGACAGGTACTGGGCCGTGCCGATGACGGCGTGCGTCTGCGTCATGGTCGCGGCGGAGTCCGCCATCGCTCGGGCGATGCCGAAGTCCATCACCTTGACCGCGCCCGTCGGCGTGATCATCACGTTGGCGGGCTTGATGTCGCGGTGCACGATGCCGGCCTGGTGCGAGTACTCGAGCGCGCTGAGGATGCCCGCCGTGATCTCGACGGCCTCCTCGATCGGCACCGCCGCGCCGTCCTGGAGGATGTCGCGGACCGTGTGGCCCTCGACGTACTCCATGACGATGAACGGGACGTGCACGGACGCGCCCTGCGTGTCCGTGTGCGTGTCCTCACCGGTGTCGTACACGGCGACGATGGCGGGGTGGTTCAGCGCGGCGGCCGACTGGGCCTCGCGACGGAACCGTGCCAGGAAGGACGGGTCGCGGGCGAGGTCGGACCGCAGCACCTTGATCGCGACGGTGCGACCCAGGCGCGTGTCGTGCCCGATGTGCACCTCGGCCATGCCGCCGCGGCCGATGAGCTCACCGACCTCGTAGCGGCCGGCGAGTACCCGGGGCGTGTTGTCCACCACTCAGAAGTCCTTCTCGGTCATGGCCGCGCGCGGGGCGCGCGGCGTGTCTCGGAGCATCATCCCAGAGGAGGGAGGGGCAACCGTGCGGGAGGGGCGGGAGACCGCGAGGGCCGGTCCCACCAGGAGGGCCGCCGCCTGGCCCCCGGCGTCGGCCGCCATGGCCTGCACGATGGTGGCGAGCAGCAGGACGACGAGGAGGCCGAGCAGCGCGAGCAGCGGCCAGGAGAGGCGCCCGAGGGGGCCGAAGCGCTGGCCCGTCGACGTGGACGTCCGGCGCTCCGGCTTCGACTCGGGCGCGGCGCGGGACGCCGAACGGCTCCGGGTGCCGGTCGGGGCGGTCTTGCGCACCGGGGGACGGCGGGCGTCGTGGGCGCCGGCGCGCACGTCGCGGCGCAGCGGGTAGGCGCGGCCGGCGGCGAGGTCGTCGACGGGCGTCGGCGGGGCCGGCTCGTCGCCGTGGGGCGCCGGCCCGGAGGCCGTCGTGCGCTCGTCGTCGGACGGCGTGACCGACGACCACGCGACCGGCAGCGCGGCCGACGGCGGCGTGGCGGGGCCGGCGGGAGCGTTCGGTCCGGCGGTGCCGGCGGGACCTGAGGGGCCGGCCGGGCCGGCGGGTCGCGGCGTCGTGGGGGCGGCGTGCGCGGGGACGGCGCGGGCGGGTCGGGCGCCCTGGCGGGCGGCGGCGGCGCGCCGCGCGGACCGGGACCGGGCGCCCAGCGGGTCCTCCGCGATCTCGCGGGCGAGCGACTCGAGCTCCCCCGCGAGCGCGGCGGCCGACTCGGGTCGGCGCGACGGGTCCTTCTCGAGCATGCGCCCGATGACGTCCGCGAGACCCGGGTGCACGTGCGTGGGCAGGGGCGGGACCGGGGCGTTGACGTGCGCCACGGCGATGTCGACCGGCGTCGAGCCCGTGAACGGGCGCTTGCCCGCCGTCGCCTCGTACGCGACGACGCCGAGCGCGTACAGGTCGGACGCCGCCGTCGCGGGCTGCCCCACCGCCTGCTCGGGCGACAGGTACTGCGCCGTGCCCATGACCATGCCGGTGGCCGTCATGGGGGCCTGGTTCGCGGCGAGCGAGACGCCGAAGTCGGTGATCTTCACGCTGCCGCCGTGCTCCAGCAGGATGTTGCCGGGCTTGACGTCGCGGTGCACCACCTTGGCCAGGTGCGCGTGGTGCAGGCCCCGCGCCGTGGCGGCGAGGATCGGCAGCAGCTTGCGGGGCGCGACGACGGGCTCGCGCTCCAGCAGGTCGGCCAGCGGCTCGCCCAGCACCAGCTCCATGACGAGGAAGCCGGCGCCGTCCTGCTCGCCGTAGTCGTACATCTGGGCGATGTTCGGGTGCGACAGGGCGGCGCTGTTGCGCGCCTCAGTGCGCAGGCGGCGCAGGAAGTCCTCGTTGCCCGTGTACTCCTCGCGGAGCACCTTCACGGCGACCTCGCGGCCCAGGTAGCCGTCGTCGGCCACCCAGACCTCGCCCATGCCGCCGATGGCGATCCGGCGCGTGAGGCGGTAACGCTCGCCGAGCGCGAGCCCCGTGGACGGCCTCATCCGTTCAGCACCGCTTCCATGACGGCCTTCGCGATCGGCGCGGACACCGAGCCGCCGGTGGCCTGGCCGCCGAGCTTCCCGCCGTTCTTGACGACGACGGCCACGGCGACCTGCGGGTCGTCGGCCGGCGCGAACCCGGTGAACCACACGTGCGGCGGCTGGGAGTTGTCGCCGTGCTGGGCGGTGCCGGTCTTGCCGGCCACCTGGACGCCCGGGATCTGGGCGGTGGTGCCCGACCCGGACTCGACGACGCTCTTCATCATGTCGGTGAGCTGGCTCGCGGTCTTGTCCGAGACGGCACGGCCGAGGCTGGTGGGCGACGTCTGGCGGACCACCTCGAGCTGCGGGTCGCGGACCGTGTCGACCGAGTAGGGCTGCATGACCTCGCCGCCGTTCGCGATCGCGGCGGAGACCATGGCGACCTGCATCGGCGTGGCGGCCACGCTGCCCTGGCCGATTCCGGACAGCTCCACCTGCGCGGAGTTCATCTCGTCCGGGTCGGGGTCGTACTGGCTCGCGGCGGTCGAGAACGGGACCTCGTACCTGCTGCCGAACCCGAACTTCTCGGCCTGCTCGTTCATCGCGTCGGCGCCGAGCTCGCCACCGAGACCCAGGAAGGCCGTGTTGCAGGAGATCCGCAGCGCGTCGGCCAGCGTCATCTCCCCCGAGGAGGCGCAGGAGGTGCCCGCGAAGTTCCCGACCTGGGTGCTCGTGCCGGTCAGGGTGTAGGTGGACGGGGCGTCGATCACGGTGTCGGGCGTGTAGTCGCCGCTCTCGAGCGCGGCGGCCGTCGTGACGAGCTTGAACGTCGAGCCCGGGGGCGGGTTCCACGCCGTGGCGCGGTTGACCAGCGGGTCGTCGTCGTCGTTGAGCAGGTCGGTGTACGCCTGGCCTGCCTCCTTGGTGGAGTGCGACGCCAGGTCGTTCGGGTCGAAGGAGGGCTTGGACACCATCGCGAGGACGGCGCCGGTCTTCGGGTCGAGCGCGACGACGGCGCCCTGCTGGTCGCCGAGCGCGTCCCAGGCGGCCTTTTGCGCCTTCGGGTCGATGGTGAGCTCCACCGACGACCCCTCCGGGTCACGACCGGTGAGCAGGTTCTGCAGCCGGTCCACCCACAGGGCGTCGGCCTGCCCGTTGAGGTAGTCGTTCTCCGCGTGCTCGATCGCCGTCGTGCCGTTGGCCAGCGAGAAGAAGCCGGTCAGCGGCGCGTAGAGCTTGCCGTTCGTGTACCCGCGCTGGTAGCCGAACTCGTCGTCGACGGGCTTGGACAGCGCGACCGCCTCGCCCCCGACGACGATCGGGCCGCGGGCGCGCCCGTACTCGGCGTAGATCGAGCGGATGTTGCGGGTGTCGCTGTTGAGCTCGTCGGCGTGGAAGAACTGGATCCACGTGGTCGACACCATGAGCGCCAGGAACATGACCATGACGACGCTCGCGAGCCGGCGCAGGGTCGTGTTCACAGGTGCTCACCTCCAGTCGTGCCTCGGGGATCGTCGCGTCGGGGGTCCAGCGGCCCGCCGAACGCCTCGGTGGGGTGCGACGGCGTCGACCCGCGCGAGGGCGCGTCCGCGGCGGACCGGCGGACGGGGACGCCGCCACCGGGCGTCGTCCCGTCGTGCGCGCCGACCACGATGGGGTCGTGCATGGCGCCGCCCTGCGCGACCGTGCCGCGCATCGGCAGCGCCGACGGGCGCCGGGCGTTGTCGGAGATCCGCAGCAGCAGCGCGATGACGATCCAGTTGGCGAGCAGCGACGACCCGCCCTGCGCCATGAACGGCAGCGTCAGGCCGGTGAGCGGGATGATCCGCGTGATGCCGCCGACGACGACGAAGAGCTGCAGCGCCATGACGAACGCGAGGCCGCCGGCCAGCAGCTTGCCGAAGCCGTCGCGCACCGCGATCGCCGTGCGCAGGCCGCGCTGCACGATGAGCAGGTAGGCCAGCAGGATGGCGAGCAGGCCGGTGAGACCGAGCTCCTCGCCCAGCGAGGAGTAGATGAAGTCGGAGAAGGCGTACGGCACGAGGTACGGGTAGCCCTCGCCCCAGCCGGTGCCGAACAGGCCACCCGCGGCGAGCGCGAACGTGCCCTGCACGATCTGGTACGACCCGCCGACCGCGTTGTACAGCTCGTTGTCGAACGGGTGCAGCCAGACGTCCATGCGGGCGCCGACGTGCGGGAACACGCTCGCGGCGACGAGCGCGCCCGCCGCGAACAGCACGAGGCCGATGAGCACCCAGCTGAACCGCTCGGTGGCGAGGTACAGCATCGCGACGAACAGCCCGAAGAACAGCAGCGAGGTGCCCAGGTCGCGCTCGAAGACGAGGACGGCCAGCGACGCGGCCCACACGATGATGATCGGGCCGAGGTCGCGGATGCGCGGCAGCTGCAGGCCGAGCACCTTCTTGCCCGCCAGGGCCAGGGTGTCGCGGTTGGTCACGAGGTAGCCGGCGAAGAAGATCGCGAACGCGATCTTCGCGAACTCGGCGGGCTGCAGGGAGAAGCCGGCGATGTTCACCCAGATGCGGGCGCCGTTGATCTCGCGCCCGATGACGGGCAGCAGCGGCAGGACGACGAGCCCCAGGCCCACCAGCATCGCCGTGTAGGTGAGGCGGCGGATCCAGCGGTGGTCGCGCAGGAACCAGACGAGGAGGATCGCGATGACCGCGCCGAGCGCGGTGTACATCATCTGCGACCAGGCGTCGGCGCCCTTCGTGCCCGCGAGCTCCAGCCGCAGGATCATGGCCAGGCCGAGCCCGTTGAGCAGCACGACCGCGGGCAGGATCACCTGGTCGGCCCACGGCGCGCGGAGGCGCAGCACGACGTGCGCGGCCGCGGCGATGCCCACCAGGAGCAGGCTGACGGCCCAGAAGTCGCCGGGCAGCTCGCCCGTGACGCTGCGGCCGACCATCGCGAACGCGCTGATGCCCGCGGTCAGGGCGAGGATCAGCAGGAACAGCTCGGCCAGGCGTGCGGGACGGCGTTCGGTGGGCTCGACCGTGCGCCCGGCGGGGGTCTCGACGGCGGCGCTCACCCCTTCGACCCCCCGTCGGCCTTGCTGTCTGCGCTGTCGGTCGTGCCCGCCGCCTGCTCGGAGTCGGAGGGCTGCTTCGAGGGCTTCGAGGTCGCCGTGCTCTTCGAGGGGGACGGCGTGCTCGACGGGGTCGCGGAGGGGGTGGGGGACGGGGTCGGCTCGGGGGCGGCCTCGGTGATGAGCCGGTCCGCTCGCTCGCGAGCCTCGGCCTCGGACGACGCCCGGATGGACCCGTCGAGGCGATCCGCCCAGTAGTCCGGCAGGTCGGAGACCGGGGTGCCGGTGAGCTCCACCGGGGTGGAGAGGGTGAGGGGGCCGGCGCTGGCCGGGATGCCCTGGAAGACGGCGACCTCGCCGTCGGCGACGCCGACGTAGTACTGCTGCTGCGTCCAGCCGTACGCGCGCCAGAGGCCGTACCCGAGGCCGCCGAGCACCACGAGCACCACGAGCACCGTGATCCAGGGCCGGCGCTTGCGGGCGGGCCGGGCGTCGTCGTCGTCCTCGGGGTCGTCCGCGTCGTCGTCGGCGGCGTCCTGCTCGGTGGGCACGGGGTCGTCGGCCGGGTCCTCGACCGGGTTCTGGAGGACCGCGGGGAGCTCGCCCGTCGCGGCCGCGCCCACGACCTGCGGCACGGTCGCGCCCTCGACCGGGGCCGACGCCGCGTCCTCGGTCGCGGGGGCGTCGCCGTCCTCCACGACGTCGGCGACGACGACGGTGATGTTGTCGGTGCTGCCCGCCGTCATGGACAGCGTGATCAGCAGGTCGGCCGCCTCGTCGGGCGCCGAGGTCTCGGTGAGCACCTCGGTGATCTGCTCGGGCGAGACGAACCCGGACAGCCCGTCCGAGCAGAGCAGCCACCGGTCGCCGGCGCGCGCCTCGCGCACCGACATGTCGGGCGTGAGGTCGACGTCGAAGTCGCCCAGCACCCGCATGACGACGTTGCGCTGCGGGTGGTGCTCCGCCTCCTCGGGCGAGATGCGGCCGGTGTCCACCAGGTGCTGCACGAACGTGTGGTCCACCGTGACCTGCGTCAGGCGGCCCTCGCGCAGCAGATAGGCGCGCGAGTCGCCGAGGTGCGCCATCACCAGGGTGGTGCCGGTGTGCAGGAGGGCGGTGACGGTGGTGCCCATGCCGACCAGCTCGGGGTCGGCGTCGCTGACCCGGACCAGGTCCTGCCGGGCACGCTCCACGGTCTGCTCGAGGTCGGTCAGCGCCTCCTCGGGGCCGTGCTCCGTGCGGTCGAGCGGCGCGAGGGCGGCGATCGCGAGCCGCGACGCGACGTCGCCGCCCGCGTGCCCGCCCATGCCGTCGGCGACGGCCAGCAGGTGCGGCCCGGCGTACGCGGAGTCCTGGTTGTTGGACCGCACGAGCCCGACGTCGGACCGCGCGGCGTAGCGCAGGGTGAGGGTCACGGAGCGGTCACCCCTGGAGCTCGACGACGGACTGGCCGATCCGGACGCCGACTCCCGGCGCCAGCGGCTGCGGTCCCGACACCTGGGTGTCCCCGATGAAGGTGCCGTTCGTCGACCCGAGGTCCTCCACGTACCACTGGTCACCCTGCGGGAAGATGCGGGCGTGCCGTGACGACGAGTAGTCGTCGTCGAGCACGAGGGTGCAGCCCGGCGACCGCCCGATGAGGATCGACGCCGAGGACAGCGGGAGGGTGGTGCCGGTCAGCGGGCCGGTCGTCACGACCAGGCGCGTGGGACCGGAGCGCCGGGCGGGCGCGGGCGCGGCGGCGGCGGCGGGAGCACCGGCGGCCGGTGCGGACTCGGCACGACGGCGCTCGGCCTTGGAGGCTCGCGGGGCGCCGCGCGGCGCCAGGTCGCGGCGCAGCACCGCGATCGCGGAGAGTACGAACACCCAGAGCAGCACCAGGTAGCCCAGCCGCAGCAGGGTGATCGTCAGCTCACTCATCCTGGGGGGATCACCAGCCTTCGGTCTGCTGGCCCGAGGCGCTGCCGGTCCAGAACATGATGCGGGTACGGCCGATGGTCAGGGTGTTGCCGTCCAGCAGGGTGGCGGCGGGCACCTGGTGGCCCTCGACGAACAGGCCGTTCGTGGAGCCGAGGTCGGTCGCGACGACACCCTCCGGTGTTACGCGGATCTCCAGGTGGCGGCGCGAGACCCCCGGGTCGTCGACCACGATGTCGGCCTCGGCGTCGCGGCCGATGACCGTCACCGGGCCGGTGAGCAGGTAGCGCTGGCCGTCGATGTCGATAAGGGGGTGGCGGGTGGACGGCGCCGCCGACGTGGCGGGGGCGACGTTGCCGCGCACGGTCGCGGAGCGGAGCTGGAACCGGCCGCCCGGCAGGTCCTCGTGCTCCTCGAACGACACGCTGACCGGGCCCACGAAGGCGTAGTGCTGCGAGGCGGCGTACTCGGTGAGGTTCGTGGCCAGCTCGTCGGCCATCGTCTCCGCGCCCCAGGCGTCGATCTGCGAGAAGTCCGCGGACGACAGCTCGATCGTGAACTCGTTCGGCACGACCGTGCGGTCGCGCCCGACGACGGCAGCGCGGTCGTCGATCTCGCGCCGCAGGCGGCTCGCCAGCTCGACCGGCTTGATCTCGCTGTTGCGACCCACCTTCGCGAACGCGTTGTTCATCACGCGCTCCACGCCTTTCTCGAAGCGATCCAGGGCGCCCATGCCACCTCCTCCCATTGGCCCGACACGTCCGCGGGCAGACTATCTAGATCGTAGGCAGCGCCGCAGCACCACTCCTCCGCGCGGTGTGGATTTCCTGCGAACGCTCGGCGCAGAAGCGGAACCGGCAGGTCACGGCGCGGTGACGGCCGCCACGCTCACCGTCAGCGGCGGGTCCGGGCCGTTCCCGGGGTGCGCGGACCCCTCAGCAGGGGATTGGGGAGCACCCCCGGCGCCGTGCTAATCTTCTGCGGCACGCGCGAGTGGCGGAATAGGCAGACGCGCACGGTTCAGGTCCGTGTGCCCGAGAGGGCGTGGGGGTTCAACTCCCCCCTCGCGCACGTGAGGAGGGTTTCGGCTTCAGGGCCGGAACACCTTCGGAAAGTCCCGGTCAGGTTCTCCTGGCCGGGACTTTTTGCGTTCCGGGAGGTGCAGTCCGGATCTGGGCGACGGCGCGAGCCCTCTCCTGGTCTCGAGCTGGTCAAGCGGACCCGTCACACCCGCCGAGCTCCGACGGCAACCACGACCGCCACCACACCGCCCCGGCCACCGTCGATCCTCGCTGGCGAGGGCCTCCCCGTGAGGACGGAGGAGGCGACGCCTCATGCCTACGGATCGGTGAGGAGCGGGTGTCTGTCTGGCCGGGGTCTCTGCGCACCTGCGGAGGCGGCCGAGCGTGGGCCGGGCGGGTGAAATCTCCGGGCCTCGGACGACCGCCGCGTGCCGCGCGGGAGGGCGGGCCGGGAGGCGACGGCCGACCGGTCAGCCCCCGCGAGGCCCGGCATCCCGGGCCTGCGCGACCTGTCGCCCCGCCGGCGAGGCCGCTCGCCGGTATCCGCTACCGCAGGTCCTGGGCGGTCCGGGCGGTGGTTTCGGCGGGCACATATCACGGGTACCTGAATAGGATCCGCGCGGCTCATCTCTCCCCTCGAAAGGGTCCCCATGCGCATCCTGTCCAAGCTCGCGGTCACCACGGTGGCGGCGGCCTCGCTCTTGCTCGGCACCGCCGTCGCTCCCGCGACCGCAGCCGCCGCCCCGGCGATCGACGTGACCTCGATCAAGATCACGCCCTCCAACGGCAGCACCGGGACCAACTCCGCGACGAAGTACTACGACGTCCACACGAGCGTGAAGCTCGGCAACCTCAGCGGCTACGGCCAGTACTGGTGGGCGGACATCTCCGCCGACGTCTACCGCGGCAGCACCCGCGTCGCGAAGAACCTCGACCTGGGCTCGGTCGCCTCGCAGAACTACAAGAGCCTGGACACCTACATCGCCGCGAAGTCGTCCTGGGGCCGCGGCACCTTCAAGGTGAAGAACGTGCGCGTGGTGGTCGACACCGACTACAACTCGACCACGCCGGACGTCACGCTCAAGGACGCCTCGTACTCCCGCGGCACCTTCATGATGAAGTCCTCGATCGACGGCAAGCTCAAGTACGGCAACGTCGTCCGGGTGACCTCGAGCGGCAGCCACAAGACCGTCAAGATCGGCCTGAAGAGGTACACCCCGTCCGGCTGGCACTCGTACTCGTACGCCAAGGTGAAGGTGCAGTACAAGAACTCCACCGGCTGGCACACGCGCAAGACGCTCACCCTGGACAAGTACGGCCTGAAGACCTACAAGTTCACGGCCTCGCACAAGTACAACTACCGCGTCACGATCGCTCCGACCACGACCAACGGGGGCGGCACGACCACCGCGACCCCGAAGGTCTGACGCGTCGCACCACGCAGCAAGGGCCTCCGGCCCGGGGACGTCCCTTTCCACGTCGCCGGGCCGGAGGCCCTTCTCGCACCGAGATCAGCCCCTCCGCGCGACGTCGCCCAGATCGCGGCCGTCCCCATCGCCTGGCTCCAGCAACGCCCCTGACCAGTAGTGCCGAACGGGGCCCTGGCTGACCCTCGCTACTGAAGAGCGGCGTCCGCCCCAGCCAGGAAACCGTCGCGGAGAGGCCGGTGTGCCTGCGGGTCGCAGCCGGGTGTGCCCGGAGGCCACCATGGACGGGCCTCGCTGCGTTGGGGACGGTGCGACCCGGCCGGCTCACGACGCCACGGGCTGCTCGGTGCCGTGCCGGGCCTGGGAGCGGTACCGGCTCGGGCGCACGCCGTACTCCCGGGTGAACGCAGCGCTGAGGGCGTAGGCGTTGGAGTAGCCGACCTGACGGGCGATGGACTCGAGGGTGTCGTCGCGCTCCTGCAGGAGGTCCGCCGCGAGGCACAGCCTCCAGCCCGCGAGGTAGGAGATGGGTGGCTCCCCCATCGCCTCGGTGAAGCGGCGGGCGAAGGTCGCCCGCGAGACGCGGGCCCGGCGCGCCAGCGCCTCGACGGTCCACGCGCGCGACGGGTCGGCGTGCAGAGCCCTGAGCGCCGGGCCGACCACCGGGTCTCCCGCGGCCCCGTACCAGGCGGGGGCGGCGGCCTGGGGCAGGGCGAACCAGTCCCGCAGGGCCCCGATCAGCAGGATGTCCAGGAGCCGGTCGAGCACGGCCTGCTGGCCGGGCTCCTGCCGATCGAGCTCGCTCTCGAGCAGGTCCAGCGTGCGGGCGCTCTGCTGCGCGCGGGGCACCACGAGCACGGGCGGCAGCGCACCGACCAGGCGCTCGGCGATGCGGCCCGAGGTGCGGAACGACCCGGCCAGCAGCGCGTGCTCGGCCACCAGGGGCGACGTGCCGCCCGCCTCACCGTGGCCGAGACGTTCCTGCTCGAGGAGCTGCCCGGACGCGTCGTCGCGGACGCCCTCCGCGGTCAGGGCGCAGATGGGGTGACCGCCGCCCTCGCGGTCGCTGGCCAGGAGGGCACTGCCCTGCCCGGTGAGCACCGCGAGGTCCCGGGTGCCCAGGTGGACCGGGTCGGCGTCGTCGTGCAGGACCCACCCGTCACCCCGGAGCATCGCCACGAGCGTGATCGTGGGGCCCGCCTCGACGCAGACCGACCACGGCGCGGTGAGCACGTCCTGCCCGATGAGGGAGCCCGAGGCGCGGAGGCTGTCGAGCACTTCCGTCAGGGTGTCCACCCTCACGAGGTTAGACGACGACGTATCTGGTCCAGCGTTCCAACCATTCTCCGTCTCACGGGCGAGGGGTGGACTCGTCTCGTACCCGAGGAGCCCGGCCCCGCACGACGCACCGGGCGAGGCTCCGATCCGCTCCCACCCCTGGAGGTCTCGATGCCCGTCGACCAGACGCCCACCCCCGGCTCCGCGCTGTGGGTCCTCGCGCACCCGCGCAGCCGCTCCCTCAACGGCCACCTGTTCCGCGCCGGCGTCGAGGCGCTGTCCCGGGACCACGACGTCGCGACGTCGGACCTCTACGAGCTGGGCTTCGACCCCGTGCTCGGCGCGCGGGACCTGGGCGAGCTCGCGGACCGGCCCGGCAACCTGGCCACGCTGGCCGGGGAGGCCTACGCCCGCGGCCAGACCGCCCCGGACGTGCGGGCGGAGCACGAGAAGGTCGCTCGCGCGGAGCTGCTCGTGCTCCAGTTCCCGCTGTGGTGGTACGGGCCGCCGGCGATCCTCAAGGGTTGGCTGGACCGCACCTTCACGGAGGGCTTCGCCTACGACAACGGCCTCGACCCGGTGCTCGGGCTGCCGCGACGGTACGGCGACGGCGGGCTCACGCGGCGCAAGGCGCTCATCGTGGTGACCGTCGGCGAGGACGAGCGCACGCTGGGACCCCGGGGTGTCAGCGGCGACCTCGACTCCCTGCTCTTCCCGCTCACCCACGGCGCGCTCTGGTACGTCGGGATCGAGGCCCTCGACCTGCACGTCGTGCACGACGCCGACTCCCTGGACGCCGCAGCGGCGGAGCGCGAGGCGCAGCGGCTGCGTGCCCGGCTCGCGGGGATCGGCACCGAGCGCGGCCGGCCGTTCCGCCGCCTGCGCGACGGCGACTACCCGTCGGACCTCCGGGCGCTGCACCCGGACCTGCTGCCCGGCCGCACCGACCTCGGCATCCACCGTGCCGAGGCGCCGGGGAGCCTCGGGCTGCCTGCCTGACGCCGCACCGGTCGCAGGCGGTTCGCGCGACGATGTCGATCCGGGCCGCGGCCGTTCGACCTCGGAGTGACAGCAGTGAAGGCCACACGACAGGAGCGGGACCATGGCACGAGAGCTCGTCTACACCGGATTCATCACCCTCGACGGCTCGGTCGACTCTCCGGGCGGGACGGCCGAGGGCCACCCCGGGGGCGGGTGGGTGGTCGACACCGAGTTCCTCCCCGAGGCGTACGCGCTCAAGGGCGAGGAGCTCGAGGAGACGACGGCCCTGATGTTCGGTCGTCGCAGCTACGAGGCGTTCTCGGCGGTCTGGCCCGGTTCCGACGACCACGCGGCGTACCGGGACCTCCCGAAGTTCGTCGTGTCGTCGACGCTCGACGACGACGCCCTCGTCGACGGCTGGGGTCCGACGACGATCCTGCGCGGCACGCAGGACGTCGCCGCCCTCAAGCAGACCGACGGCGGCCCGATCTTCATCCACGGCAGCGCGGAGCTCGCGCTGCGGCTGGGCGAGGCCGGCCTCGTCGACCGCTACAACCTGCTGGTGTTCCCGTACCTGCTCCCCGGGGGGAAGACGATCTTCGGCACGAAGGGTGCGGACCGCCGCGCCCTGTCGTTGCGGGAGTCGGCCGCGTACGCGAACGGCGTGGTCAAGCTCGTCTACGACGTCGTGCGCTGACGGCGTCTCAGGAAGCCGTTCCGGAGACGAGGTTCAGCAGCCGGCTGGCGACGAAGGCGGTGACCGTGGTCCAGCCGACGATCGCCACCGCCTGCCAGACGAGCACGCGCGCCTTGCCGACGCCGGACGCCACCAGCATCGAGGCCGTGAAGTGGGTGGGCAGCAGCAGCGGGCCGAGCAGGCTGACGCCGGGGACGCCGTAGCGCTCGTAGGCGCGCTGGAACTTCGCGCGGCGCGCGTCGCGGCGGTCCTCCGCCGGTGCGAGCGCGCCCTGGCCGCCCGGCGCGGGACCGGAGCCCACCGGGACGGGGCTGCTCTGCCGGGCCTTCGCCCGGCGGCGGTTCACGACCGCGTCACGGGCGCCGGCGCTGGCGAGCACGACGGCGGTGACGGCGAGGAAGTTGCCGAGCATCGCGGCGACGGCCGCGACCGCGGGATGGATCCCGCCGATGATGCCGATGGTCGCGCCGCCCTCCCCCTCGATGAAGGGGACCATGGCCGCGACCGCGACGATCAGAGGCTGGACCAGGTCGGGTACCTGGGCGACCAGGTCCTGGAAGGTGTCGACGAGATTCACGAGGTGCTCCGGGGGTGTCGGGGGCGTGTCGGACGATGCACCCAGTCCACCCGCGAGCGAGAAGGCTCGGTAGTGCCCGGAGTCACCGGTTCCCGTGCCGATCGCACGCCTCGGCCGTGACATCTGTCATGGGGTCGGCCGGCAGGGACGGGGAGACGGCAGGTCCGTCCCCGGAATGCGGTGGTGGTGGGCGAGCGGCCGCGCCACGATGACGTCATGTCCGGGCCGGTCGCCATCGTGGAGATCGCGTGCGACGAGTCGGGCTTCACCGGGACGAACCTGCTGGACCCGGCGTCGCCGGTGATCGCGCACGCGGGGGTGGACCTCACCCGCGACGAGGCGGCGGCCGTGCTCGGCACGCTGCGGTCGCGGTTCAACCATCGCCGGACGACGGAGCACAAGGCCCACCTGCTGCTGCGGCCCGGGCAGCCGGAGGCGGTGGCGTGGTTCCTGGCGGAGCTCGCGGGACGCTCGACGGTGCACGTCGTCGACAAGCGCGACCACGTCGCGGGGCGGGTGCTCGACCTGCTCACGGGCGAGCCGTCGTACGTCGACGGGACGCGCCTCGGTCACGACCGCGTCCGCGCGGTCGCCGTCCTGCGGGAGCGGGCCGACGTCCTCGCCGCGTTCGTCGCGATGACCCACCTCAAGCACCGGCGCCGGCCGGACCGCGCCGCCGTCGACCGGTTCCTCGCCCTGGTCCCGGGCGTGGTGGCCGACGGGGTGCCGGAGCTGGCCGGCGTGGCCCGGCGCGACGTCGTGGCGGTCCTGGACCGGCTGCTCGACGGCGACCCCGCCGTCCCGCCCCCGCTCGAGCCGCTGGTGCCGGCGCTGGCCGAGACGGTGCTGCGGTGGAGCGACGGCCGCCGCTCGGTCGTCGTCGTGCACGACGAGCAGAGCGCGCTGACGCGGCAGCGCACCGCCGTCCTGGCCGCGACCCTCGCCGCGGCGGTCTCGCCCGCACCGCCGCCGCTCCTCGGGGTGCGGCAGGTGGACTCCCGCCGCGATCCGCGCGTGCAGGTGGCCGACCTCCTGGCCGGGTGGGCGCGGAGCTCCGCGGAGCCCGCCGCCTGACGTCCGGCGGTCCCGTCAACACACGTCGATCCGCGGACCGGGTGAAATTGGGGGTTGCGCTCCGGGAAACCGGTCCCCTACGGTCAAGAAACCGGTTGCTGTGATCTGTTCGTAACCAATGTGGGTTCGGACAGCGGTCGTTCCGCCGAGCGGAGCGGCCCCGGCACCGGCTGCAGGTCCCGCGTTCGACGACGAAGGTGAGGCAGCAACGATGAGACGGCACGCGAAACGACGACTTCTCGCGGCGGGGGTGACGACGTCACTGGTGGCCGCGATCGGGGTCACCGCGATGACGCTCGGCGCCCAGGCCGCGGAGGGTGGCGTGACCGGGTTCGCCACCCAGAACGGCGGCACGACGGGCGGCTCCGGCGGCTCCGTCGTGAGGGCGACGACCGGCACCCAGATCCACGAGGCCCTGTGCGGCCGCGCGTCCGAGGACACCCCGATCACGATCCAGGTCGAGGGCACGATCAACCACGGCAACACGAGCAAGGTCTCGGGAGACAGCTGCAACACCGCGGACGGTGTGATCGAGCTGAAGCAGATCAGCAACGTCACGCTCGTCGGGGTGGGCAGCGGCGCGACGTTCGACCAGGTGGGCATCCACATCCGCGAGGCCAGCAACATCATCATCCAGAACGTCACGGTCAAGAACGTCAAGAAGTCGGGCTCCCCGACGTCCAACGGCGGCGACGCGATCGGCATGGAGTCCGGCGTCTCGAACGTGTGGGCGGACCACGTGACGCTCGAGGCCTCGGGCGGCGAGTCCGAGGGCTACGACGGCCTCTTCGACATGAAGGGCGACACGAAGTACGTGACGCTCTCCTACAGCATCCTTCGCGGCTCCGGCCGCGGCGGCCTCGTCGGCTCGGGCGACAGCGACCTGGGCAACGGGCCGGTCACCTACCACCACAACCTCTACGAGAACATCGACTCGCGCCTCCCCCTGCTGCGCGGGGCGACGGCCCACATCTACAACAACCACTACGTCGACATCCACGAGTCCGGCATCAACGCGCGCGCCGGCGGCAAGGCGAAGGTCGACAGCAACTACTTCCAGGACTCGAAGGACGTGCTCGGCACGTTCTACACCGACCTGCCCGGCTACTGGCAGGTCGCCGGGAACACGTTCGACAACGTCACCTGGTCGGAGCCGGGCGAGGACAACAACCCCGCCGGCCCGAACCCGACGTCGACGACGACGGTCAGCATCCCCTACGACTACTCGCTCGACGACGCCGGTTGCGTGCCGGACGTCGTCGCCGCGACCGCCGGGGCGAACAAGGGCCTCAGGGTGTCCGACGGCTCGTGCGAGGCGACGACGCCGGAGCCGACCGACCCGCCGACCGGCGAGCCCACGGACCCGCCGACCGGCGAGCCGACCGACCCCCCGACGGACGAGCCGAGCGGGGCCAACCTCAGCCTCGGCGCCGGCGCGGACGGCTCGTCCAAGGCGTCGGGCAGCAGCTTCGGCAACGTGACCGACGGCAACCTGAGCACGTTCTGGTCGCCGTCGAGCACCACGGGTCGCGTGTCCGTCAAGTGGTCGACCCCGCAGACCGTGTCGCAGGCCAAGGTCGTGGAGGCGGCCGGCTCCGCGGGCACGATCACCGCGTTCCGCATCGTCAACCACGACACCGGCGCCGTGCTCGCGACCGGCAGCCGCGCGGGCGTCGTCAACCTGCCCACGACCACGCTGAGCAAGCTCGACCTCGAGATCACCAGCGCCTCCGGCACGCCGAAGGTGGCCGAGCTGGAGACGTACGCCGGCCAGGGCTCGACGGACCCGACCGACCCCACCGACCCGACGGACCCGACCGACCCGGAGCCGACCGACCCGCCGACCCCGAGCGGCGAGGTCATCTACGCGGCGCCCGACGGCTCGGCCGGCGCGGCGGGCACGGAGGCCGACCCGACGACGGTCGCCGCGGCGATCGCCGCCGTGGAGCCGGGCGGGGCGATCTACCTGCGCGGCGGCCAGTACGACCTGGCCGACACGCTCACGATCGAGCCGGGCAACGACGGCACGTCGTCGGAGCGGACGCTCCTGTCGGCGTACCCGGGCGAGACGCCGGTGCTCGACTTCTCCGCGCAGGCCGAGGACTCCGCCAACCGGGGCCTCGCCATCGGCGGCAACTTCTGGCACGTGTACGGGATCACGGTCCAGAACTCCGGCGACAACGGCATCCTGCTCGGCGGCGACGACAACGTGATCGAGCGCGTCGTCACCCGCGGGAACGCCGACACGGGTCTGCAGATCGCCCGCCTGGTCGCGGGCGCGCCGAAGGCGGAGTGGCCGGCGAACAACCTGGTGCTCTCCTCCGAGTCCTACGACAACGTGGACTCCGACGGCGAGGACGCGGACGGCTTCGCGGCCAAGCTGACGGTCGGCGAGGGCAACGTGTTCCGCGACTGCGTGTCCCACAACAACATCGACGACGGCTGGGACCTGTACGCCAAGTCGGACACGGGCCCCATCGGCGTGGTGACCATCGAGGACTCGCTCTCCTACGACAACGGCACGCTGTCGGACGGCTCGCAGGCCGGCAGCGGCGACCGCAACGGCTACAAGCTGGGCGGCGAGGACATCCCCGTCGACCACGTGGTGACGGGCAGCATCGCCTACGAGAACGGCAAGCACGGGTTCACGTACAACAGCAACCCGGGCTCGATCACGGTCGCCGACAACGTGAGCATCGGCAACGAGGAGCGCAACTTCAACTTCGACGAGGGCAGTCACCGGTTCAGCGGCAACGTGTCGTGCGACAGCGGCTCCAACGACCGGATCGTCGGGAGCGACGACGGCACCAACGAGTTCTGGTCCGGCTCCAACAGCGCCGCCTGCGGCGCCTACGCGGGCGACCTCGACTGGTCCTTCGCCGCGGACGGCACGCTGGAGGTGACCTTCGGCTGAGCCGACCCGCTCTCGACGGAGCGCCCCTCGCGGGCGCACCGTCACCCCGACCCCGGCCGGCCCGTCGACCCCTCCGACGGGCCGGCCGGTCCCATGACCGGGCCGTGGGCGTCCGCTCTGCGCACACCCGTGGCGGTCCCGTGGCATCCTGGCCACGTCCGTGACGTCGAGGCCAGGAGACAGCAGATGAGCAGCGGTGCGGGCGGCCGCGGCAGGCCGTCGATCCTGGGGTCGATGGACGTCCCCGACAGCATCCGGTCGCGCGTCCTGGTGACGTTGCGGGAGGCGATGGTGGCCGGCGAGCTCGAGCCCGGGGCCATCTACTCGGCCCCGGCCCTCGCCCAGCGGCTGGGCGTCTCGGCGACCCCGGTGCGCGAGGCGATGATGGAGCTCACCCGCGAGGGGCTGGTCGAGACGCTGCGGCATCGGGGCTACCGCGTGGTGGAGCTCGGCGACGTCGCGCTCGAGGAGATCCTCCAGATCCGCGAGCTCATCGAGGCGCCGACGGTGGCGCGCGTCGCGACGCTGGCGACGGCCGCCCAGGTGCGGGCGCTGCGCCCCCTCGCGGACCGCATCGACGCGACGGCGGCGGCCGGCGAGCTGCAGGAGTTCGTCGCGGCCGACACGGCCTTCCACACCGAGGTGCTCGCCCTCGCGGGGAACGCGCGCCTGGTCGAGGAGGTCCGCCGGCTGCGCGGCATGTCGCGACTGCTCGGGCTCCAGGGCCTGCACGAGGAGGGTCGTCTCGTGGCCACGATCCGGGAGCACCACGAGCTGCTCGACCTCCTGGAGGCCGGCGACGCGGCCGGCGCGGAGGCGTGGATGCGCCGGCACCTGAGGCACGTGCGCGACGTCTGGTCGGGGCAGGGCTCGGGCGTGTCGTCGGGGGCCTCGGCGGGTCCGGCGGGCGACGCCGCCGACGCCGGCTGACCGGGATCCGCCCTGCTCACGACGCGGGAAGCCCTTGCGTCCGCGGTCGGTGCAATTGTACGTTGCACGCCATTCGAGGCCCCCGACGTGGCGGGCCGGACGGGAGCAGGCGCGTGACTTCGCAGCAGTCCACGGTCGGGAAACCGGCCACCAACCTCCGGGTGCTGGTCGGCAGCCTCTCCGGCAGCGCGATCGAGTGGTTCGACTTCTTCCTCTACGCCACCGCGGCGGCCCTCATCTTCGACAAGCAGTTCTTCCCGACGGACGACCCGGCCGTCTCGCTGATGCTGTCGTACCTGTCGCTGTCGCTGACGTTCTTCATCCGCCCGTTCGGCGGCATCGTCTTCTCCCACATCGGCGACAAGATCGGCCGCAAGAAGACGCTGGTCATCACGCTCTCCCTCATGGGTGGCGCGACGATCGCGATCGGCCTGCTGCCCACGTACGCGCAGGTCGGCGTCCTCGCGCCGGCGCTGCTCATCCTCTGCCGCGTCATCCAGGGCCTCGCGATCGGCGGCGAGTGGGGCGGCGCCCTGCTGCTCGCCTACGAGTACGCGCCGGAGAACCGCCGCGGCTTCTTCGGCTCCGTGCCCCAGACCGGCGTGACCATCGGCATGCTCCTGTCGACCATCGCCTTCGCGCTGGTCACCTCGCTGCCCTCCGCGGCGTTCGAGTCCTGGGGCTGGCGCCTGCCGTTCATCGCCTCGGTGGTGCTCGTGTTCGTCGGCCTGTGGATCCGCAAGGGCCTCGCCGAGACCCCCGCCTTCCGGGAGGCCAAGGCGAGCGGCGACGTGGCCAAGCTCCCGATCAAGGACACGCTGCGCGACCACTGGCGCTCCGTGCTCGTCGCCGTCGGCGCCAAGGTCGTGGAGACCGGCCCGTTCTACATCTTCGCCACGTTCGTCGTGAGCTACGCGACCGGCACCCTCGGCATGCAGCAGTCGGTGGTCCTCAACGCCGTGAGCGCCGCCGCGTTCGTCAGCACGCTGGCGATCCTCGCGATGGGAAGGCTCTCCGACCGGCTGGGCAGACCCGCCGTCTTCCTCGGCGGCACCGTGCTCATCGCCCTCTTCGCGGCGCCCTTCTTCCTGCTGCTCGACCTCCAGGTCGACTGGGCCGTCTACGCGGCCGTCGTCATCGGGTTGGGCATCGTGTGGCCCCCGGTCACCGCCACCCTGGGCACGCTGATGTCCGAGACTTTCACCACCCGCGTGCGCTACACCGGCGTCACGCTCGGCTACCAGATCGGCGCCGCGCTGGCGGGCGGCACCGCGCCGCTGCTCGCGACCTGGCTGCTCTCGCGGTTCGACGGCGCCTGGTGGCCGATCGCCGTGTACATGGTGGGACTCGCGGTCGTCGCGCTCGTCGCCGTGTCCCTGTCCGGCCGGGTCGTGCGCCTCGAGCGCGCCCGGATCGAGGCGCGCGAGGCGCGCGAGGAGGTGGCCGCGTGACCGGGCTGCCGTTCGTCACGGCCGACGAGGTCCGCCGCCGGGTCGGGCCCGACGACGCCCGCCGGCTCGTCGAGCGCGCGCTGCGCGACGGCTTCGACCCCGCCGACGACCCGGCCCGGTCGTCGGTGGCCGCCGGCGCGGGGCACCTGCTGCTCATGCCGTCGGTGCTGGGCGGGTGGGCCGGAGTCAAGATCGCGTCCGTGGCGCCGGGCAACCCCGCGCGCGGCCTGCCGCGCATCCAGGCGACCTACCTGCTGCTCGACGCCGCCACGCTCACGCCCCGGTTGCAGCTCGACGGGTCGGCCCTCACCGAGCTGCGCACGCCCGCGACCTCGGCCGTCGCGGCGGACCACCTCGCGGCGCCGGACGCGCGGCGCCTGGTCGTCGTCGGCACCGGGCCGCAGGCCGTCGAGCACGCGGTCGCGATGGCGGCGGTGCGCGACCTCGACGACGTCGCGCTCGTCGGCCGCGACCGCGGACGCCTGACGGCCGCCGTCGACGGCCTCGTCGCGCGCGGGATCCCCGCCCGCGCGGGGAGCACCGCCGACGTCGCCGACGCCGACCTCGTGGTGTGCGCGACGTCGGCGGGCGAGCCGCTCTTCGACGGCGCCCTGGTGCGCGACGGCGCGTGCGTCGTGGCCATCGGCTCGCACGAGCCCGACCGTCGCGAGCTCGACGCCGGGCTCATGGGGCGGGCGCTCGTCGTCGTCGAGGACCGCGCGACCGCGATGCGCGAGTGCGGCGACGTCGTGCTCGCGGTCGAGGAGGGCGCGATGCGACCCGACGCCCTCGTGCCGCTCGCCGACGTCGTGCGCGGGCGATCCCGCGCCACGGACCGGCCGAACGTCTTCAAGGGGTCCGGCATGTCGTGGCAGGACCTCGCCGTCGCGGTGGGCGTCGCGGAGGCGGCCGGGCGCTGACCGGGCGGGCTCAGCCGAGGCCGAAGAACGTCGCGGCCTCGGCGAGCACCTCGCCCGCGCGCTCGGTGCCGACGAACCCGTGCTCGGCGCCGGGCAGCTCGACCAGCAGGCAGGGCACGCCGTCGCGGCGGCAGGCGTCCGCCAGCGCCCGCGCCTCGGGCAGCAACGAGTCCCGCTCGCCCACCGCGACGAGGGTCGGGGGCAGCCCGCGCGCGGACCGGTGCAGCCGCGGCGCGTCCGCGGGGTCGACGCCGGTCCACGCGCGCATGGCGTACGTCGACAGCTCGCGGCCCGGTCCGCCCGGCAGGGCGTCGTCGTAGGACTCGAGCGACAGGTCGAGGTTGGGGTTGGTGAGCAGCAGGCCCGCCGGCCGGTGGGCCGGGCGCGACGCGGCGAGGACGGCGACGGCGCCGCCCGCGGAGTCGCCGGCGAGGTAGACGCGGTCGACGCCCTCGCCCGCGAGCAGGTCGAGCGCGGCCACGGCGTCCGCGACGGCGTCGTCGAGCGTCGCCTCCGGCGCGAGCCGGTAGTCGACGGCGAGCACGACGACGCCGAGGGTGTCGGCGGTCCGCCGGCACCAGCCGTCCTGCAGCTCGAGGTCGCCGAAGAGGCCGTACCCGCCGTGCAGGAAGACCGCCGCGGCGCCGGGCTGGTGGCGGTCGGGGGTGTAGCGACGCATCGCGACACCGTCGTGCGCCAGGTCGTTCACCGTGCCGGCGAACGGCTGCCGCGGGCGGGCGACGGCGCGCTCGTACGCGCCGCGCCGCAGCGCCCCGACGTCGGGTACGCCCTCCGTCCCCGGAGTCACCGGACGCACCTCCCCCCGGCCGTCAGGCGCGGATCGTCCGGGCCACGAGGCGCACCGCGATCCCCAGGAGCAGCAGCCCGAGGGCCAGCAGCGGGAGGGCGCCCCCGCCGAACCCGGTCTCCGGCAGCTGGCCGCCCGGGGTCTCCGGCGTCGTCGGACGGGCCGTGTTCGTCAGCGTGACGGCGTTGAGCCGCTCGTCGTTCGCGTGGATCACCACCCAGCCGTCGTCGTCGGCCTCGAGCTCCTGGCCGCCGATCGCCCAGCGCGGCGTCGCCCAGGTGGCGTCGTCGACGGCGGGCGGGTCGGCCTCGCGGATCTCGACCGTGGTGCCCAGCGGGACGTCGTCCGCCTCGAACGGGTCACCGAGCACGAGGTCGCCCAGCTGGACCGGGCCGTCGTCCACGCGGTACTCGACCGGGAAGCGGGTGCCGTCGGGCAGGTCCGTGCCCTCGACCAGCTTCTCGATCCGCAGCGTCGTCGTGGGCACGGCCGAGTTCGTCACGGTGAACGACGTCGTGCCGGTGCCCTCGTCGATCGTGAGGCTGCTGCCCGGGGACCAGGTCGGGACGGCCCAGGTCCACCCGTCGGGCAGCACGTCGTCCGACGGCTCCTCCTCCGTGACGCGCACGGTGGTCCCCACGGGGAACGCGCGGTCCGGGCCGACGGCGGTCCCGTCGGTCGGCACGCGCAGCACGCCGTCGTCGGTGCTGCCGTCGGGCAGGGTGGCCGTCCACGGCACGTCGAAGCCGTCCGCGCTCACGTCGCCCGGCTCGGCGCCCTCGAGGGCCTTCGCGACCTCGAACGTGCCGTGCTCCACCGTGGCGGAGTTGGTGACGGAGACCGCCGCCGTCTCGTCGGCGCCGACCGTGATCTCCGCCGGTGAGATCGTCGGGGTGCCCCAGTCCCAGCCGGGCACGTCGGGCAGCACCGGTTCGTCGAACGTGACCGTCGTGCCGGCCGGGAAGTCGACCGGGTCGCCGGTGGCGTCGGTCGGCGCGACGGGCTCGCCGTCGGGCGCGAGCGTGGTGGACCCGCTGGTCGTGGTGCCGTCGACGTAGGTCGCGGTCCAGGCCACCGTGAACTCCAGGCCCTCCGGCACGTCCTCGGCGACCGGCCCGTCGAGGGTCTTGGCCACGGTGAACGACCCTGTGGGGACGCTCCCCACGTTGGTCACCTCGAGGGCGACCGTCGGGCCGCCGGCGAGCTCCAGCGGGTAGAAGCCGTCCTCGTCGGGGTCGGTGAGCGGCTCGCCGTCCACCGAGAGCACCGGGTCCTCCCACACGATGCCGTCGTCGAAGGACGGGTCGTGCTCGCGCACCCACACGGTGGTCCCGGCAGGGATGGGCTCGTCGTCCAGCAGGGTGGTGATCGTCACCGGGTCGCCGACGGCGATCTCGCGGACGCGCCCCTCCCGCGGGCCGCCGGGCGGGTCGAACGTGTACTCGACCGAGAACTGGAGGTTCGGGTCGACCGGGCCGTCGACGTCGAGCACCTTGACCACGCTGAACCGCGCGGTGGCGGGGACGACGGTCTCGTCGACGAGGATGTTGGTGACCATGTCCTCGACCACCTGGTCCTCGCGGTCGATCGTGAACGTCGTGCCGGGGCTCCACGACTCGTCGCCCCAGGTGGCGCCGTCGGGCGGGACGCCGCGGTCGGTCTCCGCCACGGTGACCTCGGTGCCGACCGGGAAGGTGACCTCGTTCCCGGCGTCGTCGACCGGCCCGGTCGGATCGAACGACCCGTCCTCGTTCGCGACGAGCTCGATGGTGCCGCTGCTCTCGTTGGCGTCCGGGTCGACGGCGGTCCACCCCACGGTGACGGTGGTGCCCTCGTCGACCTCGATCGGGTCGTCCAGGGTGGCGACCACGGTCTTGACGACCTCGAACGTGCCGCGGGTGCGTTCCGCCGTGTTGGTCACCGTCGCGTCCACGACGGCGTCGCCCTCGTCGGTGATGGTCAGCGAGGACGGCGACACGGACGCGCCCGTCCAGTCCCAGCCGGGCACGTCGCCCGGGGGCCGTTCCTCGAACGTCACGACCGTGCCGACGGGGAAGGTGCTCAGCGTGCCGTCCACGTCCTGCGGGCGCACCGCGCCGCCGTCCGCGGGCAGGTCGAGCGTGCCGGAGCCGAGCACCTCGCCGTCCGGCGACGTGGCGGTCCAGTCGACCTGGAACGTCGTGCCGTCGGGCAGGTCGTCGGCGCCGATCCCGTCGAGCTCCTTGGACAGCTCGAACGTGCCGTGCGGCTCGCCGCACGGCACCGTGCCCGCGAACATGAAGGAGTGCACCTCGCCGCCCAGCAGGGTGACGTCCTGCCCGACGACCTGGCCGTCCAGGGGCGCCGCGTCCACCGTGACGTTGGCGTTGGGCGCGAAGATCGACCCGTCGATGCGCTCCCCGGTGTGCGCGACGGTCACGTCACCCGTGACGGCCGACAGGTCCCACAGGATGTACGGCGAGTACTGGCCCTGCGGGTCGACCCGCAGCCCCTGCACGTCCGTCGTCCCGGCGGGCACGCGGATGATCAGCGGGTTCTGCTGACCCGGCACCGCGCTGCCCGCCGAGAACTGGAGGAGGTCGGCGCCCGCGACGTCCTCGTACGCCACGACGTTGGGCCGGTCGGAGGCGAGGAGCGAGAGGACCTTCCGTGACCCGTCGTCCTCGGCGACGGTCACGTGGTTCACGTCGTGGCCGCCCGGGTCCGTGATCGTCGCGAGGCACGCGGTGGTGTCGTCGAGGCTGGCGTCCTGCCCGGCCTGCACGTACCCGGCGACGACGTCCTGCGTGTCGCCGGTCTGCTCGGTGAAGATCGAGGTGTTGCTGCCCGTCGGAGGCTCCGCGTCGGCGGGGAACGTCTGCGCGGTCGCGTCGATGAGGGGTGGGTTGGAGCCCTGCTCGGACTCCCGCACCCAGCCCTCGCCCCGGGCCGACGTGGCGTACGGACCGAGGTCACGGTCCACCGTCTTGAGGGTGCCGACGTTCTCCGGGGTGGTCGCACCGCGGCTCGTGATGTTGACCTGGCCGACGTTGCGCGACTCGTCCGGGTCGAACCGGCCGATGAGGAGGCGTGTCGGGTCGCCGTCGACGGTGGGGATCGTGTAGTCCGCGGTGCCCGCGGCCACGTGGATCACCGCCCACTGCGCGGCCGTCGTGTCGGTGAGGTTCCGCCCGGCGGCCAGCGAGCCCTCGAGCTCCTGGTTGCCGACGATCGCGTCGCGCTGCGCGTACACGGTGTACCCGCCGGAGGAGGAGAACGGGTTGACGTCGCCCTCGGCGGCGGCGGCCGCCGGCGGCGCCGTCGCGGTCTGCGCACCGACGCCCACCAGACCGCCCAGCGCGAGCGCGGCGGCCAGCAGGCCGCTCGTCGTCCTGCGACCGGCCGTCGTCCTCGTCCTTCGCATGTGTCGCCCCCCGAGACATCACAGACATCGCGTACCCTCGCGACACTCTAGGGACACGACAACCCGGGCGCTGGGTGGTCGCGCTCCCATCGTGGTCCCGTGGTTGAACGGCCCGCGAACGCTCAGCGAACATCTCCGCGGAGCGCCTCGCACGACGTCCAGGCTGGCCATACTTCCGCTTGTGCACGACGAGATCGCCCGCCTGGCCCGCCACGTCGCTCCTCGCCGGGCGACGCGCGTCGCGTCGGTCGCGGAGCTGGCCCAGCCGGTGCTGGTGGTGGGCTCCACGCTGCCCGTCGGGCAGCTCGAGGTGATCTTCCGGCGTCCGGAGGTGGGCTCGGTCGCCGTGCAGGACGACACGGCGCCCACCCGCACGGGCATCGTCACGCGGTCGGGCCTGACGGCCGCGCTCACGGGACGCCTCGGGTACGGGCGCGCGGTCCTGGAGCGACGGCCCACCGGGGCGGTCGCGGACTGGTCGCCGCTCGTCGTCGAGCCCGGGACGGCGCTCGCGGACGTCGCGTCGCTCGCGATGGCCCGCACCGCGGACCGCCGTTACGACGACGTCCTGGTGAGGGGACCGTCGGCCTGGGGCGCGGCGAGCACGGCCGACGTGATGCGCGCCGTCGTCGCCGAGCTGGCCGAGCGCTCGACCCACGACCCGCTGACGCGGCTGCCGGGGCGGGCCGCCACCTGGTACGCGCTGCGGCGCCGCTGCGCCCTGGTGCGCGGCGGCGCGACCCGCGTGGTGCTGGTGCTGCTCGACGTGCGGGACATGGCAAGGCTCAACGCCGACCACGGGCAGGACGCCGGAGACGTGGTGCTCGCGGAGCTCGCGGCCCGGATCGGGGCGGCGCTGCCCGCCGGGTGCGAGGCGGGTCGCGTGGAGGGCGACGGGTTCGCCGTCCTGGCGACGTTGCCGGCGATGGACGACATCCAGGCGGCGGCGTCCGCGGACGCCCTGCGTCAGCACCTGCTCGCGCACGTCGCCGAGGCCTCGAGCGCGCTCGACGCCCCGGTGTGGCCGGGGCTGCACGCCGCTGCCGCGTGGTCGGTGGCCGGCGCCGCCGACGCGGACGAGCTCGTCGCCCAGGCCGAGCGGCGGCTGCGGCGGGAGCGCCGTGCGGCGGTGCTCGCCTGACGTCGGGGCGTCCGCGGTCCTGGGCAGCCCGGTCCTGGGCAGCCCGGTCCTGGGCAGCAGAAAGCCCGCGGGCTGGAGGTCGAACCTCCTGCCGTGCTGGACGAGGTCACGGCACCCGCGGGCTCCGGTGGTCGCGAGGAACTCGCTACCCGCCCGACGTTCTAGCGCGCGCGACTAGCGCGCGACCACCTCATGGGTCCGAAGAGTCTTCACAGCTCGGATCACCTCCCTTCTCATGTGCCGACGACGCTACGCCCGCCGCCGCGGGGAGGCCAAGGGTTTTCCTCAGGGTGAACGCGAGGCCCGGGGAGGCGGCCTACGCGCGCCGCAGGTGCGCCCACTCGCCGGGGTAGTCGTCCAGCCACTGCGCGAGCGAGCGCGCGGGCCGGCCGACGAGGCGGCCGACGTCGTCGGAGACGTGCGCCAGCTCGCCCGCGGCGATGGCCGTGTACGACGAGACCCACCCGTCGAGCTCGAACGGCTCCGCCCCGTACCCGGCGCGGGAGGCGTACGCCTCCTCCTCCGTCTCGGGGTGGTAGGTGAGGTCGCGGCCGGCGGCGCGGCCGAGCGTGGCCGCGACCTCGTCGAGGGTGAGCGCCTGCGGCCCGGTGACCTCGTAGACGGCGTCGTCGTGCCGGGCGGGCCGCTCGTCGAGGATGACGGCGGTCGCGACGTCCGCGACGTCGTCGTGCGACACGGCCGCGACGCGCCCGTCCGACGCCGGGCCGCGGATCACGCCGTCGTGCCCGACGAACGTGCTCAGCGCGTGGAAGTAGAGGTTGTCGCGCAGCACCGTCCAGCGCAGCCCGGTGCGCGCGGCGACGTCGGCGAGGTGCTGCTCCGTGTGCCAGTGGTCGCGGGCGAACGTGAACACGGCGTCGGGCGCCGCGCCCGCGAACGACGTGTACACCAGCCGCTCGACGCCGGCGGCCGCCGCCGTGTCGATCATCGCGGTGTGCTGCGCGACACGGTCGGGCGCCTCGCGCGCGCTCACCAGGAACACGGTGCGGACGCCGTCGAACGCGGCCCGCATCGCGTCGGCGTCGTGGAAGCCGTCGGCGACGGCGACCTCCGACACCGGCAGCGCCCGCCCGTCGCTGAGCCGGGGCGCGCGCGCCGGGTCCCGCACGACCAGCCGTTGTCGCGCGCCCTCCGCCGCGAGCCGGAACGCCAGTCGTGACCCGAGCCGCCCGCTGGCGCCGGTCACGGCGATCAGCCCGTCCGCCGCCCATCTCGCCATGCCTCACGGTAGGCACGGATCGGGAGCGGGGCTCGGCGAGAGGCGAGAATGGGCCCGTGACCGCCACCCCGTACCGCGTGATGACCGTCTGCACCGGCAACATCTGCCGCTCCCCCATGGCGGAGATCGTGCTGCGCGACCGCCTCGAGGCCGCCGGTCTCGGCGACCGCGTGGTCGTGGACTCGTCGGGCGTGAGCGACGAGGAGCACGGCAACCCGGTGGACGGGCGCGCCCGCCGCACGCTGGCCGCGCACGGCTACCCGACGGGCGACGGCCACCGCGCCCGCCAGGTCACCTCCGCGGACCTCGCCGACCACGACCTGGTCCTGCCCATGACGGCGCAGCACGCCCGACGCCTGCGCCGTCTCGCCGACGGCGCCGCGGGCTCCGCCGGGCTCGCCGAGATCCGCCTGTACCGGTCGTTCGACCCCGACGCCCCCGTCGTCGAGCCGGGTGGCGACGAGCACCTGCTCGACGTCGACGACCCCTGGTATGGCGACGAGTCCGGCTTCGAGACCACCCTGGCGGAGGTCGAGGCCGCCGCCGACGGCGTCGTCGCGCACGTGCGCGCCCGGCTCGGCGAGTCGCCGACGCGACGTGCTCCCTCGGCAGATCGGTGACCACCTCCGCGGAGGGTGGCGGCCGGGCCGGGTCCCGAGGTGACAGGATCGGCGGATGACGACTCCGCCGGCCCCGCTCATCGTCCGCCGCGCCCGGGAGGGCGAGTGGCGCGAGACCCGCGACCTGCGCCTGGCGGCGCTCCAGGACCCGGCGGCGCCCGTGGCGTTCCTCGAGACGCACGACGTGGCGGCCGCCCGCCCGGACGCGTTCTGGCAGGAGCGGGCGCGCGGCAACGCCACGAGCGACGCGGCGGCGGCGTTCGTCGCCGTCGACGCCGACGGTCGCTGGGTCGGCACGACGATCGGCCTGGTCGAGGAGCCGGGGTCGACCGACGTCCTGGGCGGACCGGTCACGCAGCGGCAGGTGCACCTGGTGGGCGTGTTCGTGCGGCCCGAGCACCGTGGCGGCGGCCTGCTGGCGCGGCTGTTCGACGGCGTCCAGGACTGGGCGCGCGGACTCGGCATCGAGCGGGCGCGGCTGTGCGTGCACGTCGACAACCCGCGCGCGCAGGCCGCCTACGCGAAGCTCGGGTTCACGCCGTCGGGCGAGCGCTTCGTCCTCGAGCAGGGCGAGGAGATCGAGCTGGTGCGGGCGCTCTGACCTCGCGCCGCGACGGGCGGCCGTCGCCGAAGGTGCGACGCCACCAGGCGGCCACGCCCCGCGGTTCCGGCGCGGCCGCCGGCGGCGCGGAGGGCACGTAGGCGCGGACCCAGCGGGACATCTCGCGCCAGACGACGTCGCGCACGGCGGGGGCGGAGAGCGTGACGTCGTGCAGGGCGCCGTCGATCCGGGCCAGCGTGACGAGGCTGCCCAGCGCGGGGACGCGGCGGGCGACGCCGCCCACCTCGAGCACGGAGTCGGTGGTCATCATCTCGGGGCTCCACCGCACGGGCGCCGTCGAGCGGGCGGACAGCAGCACCAGCACCGGGATGTCGATGCCGAGCCCGCGGGACACCCGCTCCTGCCCCTGGAAGATCGCCGACAGCCATGCCGGCGTGGCACGCCAGCCCGTGTCGGGGCGCCAGGTCGGGTCGATGTCCCACGCGCCGTCGAACCGCCGCGAGACGCTGCGGGCGTAGAACCCGAGGTCCACGTTCACCAGGTGGCTGCGCGGTGCGAGCGCGGCCTGGGCGCGCAGGCCCGGCTCCAGCACCCACCTCCCCACGCTGCGGGTCTGGAACTCGAGCCACGGGCTGTTGAGCACCAGCGCGTCCGCCCGGCCCGGCCGGTGCGACACCCACAGGCTGAGCACCAGCCCGCCCGTCGAGTGGCCCATGAGCACCAGGCGGCGCCCCGACGACGCCTCCGGGCCGTGGCCGAGGACCGCCAGCGCCGCCTCGACGTCCTCGTCGTACGTCGCCAGCGCGGTGACGAAGCCCGGGGTCTGGTGCTCGCGCAGGCTGCGGCCGTACTTGCGCAGGTCGAGCGCGTAGAACCGGGCGCCCTGCCGCTCCCAGAACGCCGCGAGGTGGGTCTGGAAGAAGTAGTCCACCCAGCCGTGCACGTACAGGACGTCGATGCCCGCGTCCCGCCCGGTGCCGTCGGCGGGCGGGCCGGACGTCGCGACCTCGGGCTCGACGGCCCTCCGCACCAGCGTCGCGACGACGTCGCCCTCGAAGTCCGGCTCCAGCGGCAGGGTCAGGCGCTCGAAGCCGGGCAGCACGTCGGGCTCCCACGTGCTGCTCGTGCCGGACTGCTCCACGACCCGAAGGTAAGGAACCCGGCGAGGACGCGCGACCCGGCCGTGCCGGACGACCGGCTACACGACGAGCCAGAGCAGCCAGGTGAACAGCAGCCCGAGCACGGCGATGATCGTCTCCATCACCGTCCAGGTCTTCAACGTCTGCCCGACGGTCATGCCGAAGTACTCCTTGACCAGCCAGAACCCGGCGTCGTTGACGTGCGACAGGATGAGCGACCCGGCGCCGATGGCGAGCACGAGGAGCGCGAGGTGCGTCGGCGTCAGGCCGGTGGCGAGCGGCGCGACGATGCCCGACGCCGTGACGATGGCGACCGTGGCGGACCCGGTGGCGATGCGCACCAGCACGGCGATGAGCCAGCCGAGCAGCAGGATGGACAGGCTCATCGCGACGGCCGCCTTGCCGATCGCGATGCCCGTGCCGCCCTCGACCAGCACGGCCTTGAAGCCGCCGCCGGCGCCGACGATCATCGTGGCGCTCGCGATGGGCTTGAGGCTCTCCGTCATCTTCGAGCCGAGGGTGCCGAGCGAGAACCCGACGCTGGTGCCGAACGTGATCATCGCGAGCAGGACGGCGATGAGCAGCGCCACCAGCGGCTCGCCGATGAACGACACGAACGGGAAGAACCACGAGTCGGGACTGGCCCACACCTCGACGCCGGCGCGCACCAGCATGAGGATCACCGGGCTGAGGATGGTCACCAGCGTGAGCACGAACGTGGGGTTCCGGGTCTTCACCGTGCCCGGCTCGCCGGAGCCGCCCGAGCCCCCGTCCGTGTCGCCGGCGACGATGCCCCCGCCGCCGCCCTGCGCGCCGATCGGGACCAGCTTCGCGGCGAACCGGCCCCACACCGGGCCGGCGATGATCACGGTGGGCACCGCGATGACCAGGCCGAGCGCCATGGTGATGCCGACGTCCGCGCCCAGGTTGCCGATGGCCGCCAGCGGCCCGGGGTGCGGGGGGACGAAGCCGTGCAGCACCGACAGGCCGGCCAGCGCCGGCATGGCCAGCAGCATCGCGGGCAGGCCGGAGCGGCGCACGGCCAGCATGATCACCGGGATCAGCAGCACCAGCCCGACCTCGAAGAACATCGGGATGCCGATGAGGAACGCGATGAGCGCCATCCGCCAGGGCAGGCTCCCCGTGCTGCCGCGGAAGATCTTGTCGACGATCTCGTCGGCTCCCCCGGAGTCCGCGAGCAGCTTGCCGAGCATGGCGCCCAGCACCACCAGCACGCCGACGGTGCCCAGCACGTCCCCGACGCCGGTCTCGAACACCCCGGCGACGTCGCCGAGCGGGATGCCGGACCCGATCGCCACGAACAACGACCCGATGGTCAGGGCGAGGAAGCCGTGCATCTTGAGCATCGTGATGAGCAGCACCACGACGGCGATGCCGATGGCGGTGACCACCAGCACCTGCGTGTCGTGCTCCGACCACGGCTGGTTGATCAGCTCGAGGGTGTTGTCGTCGTCCCCCGCGGCGTGCAGCAGCATGCGCATCCCGGGTTCCTCCTGTCTCAGCGGGTGCCGCTCCCCGTGCGTCGCAGCGCGTGCCCGGGGAGGGCGTCGGTCCGTGCGCCGTCGTCGATGACGGCGACGCCGTCGACCAGGACCAGGTCGATGCCCGCCGCCTGCTGGCGCGGGTCCTCGAACGTGGCGGTGTCCTGGACGGTGTCGGGGTCGAGCAGCACGAGGTCCGCGGCGTAGCCAGGGCGGACCAGGCCGCGGTCGACGAGCTTCAGGCGTGCGGCGGGCCGCCCGGTGAGGTGGTGCACGCAGTCCTCGAGGGTGAGGACGCCGAGCTCGCGCACGTACCGCGCGAGGTAGCGCGGGAACGTGCCCCAGGCGCGCGGGTGCGGGCGTCCGCCCACGAGGATCGCGTCCGAGCCGCCGCAGTGCGTGCGGTGCTGCATGATCGCGCGCACGTTCTCCTCGTGCCCCACGTGCTGCAGGATCGTCGTGCCGAGCCGGTCGGCCACGAGCTGCTCCACGAACACGTCGCCGGGCGCGCGGCCCTCGTCGCGGGCGATCGCCTCGACCGTGCGGCCCACGCGACCGGCCAGCGCCGGGTTCTGCACGCCGCTGATCTCGATCGTGTCCCACTCGGCGACGCAGCCGTGGCAGCCGTCGGTGCCGACGTGCTCCAGCTCGTCGACGATGCGCTCGCGGTCGGCGGGGTCCGCCAGCCGCGCGAGCAGCGCGTCCGTGCCGCCGGAGAACGACCAGCTCGGCAGGATCGCGCTGAGCGTCGTCGAGCCGGGCAGGTACGGGTACGTGTCGAGCGTGATGTCGACGCCGTCGTCCAGCGCCGCGTCGATCAGGGCGAGCAGCTCGCCCGCGCGGCCCTTGTTGGGCTTGAAGTTCATCGTCGCGTGCGTGAGGTGCAGCGCGCAGCCCGTGGCGCGGGCGAGGTCGATCATCTCGGCGTACGCCTCGAGCGCGCCCTTGCCGTACGACCGGTGGTGCGGGCTGTAGTAGCCGTCGTGGGCCGCGACGACGCGCAGCAGCGCGGCGAGCTCGTCGTCGTCGGCGTACATGCCGGGCGTGTAGGTGAGCCCGCTGCTCATGCCGAGCGCGCCCTCCCGCATCCCCTGGGCGAGCAGCTCGCCCATCCGGGCGACCTCCGCGGGCGTGGCCGGGCGCTCGTCCGGCCCGACGACGAGGTGGCGCAGCGTGCCCTGCGGCACGAGGTAGGCGGCGTGGCACGCGATCCCGCGGTCCAGGCGGTCCAGGTAGCCCGCCACGGACTCCCAGTCCCAGGCGAAGCCGGGCGGGTCGTCGTTCCAACCGGCGATCTGCGCGCGGATCGCCGTGCGGGTGCGCTCGTCGACCGGGGCGAACGACAGGCCGTCCTGGCCCAGCACCTCCAGCGTGACGCCCTGGCTCACCTTCGCCGTGTGGTCCGGGTTCGCGAGGATCTGCACGTCGGAGTGCGCGTGCATGTCGATGAACCCGGGGGTCAGCGCGCGGCCCTCGGCGTCCACGGTCCGCCGGGCGCCGGCGGCGCGCGCGTCGGAGCGGCCCTCGTCGACGGCGGTGATGCGCCCGTCGGTGACGGTGACGTCGGCGACGACGCCCGGCGCGCCGGTCCCGTCGAGCACCAGCGCGTCGCGGACCAGCAGGTCGGCGGTCATGCCCGCCCCCTCAGAACCAGGTCCGCACGAGGTCGACGACGACCGGGTCGGCCGCGTCGGCGTCGTCGACCACCGGCACGAGCGACCACTTGTCCATCGCCGTGCACGGGTGCGACAGGCCCAGCCGCAGCTCGTCGCCGATGCGCAGGTCGACCTGTGCGTCCGCGGCGTCCCAGCGCAGGAATCCGTGCTGGTCGTTGAGGGCGGTGACCTGGACGCCGGGGACGGCGGCGGGCTCCTCGCCCGCCGCGCGCGGGCGCCGGAGCTGCACCTCGGGCAGGCCCTCGTCGAACGGCAGGTCGCGCTTGCCGGCGTCGAACAGCGCGAGCCCCGGCTCGGGCTGCGAGCTCACCCGCACCCATCCGTGCATCGCGCTGCGGAACCCGGGGCCGCCGCTGCGCGGCTCCTCGCCCAGCGGGGAGATGTGCCGGTAGAAGCCGTCGTCGTGCACCACGTACGCGCCGCTGCGGAGCACCACGCGCGTCCCCGTCGCGACCAGCGGCGACATGACCTCGTCGACGACGTCGAAGTAGGCGCTGCCGCCCGCCGTCACGACCGGGACGTCCACCTCGTAGCGCCCGTCGGCCGCGAGGTGCTCGTGCACCTCGACCATGTCGCGCAGGTAGCCGCGCACCACGTCCCGGCTGCGGGCGTCCGAGTCGTGCGCCAGCGCACCCTCGTACCCGCCGACGCCCGCCAGGCGCAGGTGCGGCGACGCGACGACCCGCTCCGCCACCGCCAGCGCCGTGCCCAGGTCGCGGGCACCCGTGCGGCCCCCGGCGCCGCCGCGCTCGACGAGCACGTCGATCGGCGGGCGCGAGCCGGACGCGGCGACGTGCGCGGCCAGGGCGTCGTGCATGAGGTCGACCGTGACCGGCGAGTCCGCCCAGACCAGCACCCGGAGGTCCCGGTCGGCGGCCAGCTCGTCGGCGATCCAGCGCAGCGCGAGCGGCGAGACCACGCTGTTCGCGACCATCACGCGGCTCACGCCGAACTCGAGGGCCACGCCCAGCTGGAACGGGTTCGCGACCGTGATCGCCCACGCCCCGGCGTCGACCTGCTCGGCCCACAGCTGCGGCGCCATCGTCGTCTTGCCGTGCGGGGCGAGGTCGAGGCCGCGCTCGGCGCACCAGTCGGCCATCACGCGCAGGTTGGTGTCGAGCGCCGAGCGGGACAGCGTGAGCAGCGGGGTGGGGAGCTGCGACAGGCGGGGGCGGCGCTCGCGGACCTCCGCGACGGTCAGCCCCCACAGCTCGGGCGGGATCGCCTTGTGCCGCCAGCCGACGCGCTCGCCCTCCCGGGCGGCGACCTTCTCGCGGTCGATCCGACAGGTGTCCTCGGCTCCGGTACCGTCCATCGTCAGGCCCTCCTCGTTCCCCGTCGACGGTGCGACGATGCCGCACCGGCCGCCGAAATGCACGCCGGGTCCAGAGCGGCCGCACCACCCCCCGAAAGGACCAGCACATGGCTGAGCAGACCTCGAAGACCGCGATCTCCACCGACCAGGCCCCCGCCCCGGCGCACACGTTCCACCAGGGCGTACGCGTCGGCAACCTGCTGCAGGTCTCCGGTCAGGGCCCCGTGGACCCGGCGACCAACGAGTACCTCTACCCCGGCGACGTCGCCGCGCAGACCACGCGCACGCTCCAGAACGTCGAGGCGATCGTCCAGGCCGGCGGCGGCACGATGGCGGACGTCGTCATGCTGCGCGTCTACCTCACGACGCGCGACGACTTCGCCGCCATGAACGACGCGTACGGCGCGTTCCTCACGGAGCGGCTCGGCCCGGACGCCGTGCTGCCGTCGCGCACCACCGTCATGGTCGGGCTGCCGCGCGAGGAGATGCTCGTCGAGATCGACGCGCTCGCCTACGTGGAGTGAGTCGTCGCCGGGCGGGCGAGGTCCGGCGTGGGCAGGAAGGTCACCGGCACCTCGGGCACGACGTCGCGCAGCCAGTCGGCGAAGTGCCTCATGCCCGCCTGCTCGGCCGGCACGTGCCCGGCCACGACCAGCCCCTTCGGCGCGCCCCGGCCGGTCGTGCCGAGGTGCGCGGCGTCCAGGGCGTAGGACTGGGTCTCCCACTCGTGCGCCTCCCCCACGACGACGGCGTCCACGTCGGCGCGGCGCAGCAGCGCGCGGTTGCGCGCGAAGCCGCGGAACCCGAGGTCCAGGCCGACGCGGCGCACCGGCTGGGCGGGGTCGCCCACGAAGCGGGCCGTGCGGGACCCGAGCGCCGTCGCGACGTGCGCGGCCAGCGCGCCCAGCGTCGTCGGGCCGACGTCGCACACCGACGCGCCGTCCGCGGCGGGGTCGAGCGTCCAGCCCAGCGCCCGGGCCGTGCCCTCGTCGACGCCGTCCGGGCGCCGGTCGTGCCAGGCGTCGTGCGCGCGCCACACGACGAGGCCGTGGTCGGCCACGAACGTGCGCTTGGCGGCGAGCACGGGGTCGCCCTCCGCCTCCAGGTCGGGCACCGCGGCGCCCGTGTGGTCGTAGTCGGGCGGCTCGTGCGTGACGACGACGTTCGCCCCGGCCGCGACCGCGCGCTCCAGCACCTCGAGCGTGGCCAGCGTGGTCACCGCGACGCCGCGCACCACCGCGCCGGGGTCGCCGGCCACGAGGCCGTCGACCGTCGTGGGCCGCGGCGTCACCGCCAGCGCCGCCGCGGCGCGGGACACCAGGCACGCGGCGGTGAGGGTGGGGTCGTGCGGGCGCGTCGTCACGGCGTCACGGTAACCGCAGTCCCCGACGCCCTCACCCCCGGCGGAGCAGCTCCGGCAGCGCGGTGACGTCGTCCAGCACGTGCTCGGGGCGTGGCAGGGAGTCGTCGGCGGCCTGACGGGCGAACTTGCCCGTGCGCACCAGCACCGTGCGGACGCCGGCGGCCCGGCCCATCGCGACGTCCGACGAGCGGTCGTCGCCCACCACCCACGTGCGGTCGGGCTCCGGCGCCGGGCTGACGGTGCTCAGCGCGAGCCGCAGGAACTCCGTGCTCGGCTTGCCCAGCGTGCGGGCCGTCACCTCGGCGCCGTGCTCGATCGCGGCGACCACGGACCCCGTGTCGAGCGCCGGCCGGCCGTCGCGCAGGAACCAGCGGCCGTGCTGCAGCGCCAGCAGCTCCGCCCCGCCGAGCACGCCGCGGAACGCCGCGTCGAGGGCGGGGTAGTCGAGCACGTCGTGCACGTCGCCCACGAGCACGTGCGTGGGGTCGTCCTCCGGCCCGACGACGTCGAGGCGCGCGGCGAGCTGGTCGCGGACGGCGGCGGTGGCGAGGACGTGCACCCGAGCGCCGGTCCCCTCGAGGTCCGCGACCGCGGCGTCCACCGGGGTGAACAGCTCGTCCGCGTCCAGGCCGAGCCCCATCCCCCGCAGCCGCGCGACGATCGACGCCGAGTCCTGCGAGTCCGTGTTGGTGACGAAGCGGACGGCGTGGCCGGCGTCGCGCAGCGCGGCGACCGCGGCGTCGGCGCCGGGGACCAGGCCGTCGCCCTCGTGGACCGTGCCCTGGAGGTCGAGCAGGACGGCGTGCCGGGTCACGGCCGCGCTCCCCCGGTCGCGACCGGCCCGGGTGCCCGCAGCGCCCCGGCGAGCAGCAGGTCGCGGACCCGCGTCGCGAGGCCGGCCGGCGACGCGGCGTCGTCGCGCAGGACGGCGTGCTCCGCCGCCGGGTCGGCCTCCGCGCCGTCGACCTCCGCCGCGAACGCCGCGTGCATGGCCCGGGTGGCGGCGGGGTCGTCAAAGCCGTGACCCGTGCGCGCGGCCACGCGGGCGAGGCACACGTCGACCGGCGGCAGCAGGACGGCGCGGTGCACGGCGGCGCCCACGTCCGCGGCGCGGACCGCGAGGTCCCGGGCGGCCTCCTGGTGCAGCACGCCGTCGTAGACCACCCAGGCGTCGGAGCGGGCGAACTCCACGGTCGCGGCGAGCGCGGCCCGGCCGGCGGGCGCGGTCTGGGCCGCCGCCTCCGGGAGCCAGGGGTCGACGGCGCCGCGCCGCCACCGGCCGAAGAACCAGTCCGCCTCGACGAGCACGGAGGGGTCGAGCAGGTCGGCCAGGGCCGACCCGACGGCGGACTTCCCCGATCCCGGCGGTCCCGTCACCACGACGACGTCGCCCACGGCGGCCTCAGAAGATCCCGCGGGCGCGACGGCGCTCGCGCCACCGCTGCACCTCGCGCTCGACGTCGCGCGTCGGCGTCACGACCGGCGGGCCGCCGAGCAGCTGCCGGCGGGCGTCGACCACCCGCGCGTTGAAGTCCTCGACGACCTCGCGGACCCGCTTCTCCTCGGGCTCCCGGTCGAGCGTCTCGTCCAGCTCGGCGTCGTCGCGCCGCAGCTGCGCGGCCGGCAGGACGCCGGTGATCTGCTCCCGCTCGACGAGGTTCTTGAGCCACCAGTCGGGGTCGTGGGTGCCGCGCAGCCCGGGGATGGGCTTGCCGGCCAGCGGCAGGTCGTCGAACTCGCCGCGCCGGATCGCCTGGTCGACGACGGTGTCCACCCACAGGGCGCGGTCGTCCATGCGGCGGCGGGGCTGCGCGGCGGCGCGGTCCGTGTCGCCGGCCTCGGCGTCCGGGTCCGCGGCCTCCGCGGCGACCTCCCGGTCCACCTGGTACTGCGCGGCCCGGCGCGCGGGGTCGCCCTGGTCGGCACGGCGGCGTCGGAACATCGGCATCCCTCCGGTTCGTCTGCACCCAGACTAGGTGCGGACCCGGCGGCGGCGGTCGCGGGCGACCCGGCATGATGGCCGTATGAAGGTCTCGCGTCGTAGCCACGTGCCGCCGTTCGCCGTGATGCAGGTGCTGGCCACGGCCAACGAGCGCCGCGCCGCCGGCCACGACGTGCTCAACCTGTGCGCGGGCGAGCCGTCCACGGGCGCGTCGGACGTCGTCCGGGAGAAGGCGGCGGAGCTGCTGCGCACCGCCGACCTGGGCTACACGGAGTCGATGGGCGTGCCCGCGCTGCGGCGCGAGATCGCCGGGCACTACCGCCGCTGGTACGACGTCGACGTCGACCCGGCGCGCATCGCCGTGACGACCGGGTCGAGCGGCGGGTTCCTGCTCGCGTTCCTCGCGGCGTTCGACGTCGGTGACCGGGTCGCGCTGGCCCGCCCGGGCTACCCGGCGTACAAGAACATCCTCGCCGCGCTGGGCTGCGAGGTGGTGGAGCTCGACTGCGGCCCCGACACCCGGTACCAGCCCACGGTGTCCCAGCTCATGGAGGCGTACTACGAGGGCGGCCTGGACGGTCTGGTCGTGGCCTCCCCCGCGAACCCGACCGGCACGATGCTGCCGCCCGCCGAGCTGGCCGCCCTCGCCCGTTGGTGCGACGAGCACGACGTGCGCCTGATCAGCGACGAGATCTACCACGGCATCGCATACTCCAGCGATGTACAGCAGGCCACCGCGGCGATGTACACGGACTCCGGCGCGGTCGTCGTGAACTCGTTCTCCAAGTACTGGGCCATGACCGGATGGCGGCTGGGCTGGCTCGTGCTGCCCGACGAGCTGGTCGGTCCCGTCGACGCGCTCGCGGGCAACGTGGCCCTGTCGCCCCCGGCGCTGGCGCAGCACGCGGGCGTCGCGGCGTTCTCCCCCGCCGGGTACGCCGCCGCGGCCGAGAACGTGGCCCGGTACGCGGCGTCGCGCGAGGCCCTGCTCGACCGCGTGGACGAGCTCGGGTGGCGCCCCGTCGCCCCCGCCGACGGTGCGTTCTACCTGTACGGGAACGTCGCCGGCTTCCGCGACGCCGTCGGCGGCGACTCCGTGACGTACTGCCGCCGGCTGCTCGCCGAGGCCGACGTCGCGATCACCCCGGGCGCGGACTTCGACGTCGTGGGCGGGGGCGACTGGGTACGCCTCTCCTTCGCCGCCGCGCCCGACGTCGTCTCCCGGGCCGTCGACCGCATCGTCGCGTGGCACCGCACCGTCTGATGCCGAGGTAGTTCGACCCTCGCCGAGGTAGTCGGAATCTCCGCGAGGTAGTTCGGACCGGCCGTGGGTGCGAGACGCGGCGTCGTGCGGGAGGCTCTCACTACCTCGCGATGACTCGAACTACCTCGGCGAGCACTGAACTACCTCGGCAGGCCCCGGACTACCTCGGCAGGCCCCGGACTACCTCGCGGACGGAGGGCGGATGATCCGGCTGGTGACGGCGAACGTCCAGCACGCGCTGGTGGACGGACGGCAGGTGGACCTCGACCGGCTCGCCGCGGCGCTGGAGGCGCTGGACGCCGACGTCGTCGCGCTGCAGGAGGTGGACCACGGCCAGGCGCGGTCCGACGGCGAGGCGCAGGCGTACCGCCTCGCCGCGGCGCTCGGGATGCCGGAGCACCGCTTCGTCCCCGCGGTCCGCGGGTCGCTCGACCCGGCGTGGCGCCGACGACGGGCGCCGCGGACGACCGAGGGCGACGACGGCCGCCTGCCCGCCCCGGCCGGCTACGGCATCGCGCTGCTCAGCCGGCACCCGGTGCGTGCCTGGCACGCCATGCGGCTGCCCGGCCTGAACCTGCCGGGGGTGCCGCCGCTCGGCGTGGACGAGCCGCGCGTCGCCGTCGCGGCCGCGGTGGCGACCCCCGACGGCCCGCTGACCGTCGTCGCCACGCACCTGTCGAAGAGCGAGCCGTGGAAGGGCGCGCAGCTGCGGCGGCTGCGGCGCCGGCTGCGGCACGCGCCGCGCCCGCTGGTGCTGCTGGGCGATCTCAACACCCGGGGTGACCTGCCCGCCCGGCGCACGGGCTGGCGCGAGCTCGTGCACGTGCCGACCTATCCGCGCACGAGGCCCTGGCTCAGGATCGACCACGCGCTCGCCGACGGTCCAGTCACCGCGGCCGCCGCCGCGCGGGCCGTGGACCTCGGCGTCAGCGACCACCGCGCCGTCGTGGTCGACGTCGCGCTCGGTGAGGACGCGGGATGACGGACGAGCCCACGGGCGGCGTGCCCGACCGCGCCCACGGCCGCCCGGAGACGCCGGAGCAGCGCTCGGACCGCAACTGGAACGAGCTGCTGCAGGAGCTGCGCGTCATGCAGACGGGCGTGCAGATCCTCACCGGCTTCCTGCTGATCCTGCCGTTCCAGAGCCGCTTCGCGGACCTGGACGACTTCCAGCGCGCGGTGTACCTCACCCTCGTGCTCGTGTGCGTGGCGACGACGGGGCTCCTGGTGGCCCCGGTCGCGCTGCACCGGGCGCTGTTCCGCAAGCACCTCAAGCGCTCGGTGGTGACCGGGGGCGACCTGATGGCGCGCGCCGGGCTCGTGCTCCTCGCCGTCGCGCTGGCGGGCACGGCGGAGCTCGTGTTCGACGTCGTCCTGGGCCGCACGGCGGGGATCGTCGTGGGCGCCGGGTCGGCCGTCGTGCTGCTCGGCCTGTGGGCGGTGGTGCCCGCGTTCGTGCGGCACCGACGGGAGTGACGCGACGGCGTCACCAGCGCCGGACCGTCCCGGTCGTCGCCGTCAGGCGGCGAGGTCGACGCGCTCCTGGCGCGGCAGCTCCGCGACGTCGGACACGGACGCGGCGTCGGCCGAGGTCTCGGCGACGAGGGCGCCGGCGGTCGGGTCGGCGGACCCGTCGACGACGGCGACGGCGTGCGGGTCGCCGGTCGCCTGGACGGCGGCGAGCTGCGCGGCGGCGGCGCGCTCCGCGCGGCGGGCGCGGGCCATCGTGCGCATCGCGGCGGCGCCGATGATGACCGCGGCGACGTTGGACAGGGCGGACGGCCAGATGCCGTTCGTGATCGCGATGACGAGCATCACGGCCGCGCCGGCGAAGTTGGACAGCTGGAACGGGAGCGAGTCGGCGGTCCAGCGGCCCTTGCTCACCATGCCGTAGGCGAGGACGACGGCGACGGCGCCGACCCACCCGAGGGCAGTAATCACGGTCAACAGGGAGATCGTCATGACGGGCACCTCCGGGGGGTCGGCGTGGCACAGGTGTGCCACGGGAAGGAAGATCTGAGGGATGTGGGACGCCGCCCCGAGAACCGGGAACCGGAGTGGTCCGGCTGGCGTCGAAACGATTCTGCAACACGATCTGCGTTCAGCACAATCAAATCCTTCTCCGACCGGCAGTTAGTATCCCTACATGGCCACAGACCCACGGAGACTTGCCTTCCTCCTTGCCGTGCACCGCGCCGGGGGCGTGCTCGCGGCAGCAGATCTTCTGCATGTCACCCCGTCCGCGGTGTCCCAGCAGATCGCCCGTCTCGAGGCCGAGGAGGGCATCGCCGTCCTCGACCGCGGGCCGCGCGGCGTCACCCTCACCCCGGCGGGCCGGGTGCTGGCCGAGGCGGGCGAGCGGATCGAGGCCGAGCTGCTCGAGGCCCGGCAGGCGATCGCCGGGCTCGGCGAGGGGGTGAGCGGCAAGGTCGTGCTGGGCGCCTTCCAGACGGGGATCCGCGCCGTCGTGGCGCCCATGCTGCTCGACCTGGCCGAGCAGTACCCCGCCGTCGAGGTGGACGTGCGCGAGCACGAGCCGGCCGAGGCGATCCGCATGCTGCGCGCCGGCGACCTCGACGTCATCCTGCTCGAGCGCGACGCCGACATGGACTCCCCCGCACCCCGCGGCGTGCACGACGTCCCGCTGCTCGACGAGCCCTGGTGCGTCGTCGTGCCCGCCGGCCTGCCCATGCCCGAGCGCCTCGACGACCTGGCGAACCTGCAGTGGGTCGGCGCGGAGGCGGACACCGCCTCCGACCGCGCCCTGCGCCGCCTGGCCCGCACCCTGGGGACGACGGTCAGCCAGCGGCACGCCTTCTTCGACTTCGACACCGCGCTCTCGCTCGTCGCGGCGAACCAGGGCGTGGCCATGCTGCCGGCGCTCGCGCTCCAGGGCGGGGACGTGCCGGAGGGCGTCGAGGTCGCGCGCCTCGCCGGCCTCGGCACCCGCCGCATCGTGGCGCGGCACCGCGCCACGCGGCACGAGCCCGGCCCCGCCGTGCGCGCCGTCGTCGACGCCATGGTCGAGGTGACGCGCGACCTCGAGCTCGGCTGACGCTCGTCCTGCCCGCGACGTCGCAGGTCCCCGGCGCGCGACCTGGCGGGACCGCTCCTAGCATCACCAGCATGAGCGGAACGACGTCGGGGCCGGCCGGGTCGTCGGACGCGGGGGCCGCTCCCCTGTCCGACCGGACCTTCGGCGTCGCGCGCCGCCTCTGGGGACTGGTCTACCTGCGCGCCCTGCTGTACCTGGCGGCGGGGATCGTCCTGTTCGCGAACCCCGACCGCGGCCTCGTGTGGGTGCGATGGCTCGTCGGGGCGCTGATCGTCGTGCAGGGCGTGCTGCTCACCGTCGAGGGCGCCCCGACCAAGCGGTCGGGCCGCCCGCAGGGCGCCGGCGACGAGATCAGCTGGCGCCTCATCGCGGGCGTGGTCAGCCTCCTCGCGGGGGTCCTCATCATCGTGTGGCCGTCGATGACCGGCCCGGTGATGTACCTGGTCGTGGCGGTGTGGGCGTGCGCGGCCGGCGTGGTCGGCGTCATCGGCGCGCTGCGCGGGCGCGCGCTGCGCACGACGTCGTGGGACTGGCAGCTCGTCAACGCGGTGCTGTGGATCGTGCTCGGCCTCGTCATGCTGCTGCGGCCGGGCGCGGACGTCGCCACGTCGGCGCAGCTCCTGGCGCTCTACCTGGTGCTCGCCGGCGCCGTGCTGGTCGTGGGCGCTTTCGCCACCGGCACCCGGGCCCGCGACGCCCGCAAGGCCCGGGACGGCGCCGCGGCCGGGTAGGATCGGCAGCGTCACACCGCAGCCCCGGCTGCCCCCACAACGCGGCCGTACCTCAGGTGCGGTTGCCACATAGCCGCTCGAACCGCGACGGGAGAGCTCGCGCCGTGCCCCGCAAGGTGGCCGGCCGGCGCCGAAGGAGCAACCCTCCCCGGGAATCTCTCAGGCATCCGTACCGTCACGGCGAGGCAACTCTGGAAAGCGGCCCTGCCCGTCCTCGCGACGGTGCGGGCCCACCGACGGTGCAAGTCGGCGCGCCCCGTCGACGTCGTAGGTCACGTCTGCGACGACGCGATGGCGGACCGGCAAAACTCTCAGGTCGACGCGTGCGCGTCCGATGACAGAGCGGGGAGGACCCGCCAGTCCCCGCCTGCCCGGCCCGACCTACGGAGCTCCGACGTGACCACCATCCCGGACGACGTCCTCACCGGCGCCGACCCCGACGTCTTCGCCGACCGGCACGTGGGCCCCCGCGGCCGCGAGGTCGCCGCGATGCTCGACACCCTCGGCCACGCGAGCCTCGACGCGCTGGTGGACGCCGCCGTCCCCGCGTCGATCCGCACCGACCGCCCGCTGGACCTGCCGGCCGCCCGCTCGGAGGCCGAGGTGCTCGCGCACCTGCGGGACCTCGCGGGGAAGAACCAGGTCAAGCGCCAGATGATCGGGCTGGGCTACTACGGCACCACCACTCCCCCGGTGATCCGCCGCAACGTGCTCGAGTCCCCCGCCTGGTACACGGCGTACACGCCGTACCAGCCGGAGATCTCGCAGGGCCGCCTCGAGGCGCTGCTCAACTTCCAGCAGGCCGTGGAGGACCTCACCGGCCTGGGGATCGCGGGCGCGTCCCTCCTCGACGAGGCCACCGCCGTCGCCGAGGCCGTCGCGCTGATGTGGCGCGCCTCGCGCGCGAAGAGGGGGTACGTCGTCCTCGACGCGGACCTGTTCCCGCAGAGCCTGTCGGTCACGCGCGGTCGTGCGGAGGCCATCGGGCTGCCGGTGGTCGTGGTGGGGCTCGACGGCGGCCTGGCGGCAGGCCTCGACGCGTTCGTCGCGGCGGGCGGCGCGCTGCCCGACGGCGACCTGGTGGGCGTCGTCGTGCAGCAGGCGGGCGCCTCGGGCAGGGTGCTCGACGCGCGCGGCGTCGTCGCGGAGGCCAAGGAGCGCGGCGCGCTGGTGACCGTGGCCGCCGACCTGCTGGCCCTCACGCTGCTGACCTCCCCCGGCGAGCTGGGCGCGGACGTCTCGGTCGGCTCGGCGCAGCGCTTCGGTGTCCCGCTGTTCTACGGCGGCCCGCACGCCGCCTTCATGGCGGTCCGCAAGGGCCTGGAGCGCCAGCTCCCCGGCCGCCTGGTCGGCGTCTCGACCGACGCCGACGGCGCCACGGGCCTGCGCCTGGCCCTCGCCACCCGCGAGCAGCACATCCGCCGCGAGAAGGCGACGAGCAACATCTGCACCGCCCAGGCGCTGCTCGCCATCGTGGCCTCGATGTACGCCGTGTACCACGGCCCCGACGGCCTGCGCGCGATCGCCGAGCGCACCCACGCCCGCGCCGCCGCCGTCGCGGCGGGCCTCCGCGCGGCGGGCGTCACCGTCGAGCACGACGTCTTCTTCGACACCGTCCGCGCCGTCGTCCCCGGCCAGGCCCAGCAGGTCGTGACCGCCGCAGCGGACGCCGGCCACAACCTGTACAAGGCCGACGCCGACCATGTACAGATCGCCTGCGACGAGACCACCACCCCCGACGACGTCGCGGCGGTCGTCGCCGCTTTCGTCGCCGTGCTGGGCGGAGGCGACGCCGACACGGTGCAGGGAGCGGGGAGGTCGGAGGGCCTTCGCGCGGACGTAAGAACTCCCGACGTGGAGGGCGCCCAGGCGCCCGTGAACGCGTCCGCGCGAGGGGTTTCCGACCTCCCCGCGGCCGTGACCCGAACGACCCAGTACCTGCAGCACCCCATCTTCCACGTCCACCGCAGCGAGACGTCGATGCTCCGGTACCTGCGGTCGCTGAGCGACAAGGACCTGGCGCTGGACCGCACGATGATCCCGCTGGGCTCGTGCACGATGAAGCTCAACGCGACGGCGGAGATGGAGGCCATCAGCTGGCCGGGCTTCGCGGATATCCACCCGTACGTGCCGGCTGACCAGGCGCTGGGCTACGCGGAGCTGGTGTCGACGCTGGAGGCGCAGCTCGCGGAGATCACCGGGTACGCGGGCGTGTCGGTGCAGCCGAACGCGGGCTCGCAGGGCGAGTTCGCGGGGCTGCTGGCGATCAAGGGCTACCACCGGTCGCGGGGCGAGGAGCACCGCGACATCGTGCTGATCCCGGCGTCGGCGCACGGCACGAACGCGGCGTCGGCGGCGCTGGCGGGCCTGCGCGTGGTGGTCGTGGCGACGGCGGACGACGGCGAGATCCAGCTCGACGACCTGCGGGCGAAGCTGGAGCAGCACGGTCCGCAGGTGGCCGGGATCATGATCACGTACCCGTCGACGCACGGCGTCTACGAGGAGCACGTCCGCGAGGTCTGCGACCTTGTACATAATGCTGGCGGGCAGGTGTACATCGACGGCGCGAACCTCAACGCGCTGGTCGGGCTGGCCCGGCCGGGGGAGTTCGGCGGCGACGTCTCGCACCTCAACCTGCACAAGACGTTCTGCATCCCGCACGGCGGCGGCGGCCCGGGCGTGGGCCCGGTCGCGGTGGCCGCGCACCTGGTGCCGTTCCTCCCGGCGGACCCGACGCCGGGGATCGACGCGCAGGACGGCATCGCGCCGGTGAGCGCGGCGCCGCACGGGTCGGCGGGCATCCTGCCGATCTCGTACGCATACCTCGCCCTGATGGGCCCGGACGGGCTGACGGAGGCGTCGAAGGCCGCCGTCCTGACCGCCAACTACGTGGCCAAGCGCCTGGACCCGTACTTCCCGGTGCTCTACACGGGCGAGAACGGCCTGGTGGCGCACGAGTGCATCCTCGACCTGCGGCCGATGACCGCCGAGACCGGCGTGACGGCCGAGGACGTGGCGAAGCGCCTCATCGACTACGGCTTCCACGCGCCGACGATGTCGTTCCCGGTGGCAGGCACGCTCATGGTGGAGCCCACCGAGAGCGAGGACCTGGCCGAGCTGGACCGCTTCGTCGACGCGATGATCGCCATCCGCGGCGAGATCGACCGCGTCGGGGCGGGGGAGTGGAGCGCCGAGGACTCGCCGCTGCGGCACGCGCCGCACACGGCGGCGAGCGTCGTCGCCGACGAGTGGACGCACCCGTACTCCCGCGAGCTCGCCGCCTTCCCGCTGGCCAGCCTGCGGGGGGCGAAGTACTGGTCGCCCGTGCGCCGGATCGACGGGGCCAAGGGCGACCGCAACCTCGTCTGCGCCTGCCCGCCGCTCGAGTCCTACGCCGAGCCGACCGCTCACTGAGCCCGAGCGCCCACCACACCGAAGGGAGCCTCGATGGCCGAGGACCAGCAGGACAAGACCACGCCGCTGCACGACGAGCACGTCGCGCTGGGCGCCAGCCTCACCGGCTTCGGCGGCTGGCTGATGCCGCTGCGGTACACCTCCGACCTCGCGGAGCACCGCGCGGTGCGTGAGGCCGCGGGGCTGTTCGACCTGTCGCACATGGGGGAGATCCACCTCGAGGGCGCGCAGTCCGGCGCCGCGCTGGACCAGGCGCTCGTGGGCAACGCGAGCGCGATCGGCGTCGGCCGGGCGCGGTACTCGATGATCTGCGCGGACGACGGCTCGGTGCTGGACGACCTCATCGTCTACCGCCTGGCCGACGAGCACTTCCTCGTCGTCGCGAACGCCGGCAACGCGCCGCGGGTCGCCGCCGAGCTGGTCGCGCGTGCCGCCGCGTTCGACACGGTCGTCACCGACCGGTCGACCGAGACGGCACTGGTCGCGGTGCAGGGCCCGCAGGCGGAGGAGATCGTCGCGTCGCTCACGGCGGACGGCGACGTCGACACGGTCCGTGGCATGAGGTACTACGCGTCGGCCGAGGCCACCGTCGCCGGGATCGGGGTGCTCGTGGCGCGCACCGGGTACACGGGGGAGGACGGCTTCGAGCTGTTCGTGCCCTCGGACCGGGCGGTGGAGATCTGGCGTGCGCTGCTCGCGGCGGGGGAGGGGCGCGGCATCGTCCCGGCCGGGCTGTCGGCCCGCGACTCGCTGCGGCTCGAGGCGGGCATGCCGCTGTACGGGCACGAGCTCGACGAGACGACCACGCCGTACGAGGCGGGCCTCGGCCGGGTCGTGAAGCTCGACAAGACCGGCGCCGACGGTGAGCCGCTGCCGTTCGTGGGCCGCGACGCCCTCGCGGCGCGCGCCGAGAGCGCACCGGCACGCGTCCTCGTCGGGCTGCGGGGCGAGGGGCGCCGTCCCGCCCGTGCGGGGTACGACGTCGTGCAGCGCGGTCTCGACGGCGCCGTGGGCGCCGTCGTCGGTCACGTGACGTCCGGCGCGCCGTCGCCGACGCTCGGCTACCCGGTGGCGATGGCGTACGTGACGCCCGAGGTGTCCGCCGAGGGCACCGCCCTCGCCGTCGACGTGCGTGGCCGCGCCGAGCCGTTCGTCGTCGTCCCGCTGCCCTTCTACCGGCGGGCGTAGGACGATCGTCCTGAACCACCCGGTCCCCACCTTTCTGCCGTGAACCCCGAAGGAGCTGACCCCATGGCCGACTTCCCCGAGAGCCTCCGCTACTCCGCCGAGCACGAGTGGGTGGACGACGCGTCGCCCGCCACGATCGGCGTCACGTCCGTCGCCGCCGACGCGCTGGGCGACGTCGTCTACCTCGAGCTGCCCGAGGTGGGCGCGACGATCGAGGCCGGCGCCGTCGTCGGCGAGATCGAGTCCACCAAGTCCGTCTCGGAGCTGTACTCGCCGGTGAGCGGCACCGTGGTGGAGGTCAACCAGTCGGCCGTGGACGACCCGGCCGTCGTGAACTCCGACCCCTTCGGCGCGGGCTGGCTCTTCAAGGTCGACGTGACCTCCCGCGGGGCGCTGCTGACGGCCGAGGAGTACGCCGCCCAGGCGGGCTGACGCTTTCCCGAAACCCGTGACCGAATCGTGACCATCGGGCCCGAATTGCGTTGATTGCCTGGGATAACCGCGCTGACCTGCGACGACACGGCCGGCCGCACCCTCCGACGGGGAGCGACCGGCCGTCGTCGTCCCGGCGCGGCAACAACCCGCGACATTCCGCGTCATGACAGGGGCCCCTTCCCATCTTCATCCATGACGGCTTCCCCTGGTCGACCTTCGGTCGACGGCCGTCGACGGAGGAAGAACGATGAGCACGATCGAAATGGCCCCGGTGACTAACCGTCTGCTGACGCGGCGCGAGCGGGTGGTCCTGTCCAACCTGTCCGAGGACGTCACCCTCGAGCAGATCGCGACCAAGCTGTTCGTCACCCGGAACACGGTGAAGTCGCAGGTGCGCAGCGTGTATCGCAAGATCGGTGTCTCCAACCGGGCCGAGGCCGTCGCATGGGCGCGACAGGCCGGCCTGGGGGTCAGCTGACAGCGGGTAGGTGCGAGCCCCGCCCGACGACAGGGGAGGTCGTCGGCGCGGGGCTCTCGCACGTCCGGGCACCGGGCACGGCACGGCCCGCCGGGGGTCCGGATGGCAGACTCGCGGTCATGACAGCACGCCGCCTCGTGGTCGCCGCCGCGATCGTCGACGACCTCGACCGCCCGGCGCGCCTGCTCGCGGCGCGGCGGAGCCGGCCCGAGCACCTCGTGGGCCGGTGGGAGTTCCCCGGCGGCAAGGTGGACCCGGGGGAGACGCCGGTCGAGGCGCTGCACCGGGAGCTCATGGAGGAGCTGGGGGTGCGGGTCCAGCTCGGCGACGAGCTGCCCGGCCCCGACGACGGCGCCTGGATCATCACCGACCGGCACGTGCTGCGCCTCTGGCTGGCAGCCGTCACCGACGGCGACCCGCGGCCTCTCGTCGAGCACGACGACCTGCGCTGGCTGGACCGGACGTCGCTGCTCGACGTCGACTGGCTGGACGGCGACGTCCGGATCGTCGAGCAGCTCGACGCCGTCCTGCACGACCGCGTCGACACCTCGCGCTGACGCCTGGGCGCGCGACATCGTCGCGCCCCGCCTACGGTCGGACCGTCACCGGACGGAGGAGCGCAGGTGGGCGCAGCGATCGGCCAGTCACTTCCCGTCGCGGTGGGCGTGCTCATCAGCCCGCTGCCGATCGTGGCGGTGGTGCTCATGCTCGTCAGCCGGCGGGCGAAGGCCAACGCCGCCGCCTTCCTGATCGGCTGGTTCGTCGCCGTCCTGGTCGTCGTCGCGCTGGTCGCCGTGCTGGCCGGGTCGTCCGCGCCGGACGACGACGGCCCGCCCGCCTGGGCGGGCGTCGTCAAGATCGTGCTCGGCGTCCTGCTCCTGCTGCTCGCGGTGCGGCAGTGGCGCGGGCGGCCGCGCGAGGGCGTCGAGCCCGAGACGCCGAAGTGGATGGCGGCCATCGACCAGTTCACGCCGGGCAAGGCCCTCGGGCTCGCCGTCCTGCTGTCCGCGGTCAACCCGAAGAACCTGCTGCTGGTCGTCTCCGGCGGCGCCGCGATCGCCGCGGCCGCGCCGGGCGACACGAACGCCCAGGTCGTGGCCGCCGTCGTCTTCGCCCTCGTCGCCAGCGTCGGCGTCGTGACCCCGCTGGTGATCTACCTGGCGACGGGCGACCGCGCCGCCGCCGTCCTCGACGGCCTGAAGACCTGGATGGTCCAGAACAACGCCGTGATCATGGCGGTCCTGCTGCTCGTCATCGGCGCCAAGATGATCGGCGACGGCATCACGGCGCTGTGACGAGCATCGGCGGCCGGCCGCGCACCAGGAGCCACAGCGGCAGGACGGCGAGGCACAGGACGGGCAGGACGGCGACGTCGGCCACCATGGCGACGCCCATGAACAGGGCGAGCCAGCCGTCGCGGGCGACGACGAGCGTCGCGCCCATCACCCCGGCGGCGACGGCGAGCCCGACGTGCACGTCGGGCACCACGGCGTGCGCGGACAGCGCCACGGCCACCCCGACGAACACGGCGGGGAAGATCCGGCCGCCGCGGAAGCCGGCGCTCGACGCGACGACGAGCGCCACCATCTTCACGACGGCGAGGCCGAGCAGCGCCCAGGCGCCGTAGCCGGCGGCGTCGGCGGTGAGCTCCTGCATCTCGTCGAGCCCCTTGAAGAGGGTGAGCGGGCCGCCGACCGCGCCGAGGACGCCGAGCACGAGGCCGCCGGCGCCGAGCATGAGCACGGGGTGGCCGATCCGGTGGAAAGCCGCGTGCACGTGGGGGAACGCCCACACCCCGAGGAGGCAGACCAGGGCAGCGGCGGCGGCCACGGCGGGCGCGGCGACGAGGTCGCCCCACGCGGGGTCGGTGTAGCCGGGCACGTCCACCGACAGCTGGGGCGACCCGATCAGCGACATCGTCAGCGACCCGGTGCCGGCGGCGACGAGGGGGCCGAACAGGCGGTCGAACAGCGGCCCGCGGCCCTGCCCGCCGAGCGACTCGGTCATGACGAGCGCCGCGCCGACGGGGGTGCCGAACATCGCGCCGATGGTGCCGGCCGACGCCATGAGCGTCACCGCGGGCACGGGAACGCCGACGCGCGACCGCGTCACGAGCCAGACGGCGAGCGCGACGTTCACGGCGATGATCGGGTTCTCCGGGCCCAGGCTCACCCCGCCCGCGAGACCGAGGACCAGGGCGGCCGCCAGGCCGGGGACCGTGCCGACCGGGAGCGGGGCGGCGACCAGCCCGGTGGTCGCGGGGTCGTCGCCGGCGTGCCCCGGCGCCCAGCGCACGACGGCGCCCACGGCGAGGCCGGTCGCGGTGAGCACCGTGACGATCCACCAGGGGGAGTCGGCGCGTGCCCCGAGCGCCTCGGGCAGGGCGCCCCACAGCCAGCCCTGCAGCCGGCCCGCGAGCCACGACACCAGCACCAGGCCGAGGGCGGACAGGACGCCGACCACGGCGGCGGGGACGGCGAGCGCCGCGAGGCGGGCGGTGGTCAGCGGCGCGGTCGCGGCGGACTGGTCGGTCGTCACAGAGGCGAACGTAGCCGCGGCCCTCCGGTTCGGCGCGCGGTACCACCGACCTCACGGAGGCGGAGCACTCGACCCGGCTGGAGACGTTCGGCTCCTGACGGCGCCGCCCGGGGTCACGCCAGGGAGCGCACCCAGCGCTCGACGGCACGGCGGCTGCGCAGCCGCACGACCCGCACGTGCGGCGCCTCGCGGGCCAGCCGCTCGTCGAGGCCGCGGAGCTTGTGCCGCGTGCGCCACGCCCACCGCAGGATGTGGTCGCGGTCCCGGAGCACGGTGCGCAGGGGCGGCTCGACGTTCCCGTGCCACAGCTCCGTCCTGCGCAGCCGGCGCCGGACCGTGCGGGTCCCGACCTGCCACAGCACGACGGGGACCGGCGGGTCGAGCCAGACCAGCAGCTCGGCACGCTCCAGCAGCAGGGGCCGCACGGCCGTGTACTGCCACTCGCTCACCCAGGCGTCCTGCGCGACGACGGCGCGCACGTCGTCCTCGAACTCCGGGCGAGGTGTCCACCCGGTGCCGTGGTACAGGCCGTCCAGCTCCGTGTACGGCAGGCCGAGGACGGCCGACACCCGACCGGCGAGCGTCGTCTTGCCCGCTCCGGACGTGCCCGCCACCAGGATCCGGCGGGCCGTGACGGCGGGCGGGGGAGCGGGGGCGTCGTGGGGCACCCGCCGAGAGTACGGAACGCGGTCGCGGCGCGGACACCGCCACCGGCCTGAAGACATGTGCCGGACCACTAGTACGGTAGGGAGAAATCTGCCAGGACCGGGATCGGCGCCGACCCCGGAGGACGGAGCGCACCGTGCCGCACCCCGCGCAGCCCGCCGGTCTCCTCGACGGGCGCGCCGCCGACGAGGGCTGGTCCTCCGCAGCGGCCCTCGTCGCGTCGTCGGCGGGCACGGTGAGCGCGTTCGCGGACGGGCCGGGGGACGTGGGGGCGACGACGGGCGGGCAGACCCGGTTCGACCTCGCGTCGGTGACCAAGGCCTTCGTGGCGCTCGCCGCGGCGACGCTGGTCGACGACGGCCTGCTCGACCTCGACGCCCCGGCCCGCGAGGTGCTCGACGTGCCCGCGACGTCGTCCGGCGCGACCGCGCGTCACCTGCTCACGCACACCGCCGGGCTGCGTCCCACGGCCCTCGCCTGGCGCACCACGGCCGACCCGGACGCCGTGCTCGCCGACGCCCTGGGGCCGCCGGTCGCGCCGCCGGGGACGGCGCACGCCTACTCCTGCCTGAGCTTCATCGCGCTCGGCCGGGTCCTGGAGGAGCTCGCCGGCGAGCGGCTCGACCGCGTGGTCGCGCGGCGCGTCGGTGCGCCGCTCGGGGCGGCGGGGCTGCGGTGGTCGCCCGTCGACGTCGTCGACGCCGCCGACGTCGCACCGACCGAGCCGGGCACGCCGACGGGTCGCGTGCACGACGAGCTGGCCGCGGCGACCGCCCGTCCGGTGGGGAACGCCGGGCTGTTCGGCACGCTCGACGACGTCGCACGGCTGGCGGCGCTGGTCGCCGACCGCGGGGCCGCGGGCGGCCGGCAGGTCGTGAGCGAGGCGTCGTGGCGCGCGCTGGTCGAGCCGGACGACGTCACCCGCCGCGCCGGCGCGCCGTGGGGGCAGGCGCTCGGGCTGCGGCGCGGCGACCCCGGGTTCATGGTGTCGGGAGACCAGGTGGGGCACGCGGGGTTCACGGGGACATCGTTCGTCGTCGACCTCGCCACGGGAGCGACGGCGGTGCTGCTGACGAACCGTGTCCACGGTGGGCGGGCGTCGAGCGTCGTGGCGCGGCGTCGACGGTTGGCGGCGCTCGCCGCAGGGCTCGGCACGCAGGAGGGGCGATGACGGGACGGGACACGACGCGCGGGGCGGCCCGCGCGGACGGCTACGAGCTGCGGACGGACCTGCTGACGCGGGTGGCGCACGCGCACGACGCGTCGCACTACCTGCTGCGCCCGGAGGTGGTGGTGCGTGCGCACGACGTCGACGGCGTGGTCGCCGCGATGCGGGAGGCGAGCCGCCGCGGCCTGGCGGTGACGTTCCGCTCCGCCGGCACGAGCCTGTCGGGGCAGGCGTCGGGCGCGGGGATGCTGGTCGACACGCGCACGCGGTTCGCGCGCGTCGAGGTGTTCGACGGCGGGGAACGGGTGCGCTGCCAGCCCGGCGCCACGCTGCGCCTGGTCAACGGGCACCTGGCGCGGCACGGGCGGCGGCTGGGCCCGGACCCCGCGAGCGAGATCGCGTGCACCGTCGGGGGAGTGGTGGCCAACAACTCCTCCGGGATGTCGTCGGGCACCACCCGTACCGCGTACCGGACGGTCGAGGCGATGACGGTCGTGCTGCCCGGCGGAACCGTCGTCGACACGGGGGCGCCGGACGCCGACGCGCGCCTCGCCGTCCTGGAGCCGGACCTGCACCGCGGCCTCGCGGAGCTCCGCGACCGGGTGCGCGGCAGCGCGACGATGCGCGCCGAGGTCCAGCGGCAGTTCGCGATGAAGAACACCATGGGCTACTCGGTGAACGCGCTGCTCGACCACGACAGCCCGGTGAAGATCCTCGAGCACCTGATGATCGGGTCCGAGGGCACGCTGGGCTGGGTCGCGGACGTCACCTTCCGCACGGTGCCGCTGCTCACGAAGGTCGCGACGACGCTGCTCGTCTTCGACTCCCTCGAGCGCGCCACGGACGCGCTGGTGCCGCTGGGCGCCTCCGGGCCGGAGGCGATCGAGCTCATGGACGCCGCGTCGCTGCGGGTCGCGGCGGCCGACCCGAAGGCCGACGCGTCGATGCGGTCCCTCGCGGAGGGCGCCGGCATCACCGGCCAGACGGCGTTGCTGGTGGAGTATCGCGCCGGGACCGACGACGCGCTCGCCCCGCTGCAGGACGCCGCGCGCGCCGTCGTCGACGGCCTCAGGCTCGAGCTGCCCGCCGCGCTGACCACCGACACCGCCACGCGCGAGCGCCTCTGGCGCGTGCGCAAGGGCCTGTACACCGCGGTCGCGGGCGCCCGCCCCGCGGGTGCGACGGCGCTGCTGGAGGACGTCGTCGTCCCGGTGCCGGACCTCACCGCCACGGTGCGCGACCTGGGCGGCCTGTTCGCCCGTCACGGCTACGACGACGCCGTCACCTTCGGGCACGCGAAGGACGGCAACCTGCACTTCATGATCACGCCGCGACTGGGCGACGCCGCCGAGCTGGACCGGTACGCGGCGTTCAGCGACGACCTCGTCGACCTGGTCCTCGGCCACGGCGGCTCGCTCAAGGCCGAGCACGGCACGGGCCGCATCATGGCGCCGTTCGTGCGCCGCCAGTACGGCGACGACCTGTACGCCGTCATGCGCCGCGTCAAGGACCTGTTCGACCCGCGGGGCCTGCTCAACCCGGGCGTCGTCATCACGGACGACCCGCACGAGCACCTGCGCGACCTCAAGGTCGAGGCGTCCGCCGGCGGCGAGGACGCGCCGCTCGTCGACCGCTGCGTGGAGTGCGGCTACTGCGAGCCCGGCTGTCCCTCGCGCACCGTCACGACGACGCCGCGCCAGCGGATCGCGCTGCTCAAGGAGCTCGCCGTCGCGCCCGAGGGCGAGCGGGAGGAGCTGCAGCAGGCGTACCGGTACTGGGGCGTGCAGACCTGCGCCGCCGACTCCATGTGCGTGGAGGCGTGCCCCGTCGGCATCGACACGGGCGTCGTGATGAAGGGGCACCGGGCGCGGTCGAACCCGCCCGTCGTGCAGAAGGGCGGGGAGGCGCTCGCCGGGTCGTGGGGGCCGGTCGTGGACGTGCTGCGCGGCGCGCTGGGCGTCGCGGCGAAGGTGCCGACGCCCGTGGTGCGGGTCGCCTCGGAGGTCGCGCGCGGCGTCGTCGGCACCGACGTCGTGCCGCGGGCCGACGCCGACCTGCCCGGCCCGGGACTCCGGCGCGAGGCCGACGACCTCCCGGCCGCGGACGGTGGTGCGCCCCGGGCCGTCCTGTTCTCGTCGTGCATGGGCGAGCTGTTCGCCCCCGCGCCCCGGGGCCTGCCGGACTTCGACGGCAGCGCGGTGGGCGCCGAGCACGCCTTCCGCGTGCTGTGCGAGCGCGCCGGGATCGGGCTCGCGGTGCCGGAGGGCATCGGCGGGCTGTGCTGCGGCACGCCGTGGGTGAGCAAGGGCCTGCCGGGTGGCGCGGCGCGGATGGCGCGGCAGGTGCTCGACGCGCTGTGGACGGCGACCCGCGGGGGAGAGCTGCCGGTCGTGTGCGACGCGTCGAGCTGCACGCACGGCCTGGTCGAGACGCCGCACCACCTCTCCGGTGAGGACGCCGAGAGGTTCGCCCGGCTGCGCATCGTCGACGCCGTGACGTTCGTGCGCACCGACGTGCTGCCGGCGCTCGCGGACCGCGGGGTCGACGTCGAGCGCCGGGGGAGGGTCGTCGTGCACCCGACCTGCGCGACCGTGCACCTGGGCGCCGTGGACGACCTGCGCGCCGTCGCGGCCGCCGTCGCCGACGACGCCGTCGTGCCCGCGGCCTGGGGCTGCTGCGGCTTCGCCGGCGACCGCGGCATGCTGCACCCCGAGCTCACCGCCGCCGCCACGCACGCCGAGGCGGCCGACGTCGCGGCGGGGGAGCGGGAGCTGCCCGGGGGCCGCTACGACGCGTACGTCTCGAACAACCGCACCTGCGAGATGGGCATGGCGCGCGCCACCGGGCGCGACTACGTGCACGTGCTCGAGCTGCTGGAGGCGGCGACGCGCTGAGCGGGCTCGACCTCCAGGTCCGGCTGCTCCCCGCGACGACGCGTCCCGCCCGGCAGGTTGACGAGCACGATGCTCGCGAGCACCAGGGCGATCCCGAGCGCCTGGGACCCGGTGAGCACCTCGCCACCGGCCGCGACGCCGAGGGTGACTCCGGTGACGGGGTTCAGCAGGCCGATCACGCCCACGGCCCCGGCCGGGAGGTGGCGGAACCCGCTGAACCAGCAGACGAACCCGAGCGCCGTCGCGACGAGGCTCACGTACGCGAACGCGAGGACCTCGGTGCCCGACAGCGCGGGGGGCGCGCCCTCGACGAGCGCCGCGGCGACGAGCAGCTCGACCCCGCCGACGACGAGCTGCCACGCGGTGACCGTGAGCACGGGCGTCCCGTCCTGCCACCGCTTGGTGAGGACCGCCCCGACGGACGAGAGGGCCATCGAGGCGACGGACGCCGCGATGCCCCAGCCGTCGAGCGCGCCGGTCGCGGTGCCGACGATCAGCAGGACGCCCGCCCCGCCGACGGCGGCCCCGACGACCACGCGGGGGGTGGGCCGTTCGCGGAGCAGGAGCCAGGCCGCGCCCGCGATCGCGAGCGGGCTGAGCGACATCAGCGAGGCGGCGACGCTCGACGGGAGCAGCTGGGCCGCGACGTACACGAGGCAGAAGAAGATCCCCATGTTGAGGGTGCCGAGCACGACCGACCGCCACCACCAGGAGCCGCGAGGCAGCCGGCGCGCGACCAGCAGGAGGACGACGCCCGCCGGCAGCGCGCGGAGGGCCGACCCCCACAGCGGGGCGTCCCCGGGGAGGAAGTGATGGGTCACGAAGTACGTGGACCCGAACGCGACCGGCCCGACGGCGGCGACGAGGGGCCAGCGGACGCGGGCCAGCGCCCGGCGCGCCGGCGAAGAAGTTTCCATGGAAACCATCATACTTTCCGTGGAAAGTAGGATGGGGTCATGACCGAGACCGATCGCGTCGCCACGTTCGTCGAGCAGTGGCGGCGGGAACGCCCCGACCTCGACCCGAGCCCGATGGCGGTGATCGGGCGGATGCGACGGATCTCCGACGACTTCACCGCCGCGCTCGTGGCGAACTACCGGCGGTTCGGGATCGGGGAGGGCGAGTTCGACGTCCTGTGCGCGCTGCGGCGCGCGGGCGCCCCGTTCGCGCTGAACCCGGGCGAGCTCGCGGAGCACACCATGGTGACGGCCGGCGCGACGTCCAAGCGGGTCGACCGGCTGGAGGCCGCGGGCCTGGTGGTCCGGCAGGGCCGTGCCGACGACGGTCGCGGGCGCGTCGTCACGCTGTCGCCGCAGGGACGCCGGCTCATCGACGAGGCCTACCCCGCGCACCTCGAGCTCGAGGACGGGCTGCTGGCGCCCCTCTCGCGCCAGGAGCGCGCACAGCTCGAGGGCCTGCTCCGCAAGCTCGTCACCGGCTGACGCCGGAGGTCGCTACGCTCGCTGGCATGAGGATCCGGCCCGGGGTGCTGGCCGGCGTCGGGCTGGCCGTGCTCGTCGCCGCCACGGTCGTGCTGTTCACGGTCCGGCTCCCCGAGGGCGTCGAGCTCGCCCTGCAGGGCGTGTGGATCGTGGTCGTCGTCGTCCTGTGCTGGGGCACGGCGCGCTCGATGGGGCGCCGGCAGCGCACGCGCGACCGCGTCAGGCCCGACGGTGCCGGTGAGAGCGGACCGGCGCCGCAGTTCGACCGTCGCTCCCTCCTCGGGCAGGACAAGCAGCCGCCGCACCTGCGGTGACGCGGGCCGGTGCGGGCGCTCACCCGTCGGTGGGATGCACCACCATCGCGGCGCCGCCGCCGCGGCGGCGCGGCTCGGAGACGGCGGTGAGCAGGCCGTCGTCGCCGATCTGCACCGCCGTCGCGGCGCCGATCTCCGCGGCGGACGTGAACGCGTCTCCGGCCGGCACGAGCGTGTGCCCGTACGCCTCCAGCTCCGGGCCGTAGGCCTCGATGAACTCCGGCTCCGCGGTGACGGACGCCGTGTTGCGCTGAGCGGCGCGCGGGGCCGCGAGCGCGTCGCCGATCGGCATGCCGCGGTCGAGGTGGTTGGTGAGCGTCTGCAGCACGGTCGTGATGATCGTGGAGCCGCCGGGCGAGCCGAGGGCCAGGACGGGCTCGCCGTCGCGCAGCACGATCGTCGGCGCCATCGACGACCGTGGCCGCTTGCCCGGCTCGATGCGGTTCGGGTCGTCGGCCGCCCACACGGTGGAGAAGTCGGTGAGCTCGTTGTTCAGCAGGAAGCCGCGGCCCGGCACGAGCATCCCCGAGCCGCCGGTCTGCTCGATCGTGAGGGTGTACTCGACGACGTTCCCGTCCTCGTCCACCACGGTGAGGTTCGTCGTCGAGACGTTCTCCGTGTCCGAGTCGGCGGGGGCGATCGTCTCGCCGCACGCCGCGTCGTCGGCGTCGACGTCCCCGGGTGCCACGGGCTTGGTCGCCGCCGCCTCCGGGTCGAGCAGGCACGCGCGCTCGGCCGCGAAGTCGTCCGACAGCAGGGTGTCGAGGGGGACGTCGACGAACGCCGGGTCGCCCAGGTACGCGCCGCGGTCGGCGAAGGCCAGGGCGCTCGCCTCCAGGTAGTGGTGCAGGTAGGCCGCGTCGTCCATCCCGGACAGGTCGAACGTCTCGAGGATGTTCAGCGCCTCGCCCACCGTGGACCCGCCGCTGGACGACGGCGCCATGCCGTAGACGTCGTAGTCGCGGTAGTCGGACACGGTCGGGTCCTGCACCAGCGCCTCGTACCCGGCCAGGTCGTCGAGGTCGAGGTAGCCCGGGGGCACGGGCAGGTCCGTGTCGGGGGAGGTCTGCGGGTGCTGCACGACGTCGACCATCTCCGCCGCGAGCCGCCCGCCGTAGAACGCGTCGGTCCCGCGCTTCGCCAGCAGGTCGTAGGTGGCGGCGAGGTCGCGGTTGCGGAACACGCTGCCGACGGCGGGCGGCGCCCCGCCCGGCAGGTACAGCTCCGCCGTGGCGGGGAACGCCGCGAACCGCTCGGCGTTGTCCGCCGTCTGGTCGTGGAACGTCTGGTCGACGACGAAGCCCCGCCGCGCCAGCTGCGTCGCCGGCTTCAGCGCCTTCTTCAGGGAGTAGGTGCCCCACTCGTCGAGCGCCGTCTGCCAGGTGGCGGGCGTGCCCGGCGTGCCCACCGAGACGCCGCTCGTCACCAGGTCCGGCGTGAACGGGTACGGCTTGCCGGTCGCCGGGTCGATGAACGCGTTGTTCGGCATCTCCGCCGGCGCCGTCTCCCGGCCGTCGATCGTCTGCACCTCGCCGGTGTCGGCGTCGTAGTAGACGAAGTACCCGCCGCCGCCGATCCCGGCGCTGTACGGCTCGGTCACCCCCAGCGCGGCGGCCGCCGCCACCGCCGCGTCGACCGCGTTGCCACCCTTGCGCAGCACGTCCAGGCCGACCCGGCTCGCCTCCGGGTCCACCGTGCTGACGGCGCCGCCGTACCCGACCGCGGTGGGCACCTTCACGTCACCGTGCCCGCCACCGTGCGGGTGGGCGCTCGCGGTGGACGCGGCGGTGGTGCCGACGACGGCGGTCGTCGCGGTCAGCACCGCCGCGCCCAGGGCGGCCAGCACGCGGGTGCGGCGGGGGCGTGAGCTGGAGCGGCGGTGGTCCAGACGGTGGTCCATGGGGTCTCCTGTGGCGGGCGGGTCCCGAGGCGCTTCTCCCACAGTGGCGGAGAACGACGTCGGACGCCCGCCGAACGCGGCGGGGCGGGGCGACCGGCCCGTGTCCCGAACTCGTGACCTGGTCTGTTGCGCTGCGCCCGCGGGATCGCGACGGTAGGCGGATGACGACACCGGTCGCGGGCTTCGAGCTGCGGACCTCCGACGCCCAGGAGGCCGAGCAGGCGCTCGAGAGGATCTTTCCCCGGGTCCACCTGCGCGCGCCGAAGCAGGCCTTCGAGTTCTCCATCCGCTCCGCCGCGATCGCGCGCCTGGCCTGGACGGACCACACGCTCCCCATGCCGGGGCGCTCGGCTCTGGACGAGCCCGAGCCGATCGTCGTGCTCCAGCTGCGGGGGGAGATCGAGCTGCAGCACGCGGGGGAGGCCTTCGGCCCTGGCCCGGTGCTGCTCGACGCGCCGGACCGCGCGACGGCGACCTGGGAGACCGCCCGGACCAGCGGTCTCACCCTCGACCGCGGCTACGTGCGCGCGGTGGCCGCGCGGCTGACCGGGCGCGACCAGCCGACCCACCTGTTCCGGTCAGGGTCCCCGCGAGACCCGGCGGCGGCGCGCGCCTGGAAGGCGACGACACGGTACGCCGCGCAGTCGTTGACCCGCGACGCCGAGGCGCTGTCGTCGGCGGTGCTGCAGAGCTCGCTGGCGCACCACGTCGCCCTCTCCCTGCTGCACGCCTTCCCGAACGTCGCCCTCGACGACCAGGGGCGAGCGGCCGAGCGCGTGCTGCCGCCGGTCGTCCGCAGGGCGTCGGCGTACATCGACGAGCACGCGCACGAGGCGATCACGGTCGACGACGTCGCGGCCGCCGTGCACGTCTCCACCCGCGGACTGCAGGCGGCGTTCCGGCGCTCGCTGGGCGCCACCCCGGGGGACGCGCTGCGCCGGGCCCGGCTGGACGGGGCGCGGCGCGAGCTCCTGGACGGTGACCCGGAGGTGGTCACGGTCGCGGCCGTGGCGCGCCGGTGGGGTTTCTTGCACCTCGGCCACTTCGCCGCCGCCTACCGCCGGGCGCACGACGAACTGCCGTCGCAGACCCTGCGCCGGTGAGCGCCGGACGTCAGGGCGTCGTGACGGACCGTCCGGTCGCGAGGAGCGCCTGGCGCAGCAGGTCCTCGACGACGGGCCGCGCCGCCGTCCCGTGCGTGCGCGCGGCGGCCAGCACGGCCGCGGCGAGGTCCCGCACCTTGACGTTGTGCGTGTTGGAGGCGCTGCGCAGGACGGTGAAGGCGTCCTCGGCCGCGAGGCCGTAGAGCAGCATCAGCACCCCCTTGGCCTGGTCGATCGCGGACCGGCTCTGCGCCGACGCGGCCACCTGCCGCGAGGCCATCCGGGCCGCGTCTTCGCTGACCTCGGCCGTCACGTCGGTCACGAAGCCCTGGAGCACGGCCATGGCGGGGTCCTCCGCGGCGGGCCGGACCTGGCCGGAGAGCACGACGGTACGTTCGCGACCGCGCGCGTCCATGATGCGGTGCACGCTGGCGAAGGGGGTCCCGGTGCGCTGCGCCGCGGCGAGCAGCCGCCGCACCCGCTCGCGGTCGTCGGGGTGCTTGTGGGCCAGGACGAGAGCGGTGGACGGCACCACCTCGCCCGGCTCGAACCCGTGGACGAGGTACATCCCCTCCGACCACCACCAGGTCTCAGCCGGGAGCAGGCAGCGGTAGGAGCCGGTGAGCGGCGCCGGCGGGATGTCGAGCGCGTGCTCCAGGGTGGAACCGTCGTCCGCCGGCGCGGGCGGAGAGGTGGGCTGGGGCGGGTCGGTCGGCATGCGACGGGGATCCACGGGCACCTCCTGGCCATGCGCGTTCCGGCGGGATCGGTGCGCGGTCTGCTTCCGGGACCGATGTCCGATGCCGGTGGATCACCACACCACGGGTGGGCCGCCCTCGACGGGGCCGTCTGCGTGTCGGGGACAGCCGTGTGCGTCTGAGGGACAACCGGGTGCCCCGAGGAGGTAGAAGAGTTTCCCTGTCGGTTGACATCGTGAAAGTTGATGGCAACCTGGTCGCGGGACGCTGCGACGGCGCACGTCCCGGCCCGACCAGCGGAGGATCCCCGATGAGCCGAGCACCGATCCGAGCTCTGCCCCCTGCCCGACGTACCGTCCCTGTCGGGGTCGGCCTCCTGCTCGGCCTGGCGATGGCGGTGCCCGCGGGCGCCGCCGCGGCCGCCGCGCCGGCCGACCCGCGCGACCTGCCGGTCGCGACCGCCGGCACCGCCCCCGCCGAGGTGACGACCCGCACCGACGACGTCGCCGACCTGCCGCTGGACGACGCCGGCGCCGCGATCGTCACCGAGCGCACCGAGCGGCTGATCGCCCCGGGGCTGGAGCTCACCGAGTTCGCGCGCGTCTCCGCCGAGGGCTGGCTGAGCGGCGAGGTGCTCGTCGCGCACCTCGGCCGGGACGACGGCCCGCGGCTCGGCTACCTCGGGCCGGACGCCGTGGCGGGAAACGCGACCGTGAGCGAGATGGCCGCCGACCGGGGCGCCGTCGCCGCGATCAACGGCGACTTCTTCGACATCAACAACTCCGGCGCCGCGCTCGGCGCGGCCGTGGACGACGGCACGCTGCTCAAGTCCGCGACGCCGGGCCGCGAGAAGGCGCTCACGGTCGACGCGTCCGGCGTCGCGCGCCTCGCGGAGGTGTTCCTGGAGGGCACGGTGTCCTTCGGCGCCGGGGCGGACCGGCACGACCTGCCCGTCGCGGGACTCAACGTCACCGCCGTCCCGGCGGGCGGCGTCGCCGTCTTCGACGCGTCCTGGGGCGACGCCGCGCGCACCCGCCCGCTCGGCGCGGGGGAGCAGGGCGTGGAGGTGCAGGTCCGCACGACCGGCGGCGCCGCCGCGGGGACGGTCGTCGCGGTGGGCTCGCCCGGCGAGGGCCGCCTGCCCGCGGACGTGCGGGCCGTCGTCGCCCGCCCGGGGGCCGCGGCCGACGCGCTGAAGGCGCTCGCCCCCGGCGACGAGGTGTCCCTCGCCTACGGGCTGCGCGACGACCTCGGCGAGCTCCGCACCGCCATCGGCGGTGACCCGGACGACTGGCTGCTCGAGGACGGCGAGGTCACGTCGTCCACCAGCGACTTCGCGACGCTCCGGCACCCGCGCACGGCGGTGGGCCTCAGCGCGGACGGCACGACGGCGTACCTCGTGGTCGTGGACGGCCGGCAGGCACAGAGCATCGGCGCGTCGCTGCCGGAGCTGGGCCGGCTCCTCGGCCAGCTCGGCGCGGACGACGCGATCAACCTCGACGGCGGCGGCTCCACGACGATGGTGGCGCGGCTGCCCGGCGACGCCGGCACCAGCGTGCTCAACAGCCCGTCCGACGGCACGGAGCGGCTGGACGCCAACGGTCTCGGGCTGTTCACCCCGGAGGGCTCGGGCGAGGTGCACGCGTTCGACGTGCGCGCTGCCGTCCCGACGGGCGACGCCCCCGCGACCGACGCGCTGCGGGTCTTCCCCGGCCTGCACCGCACGCTGACGGCGGCCGGGTTCGACGAGACCCGCGCGCCGGTCGACACCCGGCCCGACTCCTGGACGACGAGCGACGCCGGCGCGGCCACCGTCGCGACCGGCGAGGACGGCGCGGGCGTCGTCACCGGCGTCGCGGCCGGCACGACGACCGTCCGCGCCGCGACCCCCGCGACCCCCGCGTCGGACGGCGTCGCGACGGGCTCCGCCGACCTCACGGTGCTGGGCGCGCCGGTGCGGCTCACCGTCCCCGAACCCGTGGTGACGCTCCCCGACGACGAGGCGACGGCGTCCCTCACCGTCGTCGGGCACGACGCCGACGGGTACTCCGCGCCGATCGAGGCGCGCGACGTCGAGGTCTCGGGCGGCGACGGCGTCGCCGCGCTGGAGCCCGCGGCCGACGGGTCGTTCACGGTGCGGGCGTTGCAGGACTCCGGCGCCGCGAGCTTCACGCTCGCCGTCGGGGACGAGCAGGTGGAGGTCGCCGTCGCGGTCTCGCTCGAGGACGTCGTCGTCGCCGACCTGGCCGACGCCGCCCGCTGGACCTCCGCGCACGACCGGGCCCCCGGCGGCTCGGTCGCCCCCGCCGCCGGGCACGACGGCGCGGCCGGGCTGAAGCTCACCTACGACTTCACGCAGTCCACCGCCACGCGCGGCCAGTACGCCGTGGCCCCGGACGGCGGGGTCGTCGTCGCAGGTCAGCCGCGCACGGTGACGATGTGGGTCGACGGCGACGAGCAGGGCGCCTGGCTGCGCCTCCAGGTGCGCCAGGGAGACGGCGTCGTCACCAACCTGGACGGCCCGACCGTCTCCTGGAAGGGGTGGCGCCAGGTCGAGCTCGCCGTGCCGGAGGGTGTCGCGTACCCGCTCACGCTGCAGCGCGTGCGGGTGCTGGAGACCCGCGCGGCCTCGCAGTACAAGGGCGCGCTCACGATCTCGGACGTGCGGGCGCAGGTGCCGCCGGACGTCGACGCGCCGCAGGCCGAGCGCGTCGAGGACCCGGTGGTGGTTGCGGAGGGCGCCACGGACGACGCGCCGCTGCGCGTGGCCGTCCTGTCCGACGCGCAGTTCGTCGCCCGCGACCCGGAGTCCGGGGCGGTGCAGGGCGCGCGGCAGGCGCTGGCGGAGATCGTCGCTGCCGACCCGGACCTGCTCGTCATCAACGGCGACCTGGTGGACGAGGCGTCGCCCGCCGACTTCGACCTGGCCCGGGAGGTGCTCGACGAGGGCCTCGCCGACGCGGACTTCCCCTGGTACTACCTGCCGGGCAACCACGAGGTCATGGGCGGCTCGATCGAGAACTTCGAGGACGAGTTCGGCGAGCGGACGCACGTCGTCGACGTGCCCGACCCGCGTGGTGACGGCGGCACCACCCGCCTCGTCATGCTCGACTCGTCCAGCGGGCGGCTGGGCAGCGACTTCGCCCAGCTCCGCGCCCTGCGGGACGCGCTCGACGACGCGGCCACGGACGACGCCGTGACCGGCGTCGTGACCCTCTTCCACCACCCGCTGGACGACCCGCTGCCGACCCAGGCCAGCCAGCTCGTCGACCGTGTGGAGGCCGAGACGCTGCGCGGCTGGTTCGAGGACTTCCGCGAGACGTCGGGCAAGCAGGTCGCCTCCGTCGGGTCGCACGTGGGCGTCTTCCACGCCGCCACCGCCGACGGCATCCCGTACGTCGTCAACGGCAACTCCGGCAAGAGCCCGGCCAGCACGCCCGCGGACGGCGGGTTCACCGGCTGGTCGATGATCGGGATCGACCCGGCGGCCGAGGGCACCGGCGACGGCGGCTGGTTCTCCTGGGAGGTCAACGCCCGCGCCGCGAGCGTCGCGGTGAGCGGGCCCGACGAGCTCGCGGTCGGTACGTCCGGCCAGGTCAGCGCCCTGCTCACGCAGGACGGCTCCCGCGAGGTGCCGGTGGCGTGGCCGGTCTCCTCGCTCTGGGGCGGTGACCGGGTGTTCGTCGGGTCGGCCGACGACGCCCCTCGCGGCACCGTCCTCGCCCTCGACCCGGTCACCCACGAGGCGACCGCCGTCGCCCCCGGCCGCGCGACCGTCCAGGTCGAGGTGAACGGCGTCGTCGGGACGCGCGAGGTGCTGGTCCCCGCAGGGGCGCCCGGCCAGGCGCGGATCAGCGACGACAACGGCTGGGACACCGGCCTGCGCGACGGCGACTACCGCGTGCTCGTCGACCTGTGGTGGGGCGAGAACGCCACGAGCCTCCGGCTCTACGAGGACGGCGAGCTCATCCACACGGAGAGGCTGACGCACGGCGGCACCGACGCGCAGCGGGTCGCCGTCCCGGTGACGGGCAGGCCGAACGGCGAGTACGTGTACACGTGCGAGCTGGTCAACGCCGCGGGGACCACGCCGTGCGCCGGCCCGCACACCGTGCGCGTCGTGGACGCGAACCCGGGCACGCCGGTGCTCTCCCACGACAACCACGACGGGGACGGGGACTACGCCGTCACCACCACCAAGTGGTGGGGCACGCAGGCCACCGGATACGTGCTGTACGAGGACGGCGTCGAGATCGACCGACAGGAGCTCGTGCCCGGCGCCGGGGGAGAGGCGCAGCACGCCACCACCGCCGTGACGGGCCGGGAGCCGGGCACCTACCGGTACGTCGCCGTGCTCACCAACGCCGCGGGCGAGACCCGCAGCAAGGAGCTGACGGTCCGCGTGCGCCGCTGAGCACGCCGGCGCCGACCGCGGCAGGCGTTCGCCCCGCCCGCCGCGGTCGGCCTATCCTCGGAGCATGAGCGACTTCCAGGTCAACCCGCGCGTCAAGTCCGAGCCCACCGGTGCCGTCCTCGGGCGCTTCCTCGGCGCGTTCGTGCTCTTCCTGGGCGGCCTCGTGCTGTTCGGCTCCGGCGTCTCCGGCGGGAACCCGACCCTGGACCCCTACTTCGTCGTCGGCGGCATCCTCGCCGTCTCGCTGGCCTTCGGCCTGCCGATGATCGGCGCGCACGAGCGCGGCTGACCCCGCCACACCGCACTGCCGAACAGGCGGTTGGCACCGCTATCGAGCGCCAGTTCGCTCGATCACGGTGTCAACCGCCTGTTCGTCGTGCTGCGGGGGCGGTCAGGGGCTCAGCAGGGCCGACGTCCAGGCCTCGACGCCGGCGGCGTCGATGGGCAGGGCGTCGGAGAGCACCTCGTGGCCGTCCTCGGTGACCAGCAGGTCGTCCTCCAGCCGCACGCCGATGCCGCGCAGCTCCGGCGGCAAGGTGAGGTCGTGGGCGTGGAAGTACAGCCCCGGCTCGACGGTCATGACGACGCCCGGCTCCAGGTCGGCGCCCATGTAGTCCTTCCAGTCGCTGTGCGCGCAGTCGTGCACGTCGAGCCCCAGGTGGTGGCCGATCCCGCACACCAGCCAGCGGCGGTGGTGCTGGCCCTGCGGGGACAGCGCCTCGTCGACGGACACGGGCAGCAGGCCCCAGTCGTGCAGGCCCTGGGCGATGACCTCCATCGCCGCGTAGTGGACGTCGAGGTAGTTCACCCCGGGCTTCACGTGCGCCATCCCCGCGCGGTGGCTCTTCTCGACCAGGTCGTGCACGGCGCGCTGCTCGGCGCTGAACCGGCCCGACGGCGGCACGGTGCGCGTGACGTCGGCGGTGTACAGGGTGTCGGTCTCGACGCCCATGTCGAGCAGCAGGGCCGCGTCGGGCAGCACGGGGCCGTCGCAGCGCACCCAGTGCAGGGTGGGCGCGTGCGGGCCGCTGCCGACGATCGTGGCGTAGCCCGGCCCGTTGCCGGTGGTGCGGGCGTGCCGGTCGAACGTGCCCTGCAGCCAGCGCTCGCCGCCGGACCGCACCGCCGCGGGGATCTCCCGGGCCACGGCCTCGAAGCCCGTCACCGTGTGGTCGACGGCGGCGCGCAGCTGCGCCACCTCCCACGCGTCCTTGACCATGCGCAGGTCCGCGCACGCGCGGGCGAGCTCGGCCGACGGCTCCAGCCCGTGCCGCGCCACGACGTCGGCCGGGACCGCGCGGCCGGCCCACCAGCCGGAGCCGTGCGCGAGCGCGTCGTCGAGCTCCGCCAGCGGGCGCACCGGGACGCCCAGCGCCTGCTCCCACTCGCCGAGCCCGGGGGAGGCGCCCACCCACAGCTCGCCGTGCATCGCGTCGGAGAAGAACGCCGGGTCGCCCGGCCGGGCCGGCGGCGGCGCGTAGAGCACGGCGTCCGCCCCGTGCAGCACGACCACGGCGTCCTCGAGCTGGCAGCCGGTGAGCCACACGAAGTCGCTGTCGGCGCGGAAGTCGTACGACGTGTCGTTGCTGCGCACCGGCGCTCGCCCTGCGCCGACGACGACGGTCCGCCCGCCGAGCCGCTCGGCCAGCCGGGCGCGGTGGGCCGCGGCGGCCTCGGCCGCGCCGTCGGGCACCCGGGCGGGCACGACGTCGGCGGACCAGCCCTGGGCGATCATCTCGGTGAAGGCCGGCACCTCCGTGAGGCGCGGGGTCCGGTTCCCCGAGTGGGGCGGCCGGTGGCTCTGGTGCTGCGTCATCGTCGTTCTCCTCCCGCGTCCCGGACGAGCTCCCGCAGGCGCCGCAGCACCCGGGGGTCGCCGAGTCCGTCGTGCTCGTACTCGTTGGTCACCCACGCGTGGGAGCTCCCCAGCCTGGACAGGGTGTCGAGCTGCAGGCCCGAGTCCACGTACATGTCGTCGAAGTACACGGCGGCGGCCAGCGGCACGTCGTTCGCGGCGAGCCGCTCGACGTCGTACAGCGGGCTCCACTCCCGGCGCGCGGCGAGCTCGTGCACCGCCGGTGCGAAGGGCCTCAGCAGCCGCACCTCGTCGAACATCCACGGGAACGCCATCTCGCCCGTGAGCAGCAGCGGTCGCTCGTCGGGCCCGAACTGCGGCCGCTCGTCGCGGGCGCGCTGCGCCGCCCACGCCGTCGGGCCGTTCGCGCCGTCGCCGTAGATGGACTCCTGCAGCGTCCAGAACAGCGGATTCGACGCCGACGACGAGCGCACCAGCACCTGCTCCAGGAACGCGTGCGACAAGCGGCCGGGGCGCACGAACGCCTCGTCGACCAGCCAGTGCAGGCGCTCCGTGCCGGGCTTCATCCCCAGGTCGATCCCCAGGGACTGGAACCGGTGCACCGTGAGGGTGTCGCCGTCGGGCAGGCGCACGTCGCCCTCGGCGAGCCGGTCGGCGACCGCGGCCACGGCGTCGACGTCCTGCGGGTACAGGTCGTAGTAGCGGCGCGTCTTGGCCTCGGCGCGCGCGAACGTGCGCCGGTAGACCTCGTCGGCGCTCGCGGGCGTGCCGGGGATGCCGCCCGTGACGTAGCAGGCCGCCAGACCCTCCGGCGCGGTCGAGAGGTAGGCGAGCGTGATCCAGCCGCCGAACGACTGGCCCAGGCTCGCCCACCGGCGGCCGTCGTAGTGCGTGCGGCGCACGTGCTCGAGGTCGGCCACGATCGAGTCGGCGCGGAAGCACGCCAGGTAGTCGGCGCCCGCGACGGCGTCCCCGCGGCCCGCGACGGCCTCGCCGTCCAACGGCGTGCTGCGGCCGGTGCCGCGCTGGTCCGGCAGGATCACGCGGTACGTCGTCAGGGCCTCGTCGATCCAGCCGTCGCGCTTCAGGGGGCGGGGCGACGCACCGCCCGGCCCGCCCTGCAGGTACACGAGCAGGGGCAGGTCGTCGCCGCGCCGGTCCGGGTCGACCAGCTCGCGCCAGAAGACGCGGATCTGCTCGCCGTCGGGCCGCGACCAGTCGAGAGGGACGGTGGTGCTGTGCTCGGTGACGTGCAGGCCCGGCAGGTGATAGGTGGTCACGCGGTCGTCTCCTCCTCGGTGGCGGTGGCGGTGGGCTCGCTCGTCGTGGTGGCCCGCGCCGCGGCCGCCTCGCGGCGCGCCCGCTCCCACTCGGGCCGGATGCGCGGCACGGCGGCCAGCAGGGTCCGGGTGTACTCGTGCTGCGGGTCGTCGAAGACGGCGTCGCGCTCGCCCTGCTCGACGATGCGGCCCTGCGACATCACGGCGACCCGGTCGGCGATCTGCCGCACCACGGCGAGGTCGTGCGCGATGAAGAGGTAGCTGAACCCCTCCTCGCGCTGCAGCCGGCGCAGCAGGTTGATGATCTGCGCCTGCACGGACACGTCGAGCGCGGAGACCGCCTCGTCGCAGACCACCAGCCGCGGCGACACCGCGAGCGCGCGGGCGATGCCGATGCGCTGCGCCTGGCCGCCGGAGAACTGCGACGGGTAGCGACGGTGGTGGTCGGGGTCCAGGCCCACCCGCTCCATGAGCTGCTGCGTGAACGCCCGCGCGCCGCCCGGCACCTCGCGCCCCTGGTAGACCAGGGGCGCGGTGACGATGCGCTCCACGGTGTGCCGGGGGTTGAGCGACGAGTACGGGTCCTGGAAGACCACCTGCACGTCGCTGCGGAACCGCCGCAGCCGGTCGCCCTTCGCGTGCGTCACGGGCTCGCCGTCGAAGACGACCTCGCCCGACGTCGCGTCCGTCAGCCGCGCGACGATCCGCGCCGTCGTCGACTTGCCGGACCCCGACTCGCCGACCAGGGCCAGCGTCTCCCGCGCGTGCACCTCGAGGCTCACCCCGTCGACCGCCCGGAACGTGTCCGCGCGGCCCAGCAGCCCGCCGGTGCCGGGCACCGCGAACTCCTTGACCAGGTCGGTGGCGCGCAGCAGCGGCCCGGCGTCGCGCGACGTCGCCGACGCCGGGGCGCTCGCGGGGGCGACGGCGTCGGCCCCGGTGCTCTGCCCGGTGCTCGTCGTGCTCATGGCTTCCCTCCCACGCCGGCGGTGCCGGCGGTGCTGTCGATGCCGCGCAGCTCGCCGATCTCGTCGTCGATCCGGGGGACGGCGTCGAGCAGCGCCCGCGTGTACGGGTGCTGCGGGTCGGAGAACAGCCGCTCGGCCGGTGCCTGCTCCACGGCCACGCCGTGCCGCATGACGACGACGTCCTCGGCGATCTCGGACACGACGGCGAGGTCGTGCGAGATGAGGATGAGCGCCGTCCCCGTCTCCCGCCGCACCTCCTGGAGCAGGTCGAGGATCTGGGCCTGCACGGTGACGTCAAGGGCCGTGGTGGGCTCGTCGGCGATGAGCAGGTCCGGCTCGGTGGACAGCGCCATCGCGATCATCACGCGCTGGCGCATCCCGCCGGAGAACTGGTGCGGGTAGTGGTCCACCCGCCGGGCGGCGTCCGCGATGTGCACGCGCTCCATCGCCTCGACCGCGACCTTGCGCGCCTGGCGCCGGGTGACCCCGGGCCGGTGCGCCCGGTAGGCCTCCTCGATCTGCATCCCCACGGAGTAGTACGGGTTCAGGGACGACAGCGGGTCCTGGAAGATCATCGACATGCGGTCGCCGCGCAGGCGCCGCACCTTCGACTCGGGCAGCGACGTCAGGTCCGCGCCGTCCAGGGACACCCGGCCGCGCAGGCTCGCCGTGGGCGGCAGCAGCCCCATGACGGCCAGCGACGTCATCGACTTGCCGGAGCCCGACTCGCCGACGATCCCCAGCGACGCGCCCTGCTCCAGCGTGAACGAGAGCCCGTCCACGACGTCGACCGGCCCGTGCGCCGTCCGGAAGGTGATGGTGAGGTCCTCGACCTCGAGCAGCGTGCTCATGCCGGCCCCCTCATGCCCTGGCCCCGACCCGGACGCGCGGGTCGATGGTCGTGTAGACGATGTCGACGATCACGTTCCCGACGATCACCAGGAACGCCGCGACGAGCGTGACGCCCATGATGACCGGCTGGTCGTTCTTGGTGATCGAGTCGGACGCCATCTTGCCGATGCCGTTGAGGCCGAAGACGGTCTCGATGATGATCGCGCCGCCCAGCAGGCCGGCGAAGTCCATGCCGAACAGCGTCACGACCGGCGTCAGCGCGGGCCGCAGCGCGTGCCGCCGCCACACCAGCCGGGGCGCGAGCCCCTTGGCGCGCGCCGTGCGCACGAAGTTCTCGTCCAGGGTGTCGAGCACGTTCGCCCGCGTGAGCCGCTGGTACATCGACGCGTAGGTGAACGCGAGCACCAGCCACGGCATGACGAAGTTGAGGAACCACTGCCCGGGGTCGGCGGCGAACGGCACCGCCTGGGGGAACGGCAGCCACCCGAGCCTGACCACCAGCACGTACTGGAGCACCAGGGCGAGCACGTAGTTAGGGATGGAGACGCCGCCCAGCGCGGCGCCGGTCGCCGCCCGGTCGAACCAGGTGCCCTTCTTGATCGCCGCGATCATGCCGCCCGAGACGCCCATGAGCAGCCACAGCACGGCGGCGCCCACGGCGAGCGTGGCCGAGACGCCGAAGCGCTGCTCGAACATCTCGAGCACGGGCTGCCCGGTCTGGAAGGAGTAGCCCAGGCAGGGCGCGGCGCAGTCGATCGCGTTGGCGCCCGTGCCGTAGGTGGTGCCGACGAACAGCCCGGACAGGAAGCCGAAGAACTGCTCGTAGAACGGCCGGTCGAGGCCCAGGTTGGTGCGGATCTGGTCGATCAGCTCGGGCGTGCAGTTCTTGCCGCAGATCTGCACGGCAGGGTCGGGGGAGAGCGCGAAGAAGATCGCGTACGTGAACAGGACGACGAGGAACAGCACGCCCACCATGCCGGCGAGCCTCGTCACGAGAAAGCGGACCATCAGCGCCTCTCCCCCGCGTCGACGACGTCCTTGAGCCGGTCGCCGAGGACCGTGAAGGACAGCACGAGCAGGAACAGGAAGGTTCCGGGGATCAGGAAGTACATGGGGTCGACGGCGTACCAGCTCATCGACTGCGCGATCATCTGCCCCCAGGACGGGGTCGGCGGGACCACGCCCACGCCGAGGAAGCTCAGCCCCGCCTCCGTGCCGATGTACCCGGGCACGGCGAGCGTCGTCATGACGATGATCGTGGAGCGCAGGTTCGGCAGGATCTCCAGCAGCACGATCCGCCAGCCCGACGCCCCGGAGGCCCGGGCCGCCTCGACGAACTCGCGCTGGGTGATCGTCATCGTCTGCCCCCGTACGACGCGCGCCAGGTACGGCCACCCGAACACGGAGATGACCAGCACCAGCAACGGCGCCCGGTTGCTCGCGGGGAGCGCCGACAGGATCGCGATCATGAAGATCAGCGCGGGGAACGCCATGAGGAAGTCCATGACGCGCGAGACGACCTGGTCGACCTTGCCCCCGTGGTACCCGGCGAGGAGCCCGAAGAGGACGCCGAGCAGGGTGGTGAGGGCGGTGGCGGCCAGCGCGATGAGCATGGAGGTGCGCGCGCCGTAGACGATGCGCGCGAACAGGTCGCGGCCCGTGCCGGGCTCGACGCCGAACCAGTGCTCGGCGCTGATCCCGCCGAGCGGTCCGATCGGCAGGCCGCCGAGGTTCGGGTCGATGGCGGTCTGGTCGAACTCGTACGGGCCCCAGCCCGAGAGCTGGACGACGAGCGGCGCGGCGACGGCCAGGAGCGCGACGAGCGCGATGTACGACAGGGCGAGCACCGCCCCGCGGTGGCGGAGCAGGTGGTGCCAGACCCCCTGCCGGCGCGCCGGGGGCGCGGCGCCGACGGACGGCGCGCCCCCGGCCTCGGTCTCGAGCGTGGTCATGCTGAGGGTCATGGCTCAGCCCTTGCTCGGGTCCTTGAGCCCGACGCCGGTGTAGTCGAGCCCACCGGTCGCGACGCCGGGGCTGGAGTACACCCCGGTGACGTTCTCCCCGGGCAGCAGCACGACCTTCTCCACCAGCAGCGGCACGATCGGCGCCTCGGTGAGGACCTGCTCGTCGAGGTTGCCCCACGCCTCGTTCGCCGCCGTCGGGTCCGTGACGGCGAGCGCGTCGTCGATGGCGGAGTTGATCGCCGGGTCGTCGATCTGGGCGAGGTTCGAGTTGCCCTTGTCCGTGATGCGGCGCCCGTCGAACAGCGGCGGGATCACGGTGCTCGCCGACGACGCCCAGTCCGGGCACCAGCCCGTGATCGCGGCATCGTTCTGCAGCTTGGGCGTGCCGATCGTCTCGTAGAACTTCGAGGTGTCGATCGGGTTGAACGTGACCTTGATGCCCACGCGGGACAGCGACTGCTGCACGGCCTCGGCCTGCGCCTGCAGCTTGGGCTGCGTGCGCATGTCGAGCGTCATCTCGAACCCGTCGGCGTAGCCGGCCTCGGCGAGCAGCTCCTTGGCCTTGTCGACGTCGCCGGTGTTCCCCTCGCTGGGGTACAGGTCGAAGTCCTTGAACCCGGCCACCGACTGCGGGATCGTCGTGCTGGCGATGTCGGCGAGCATCGTGCCGCCGGTGCCGTTCTGCACGGCCGCCTTGTCCACCGCGTACGAGATCGCCTGACGTACCTTGACGTCGTCGAAGGGCTTCTTGGTGGTGTTCAGGCCCATGTAGGTCGTGCAGACGCCCGGCCAGTCGACCAGCCGGTCCTTGTACTTGGGGTCCTGCAGGCGCGCGAGCGTGGCGGGCTGCAGGTTGCCGCCGATGGCGTTGACGTCGGTGCCCTGGCCGGCGAGCAGGCGCTCGTCGATGGTGGCCGGGTCCAGGCCGAGCTGGAAGTTCCAGCCGTCCGGCTTGGCGGTGCGCACCTCGTCGGTGGCCGCGTCCCAGTTCTCGTTGCGCACGAGCTTGATGACGCTGCCGGGGGTGTACTCGTCGAGCGTGTACGGGCCGGACGCGACGAGGTCGTTGAGGAACTCGTCGCCGGCGCCGGAGCCCACGGGGAACGGCGCGAAGTTGGGCTGCGACGCGACGGCCGGGAAGTCGGGGAACGGCGCCTTGAGGTGGAAGACGATCGTGGTGTCGTCGGGCGTCTCGATGGTCTTCAGGTCGCCGGACTTGTACGGCCCCTCGTAGTCCTCCGGCGCGTCGATGACCTGCTTGGCGTACGGGGAGCCGATGCCGATCTCCGGGTCCCAGGCCCGCGAGACGCCGAACTTCACCTCGGCGGACGTGATGGGCGTGCCGTCGTCGAACTTCAGCCCGTCCTTGAGCGTGAACGTCCAGGTGAGGCCGTCGTCCGACACCGTGCCGGTGTCCGTGGCGAGGTCGGGCACGATCTCGTTCGGGTCCTCGGCGCTGCCGGACGCCGGTGTCGTGAGGGTGCGGTACACGAGGCGGTAGAAGTTGTTGACGCCGCCGTCCCAGCCCTTGGCCGGGTCGAGGTAGGAGAAGTCGGCGTTCTGCAGCACCTGGACGACGCCGCCCTCGGCGGGCTGGCCCTCGAGGCCGCCGGCGGTGCTCGCCGTCGAGCCGCCGCCTCCGCCCCCGGACGAGCACGCGCCGAGCGCGAGGAGGGCCGCGACGCCGAACGCTGCGGCACGGAGGGCTGGTCTGGTCACTCGTCGTGTCATGGAAAACCTCCCAGGGTGGGGATGGTGCGACGGGTCGGTCGGGACGTGCGGTGGTGCGGGTGCGGTGGTGCGGTTCAGGACGTCCGGAGGAAGACGCGCATGGCGCCCACCTCGCGGTTGCCCCAGAGCGCGTAGGGCACGAAGGCCACCGGCGCGCGGTGCGTGGTGGGCGCCGTGGCGCCCAGCGGGGGGTACGGGTCGTCGTCCGTCGGGGGTGCGACGGCGAGGTCGCCGCGCAGCACGCGCCACGGGTGGGCGTCGTCGACGGTCAGGCGCGCCACGTCGTCGGCCCCGAGGAGCAGGTCGTCCACCGGGGCGGGCGATTCCTGCTGCTCGACGCAGTACACGAGCGGCCCGCGCAGGACGGCGGCGCTGCCGCGCGCGGCGTCCAGGTGCGGGTGGGCGGTGACCGCCCGCACCGGCATCGGCAGGTCGAGCACGACCGTCTGCCCGGCCGTCCAGGCGCGGGTCAGGCGGAGCCAGCCGTCGACCGGGAGCTCGGCGACCTGCTCGCCGTCCACCGTGGCGGTGGCGCCCTCGGCCCACGCGGGCACGCGCAGCGCGAGGGTCGCGGGGCCGTCCGAGGCCCGGCGCACCCGCACGGTGACGCGGCCGTCCCACGGCAGGTCCGTCGTCACGTCGACGTCGAGCGCGGGGGAGTCGATCGCGGCGCTCGCGTACAGGGCGAGGGTGAGGGTGTCGTCGTCGGCCACGGCCAGGTGGTCCTGGAGCTCCGACATCCAGCGGACCACGTTGGGCGGGCAGCAGGGGCAGCCGAACCAGGCCCGGCGCAGCAGCTCGCCGTCCTTCTCCGCGCCGCTGCGCTGCTCGTGGTCCGGGCGGCGCTGCAACGGGTTGTCGTAGAAGAAGGCGGCGCCGTCCTCCGACAGCCCCACGGCGTACGCGTTGTGCAGCACCCGCTCGACGTGGTCGAGGACGTCGGCGCGGCCCGTGGCGAGGAAGAGCCGCCAGCCCCACTGCGCCGTCCCGATCGCGGCGCACGTCTCGGCGTACGCGCGCTCTGCGGGCAGCTCGAACCGGTCGCCGAACGCCTCGTCGGAGTGCCGGGAGCCGATGCCGCCGGTGAGGTAGGACTTGCGGGCGACCATGTCGTCCCACAGGTGCTCGAGGTGGGCGAGGAGCCCGTCGTCGTCCGTCTCGAGGGCGACGTCGGTGGCCCCGGCCGCGAGGTAGACCATGCGCACGGCGTGCCCGGTGACGGAGCCCAGCTCGCGCAGCGGCACGGCGTCCTGGAAGTAGTCCGCCGCGAAGATCGTGTGCGCGAGCGTGCCGGCGCCCCGGCGCTCGACGAACAGGCGGGCCTGCTCCAGGTAGCGGCGGTCGCCCGTCTCGCGGGCGAGCTCCACGAGGGCCATCTCCACCTCGGGGTGGCCGCAGTACGCCGCCTCGCCGTCGGGGCCGTACCGCTCGACGACGAGGTCCGCGAACCGGGTGGCGACGTCGAGCAGGCGGCGGTCGCCGAGCTGGCGGGAGGCGGCGACGGCGGCCTGGGCGAGGTGGCCGAGGTTGTACATCTCGTGCCCCCACGACAGGTCCTGCCAGGGCTCCTTGGGGCTCTGCGGCGACTGGTAGAAGGTGCCGAGGTAGCCGTCGGGGCGCTGGGCCCGCTCGATCAGCGCCACGGCCTCCTCGAAGAAGTCGCGGGCCGCCTCCAGCGCCGCCGCCTCGCCGTCGTCGGCCGGGTCGCGGCCGAGCTCGTAGGCGATCCCCTCGAGCGTCTTGTACACGTCGGTGTCGAGGAACGGGTAGCGCCCGCGGTAGTCGCCGACCGACGGGTCGAGGAGCCGGCGGAAGTTGTCGAGGTTCCCGGCCTGCCGGACCTCGCGGACGACGTGCGGCACGGTGACGAGGCGGTTGCGCCGCTGCCAGTCGTGGAGCAGGCCGCCGGTCAGGCGCACGCGGTCCGTGCCGAGCGGGGTGCCGGCGCGGCCGGCCGCCGCGACGGCGGGGGCGCGGGTCGGGAGGGGAGCCAGGTTCGGGGTGACGGCCACGAAATCTCCTCGGTGGTATATCACATTGCACATGGACGCCCACGTCGCCCAGGGCGAGCCGGCGTGACGTCGTCGTCCGGTACCGCTGCCGCCGTCCGCGTCCTCGCGTCCGGCGGGTCGACCTCGGCCCCGGATCATGCCCGGAACCGCGCCGTTCCTGCAGGTGGGCCGGGTGCCGGGTCGCGGTCCCTGTGCCCGTCGCCGGGCGGGTCGCCTTGACCTGCCAGCCGATGTGGGCGGTAACATATCATGCACTACTGTGATGTCCACCACCCCCGGATCAGCCCCCGTGAGGAAGTGCTCATGTCGGAAGCCGTAGCGTCGTTCCGCCGCATCGAGGCGCCGGTGAGCCTGCGCGAGACCGTGTCGCGGGCCCTCACCGCCGCGATCGTCTCGGGCGATCTCGCCCCGGGCACGCTGGTCTCCGTGCCGTCGCTCACCGCGCGCTTCGCCGTGTCGGCGACGCCCGTGCGCGAGGCGATGCTGGACCTCGAGAAGCGCGGGTTCGTCACGGCGGTCCGCAACAAGGGCTTCCGGGTCACCGAGGTGTCGCCGGAGATGCTGAGCCACATCGCCGAGGTGCGCCAGCTCCTCGAGCCGCCGGCGATGGAGAAGCTGGCGGGGCGCTTCCCGCAGGGTGCGCTGCCGGCACTGCGCGAGCAGGCCGACGCCATCGTCACGGGCGCGCGCTCGGGCGACCTGGTGACCTACCTCGAGGCGGACCGCGACTTCCACCTGCGGCTCACGACGCTGGCGGGCAACCCCCTGCTGGTGGACGTGGTGGCCGACCTGCGCAGCCGTGCGCGGCTGCTCGGCCTGTCCCAGATGGTCGCCACCGATCATCTGGAGCAGTCGGCGGCCGAGCACCACGAGCTGCTCGACCTGCTCGCCGCCGGCGACGCCGCCGGCGCACGGGATCTCATGCGCCGCCACATCGGCCACACCACCGGCTGGTGGGCGGGGCGCCCCGAGGAGGACTGACCCGCCGGGGTGGGCGACGTGGCCGGCCCCTCACCTGTCTTGGTATGTGACATATTACTGCCCATCTACCCAAGGAGCAGCCGATGACCGTCGACGTCGTGGTCGTGGGAGCGGGCATCGTGGGCGCCGCATGCGCCCGCGCGCTCGCCCGGCGCGGGCTCGCCGTGACCGTCCTCGACCGCGGCGGCGCGGCGTCGGGCACCACCGCCCACGGCGAGGGCAACCTGCTCGTCTCCGACAAGGAGCCCGGCCCCGAGCTGGCGCTCGCGCGGCACGCGGCCCGCCGCTGGCCGTCCCTCGTCGCGGAGCTGGCCGACGAGCTCGGCCCCCGCTTCCCCGCCGTCGAGTACGACCCGAAGGGCGGCCTCGTCGCCGCGACCACCCCCGAGGGCGCCCAGCCGTTGCGGGACTTCGCCGCCCGGCAGCGGGGCGCCGGGGTGGACGCACGGGAGGTCGACGTCACCCGCGCGCTCGAGCTCGAGCCGGCGCTCAACCCCGGCCTCACCGCCGCGGTCTGGTACCCGGAGGACGCGCAGGTCCAGCCCGTCGCGGCGGCGGAGGCGCTGCTCGCGTCCGCCCGGCGCGCGGGGGCGCGGGTGCGCACCGGTGTCGAGGTGGTGGGGGCGCTGCGCGACGGCGACCGTCTCGTCGGGGTCCGCACCACCGCCGGCGACGTGCCCGCGGGCGCCGTCGTGCTCGCCGCGGGGCCGTGGTCCGGCGTCGTCGCCGCCCGGCTCGGGGCCGCGCTGCCCGTGCGCCCGCGCCGCGGGATGGTGCTGGTGACCACCCGGATGCCGCACGTCGTGCGGCACAAGGTCTACGACGGCGACTACGTGGGCGCCACGCAGTCCGGCGACGCGGCGCTCCAGACGTCGAGCGTGGTCGAGTCGACCGCCGCCGGCACCGTCCTCATCGGCTCGAGCCGCGAGCAGGTCGGCTTCGACGACCGGCTGCGCGCCGTCGTGCTGCGCGAGATGGCCGCGCGCGCCGTGCGCCTGTTCCCGTTCCTCGCCGACGCGAGCGTCATGCGCACCTATCTCGGCTTCCGCCCGTACGTGCCCGACCACCTGCCGATCGTCGGGCCGGACCCCAGGACCCCCGGCCTCTGGGTCGCGACCGGGCACGAGGGCGCCGGCATCGGGCTGGGGCCTGTCAGCGGCGAGCTGCTCGCCGACCTGTTCACCGGCGCGGAGCCCGAGGTCGACCCCGCGCCGTTCCGCGTCGACCGGCCGGCGGTGCTCGCCGCCGGCTCGTCCATCGAGAATTCAGGGGAGGCCTCATGACCACCCACCGGCCGGACGCCGGACCGCGCGCGCTGACCATCACGCTCGACGGCGAGCCCTTCGCGGGCACCGAGGGGCAGACGATCGCGGGGATGCTGCTGGCCGCCCGGCGGCGGTCGTGGCGCACCACCAGCGTCGAGGCCGCCCCGCGCGGCGTGTTCTGCGGCATCGGGGTGTGCTTCGACTGCCTCGTCACCGTCAACGGCGCGCGCGACGTGCGGGCATGCCTGCGCCGCGCGGCCGACGGGGACGTCGTCGAGACGCAGCACGACCCGCTGCCGGGGGTGGCGTCGTGAGCCGCCGGACGGTCGTCGTCGTCGGCGCCGGGCCGGCGGGCCTGTCCGCCGCGCGCGCCGCGGCCCGCGCCGGCGCGGAGGTGACGCTGCTCGACGCGTCGGACCAGGTGGGCGGCCAGTTCTGGCGGCACCGGGTGCTCCCGGGCGGCGGCACGGCGCCCGACGAGGCCTCCTTCCACCACGGCTGGGGCACGTTCACGGCCCTGCGCGACGTCGTGGCGTCGCACCCGCGGATCGCGCTGCTGACCTCGGCCCAGGTGTGGGCGCTCGAGCGGCTCGACGACGGAGTACGGCTGCGCGTGCTGGTCGGGCCCGCCGACGCCGCCGGGCGCGAGCACCTCACCCTGACCCCCGACGCCCTGGTGCTCGCGACGGGCGCGCACGACCGCACGCTGCCCTTCCCGGGCTGGCAGCTGCCCGGCGTCACGACGGCCGGCGCGGCCCAGGCCCTCGCCAAGGCCGAGCGTGTGGCCGTGGGGGACCGTGTCGTCGTCGCGGGGGCGGGCCCGTTCCTGCTGCCCGTGGCCACGTCGCTGCTGCGCATCGGCGCCCGCGTGCTGTCGGTGCACGAGGCCGCGACCCCGGCGTCGCTGGCCCGCGGCTGGGGCGCGCGGCCGGCCGGGCTGCTGGGCGCGGCGCACAAGACCGGCGAGCTCGGCGCGTACGTCGGGACGCTCGCCCGCCACCGGGTGGCCTACCGCCTCGGCGAGGCCGTGGTCGCCGCCCGCGGGGACGGCCGGGTCGAGGAGGTGACGGTCGCGCGCGTGGACGACCGCTGGGCACCCCTGCCGGGCACCGAGCGCACCGTCGCGGCGGACGCGGTGTGCGTCTCGCACGGGTTCACGCCGCGGCTGGAGCTCGCGGTCGCGGCCGCGTGCGCGATCTCGCCCGACCGCTTCGTCGTCGTCGACGACCGGCAGCGCACGACGGCGCCCGGCGTGTGGGCCGCCGGCGAGCTGACCGGCATCGGCGGGGCCGAGGCCGCGCTCGCCGAGGGCTGGGTGGCCGGGCACCACGCCGCGACCGGCCCGTCCGCCCCCTCCGACGAGGCCGTGCCCGAGGACGCCGCGCTCGCCCGCGCGGTGCGCCGTCGCGGCCGGTCCGCCGACTTCGCGCGCCGGCTCGAGGCCGCGCACGGCATCCGCAGCGGCTGGACGTCGTGGCTGCGCGACGACACGCTCGTCTGCCGCTGCGAGGAGGTCGACGCCGGCACGCTGCGCTCGGCCGCCTGCGCCACCGCGTCGACCGACCTGCGCTCCGTGCGCCTCACGAGCCGCGCCGGGCTCGGCCCCTGCCAGGCGAGGATCTGCGGCCGCACGGTCGCGGAGCTCGTCGGGGTCGCGGATCCCGCGGCCGGCGAGGGCACGGGGGCGGCGCCCGCGGTGCCCGACCGACGGCCCCTCGTGGTGCCCGTCCGGCTCGGCGACCTCGCCACCCTGCCCGACGACCCGGCGGCCGACACCCCCTGACTCCGACCGCCATCCCGACACCGACCTCATCCCGACACCGACCCTCGCGCCCCGAGTCCGGAGGCGCGTGAACCGAGAGGACACCGCATGAGCTCCCAGAAGATCGACCTGGGCGGCGTCGTCGTCGCGACGACGCTGCCGTTCACCCCCGACGACGCGGCGCCCGCCGGGCTCGCCGTCGACTACGCGGGCTACGCCGCGCACGTCGACCACCTCATGAACGCCGGCTGCCGCGGCGTCGGGCCGAACGGCTCGCTCGGGGAGTACTCGTCCCTCACGGACGAGGAGCGCCGCAAGGTCGTGCAGACCGCCGTCGAGGCCGTCGCGGGCCGCGGCATCGTCATCGCGGGCGTGCACGGCGTGGGCTGGCACCAGGCCCAGCACTGGGCCGAGCTCGCCCAGGAGGACGGCGCCGACGCCGTCCTGCTGCTGCCGCCCACGATCTACCGCGCCAACCGGCGCGAGATCGTCGAGCACTACAGCCGCGTGAACGAGGTGGGCCTGCCGATCATGGTCTACAACAACCCGTTCGACACCAAGGTCGACCTCACGCCCGATCTCGTGGCCGAGCTGGCGCAGCTCGAGAACGTGGTGGCCATCAAGGAGTTCTCGGGCGACGTGCGCCGGATCTCCGAGCTGCGCGAGGTGGCCGACATCGACGTCATCGCCGGCGCCGACGACCTGCTGTTCGAGTCGCTCGTCATGGGCGCGACGGGCTGGTTCGCCGGCTACCCGAACGCGATCCCCGAGGTCGCCGTCGAGCTGTACGAGCTGGTGCGGGCCGGGAAGATCACCGACGCGCGGGACCTGTACGAGAACGTCGTCGCCATGTTCCGCTGGGACTCGCGCACCGAGTTCGTGCAGGCCATCAAGCTGTCCACGCAGATCGCGGGGCGCCCGTTCGGCATCGAGACCCGCCCGCCGCGCGGACCGCTGTCCCCGGAGCAGGAGGCCGCCGTGCGCGCCGACACCGAGAAGGCCCTCGCGTACATCGCCCAGCGCTGAGCCTGTACATCGCCCTGAGCCCGGCACCGGGCCCGTCACCCAGAGAGGCCGACCATGCGATCGTCCCGCACCTTCACCGCCGTCGACTCGCACACCGAGGGGATGCCCACCCGCGTCGTCACGTCCGGGCTGGGGGTCGTCCCCGGCGCGACGATGAACGACAAGCGGCTGCACTTCATCGAGCACCTCGACGACGTGCGGAAGCTGCTCGTCAACGAGCCGCGGGGGCACGCTGCGATGAGCGGCGCGATCCTGCAGCCCTCGACGCGCGACGACTGCGACTGGGGCGTCGTGTACATCGAGGTCTCCGGCTGCCTGCCGATGTGCGGGCACGGCACGATCGGCGTCGCCACCGTGCTGGTGGAGACCGGCATGGTGACCGTCACCGAGCCGACGACCACCATCCGGCTGGACACGCCGGCCGGGGTGGTCGTCGCCCGGGTGGAGGTGCGCGACGGGCACGCCGAGTCGGTGACGATCGAGAACGTGCCCAGCTTCGTCGTGCGGCTCGACGACGAGGTCGACGTGCCCGGGCTCGGCACCGTCGCCTACTCGCTGGCGTTCGGCGGCAACTTCTACGCGATGGTGGACCTCGATGACGTGAAGCTCCCGTTCGACCGCGCCCGGCAGCAGGACATCCTCGCCGCCGGGCTCGCGATCATGGACGCGATCAACACGACGGCCCCGCCGTCGCACCCCACGATCGCGGGCGTGGACCACTGCCACCACGTCGAGTTCATCGCACCGGGCTCCACCGCGGAGCACTCCCGGCACGCGATGGCGATCCACCCCGGGTGGTTCGATCGGTCGCCCTGCGGCACCGGCACGTCCGCCCGGATGGCGGAGCTGTGGGCGCGGGGCGAGCTCGCCCTCGACACGGACTTCGTCAACGAGTCCTTCATCGGCTCGCGCTTCGTGGGCCGGTTGGTGGGGGAGACCGAGGTCGCCGGGATCCCCGCCGTGGTGCCCACCATCACCGGCCGCGCCTGGGTCACCGGCCTGGGCACCTACCTGCTCGACCCGAGCGACCCGTTCCCCACCGGCTTCCAGTTCTGAGGTGCAGACGATGACGACCCCGACAGGTGCCCCGACGACGACCGCTCCCGCGCAGGCGGACGAGGCGGCCCGCGCCGCCGCCGCGGCCGCGCCCCTCCTCGCGGACCTCCCGCCGTCGACGCGGGCCGACGCCCTGCGCGCCGTCGCCGACGTCCTCGGCGCGCACGAGGACGAGCTGGTCGCGCTCGCCGTGGCCGAGACCCGGCTGGCCGAGGCGCGGCTGCGCGGCGAGCTGAAGCGCACCCGCGTGCAGCTGCGGCTGTTCGCCCGCGTGGTCGAGTCCGGCGCCTACCTCGACGTCCGGCTCGACGCCGCCGACCCGGAGTTCGTGCTCGGCCCCCGCCCCGACCTGCGCCGCACGCTGTGGCCGGTCGGGCCCGTGCTCGTCTTCGCGGCGAGCAACTTCCCGTTCGCGTTCTCCGTGCCCGGCGGCGACACCGCGGCCGCGCTCGCCGCCGGGTGCCCCGTGATCGTCAAGGCGCACCCCGGGCACGTCGGGCTGTCCCGCCGCGTCGCCGACCTCATGGCCGAGGCCCTCGCCGGCGCCGGGCTGCCGGACGGCACGTTCGCGCTCGTGGAGGGCGACGAGGCCGGTCGTGACCTGCTGGAGCATCCCGCGGTCCGGGCGGCCGCGTTCACCGGCTCCACGCGCGTCGGCCGGCTGCTCGCCGACGCCGCGGCGGCCCGCCCCGACCCGATCCCGTTCTACGGCGAGCTCGGCTCGCTCAACCCGGTGCTCGTGCGCCCCGCCGCCCTCGCCCACCGCGGCGAGGAGATCGCCCGCGGCTGGGTCGGGTCCGTGAGCGGTTCGGCCGGCCAGCTCTGCACCAAGCCCGGCTTCCTGCTCGTCCCCGAGGGGCACGACCTCGGGCCGGTCGTCGCCGAGGCGGCGGCCGCGGTGCCCGAGCACGCGCTGCTCAACCCCCGCGTCGGCGCGGGGTACGTCGCCGGTCGGTCAGCCGTCCTGGGCGCCCCTGGCGTCGTCGTCCTGGCCGAGGGGTCCGCGCGGACCGGGGAGGACGGCGTCGTGAGCGCGACGCCGACGTTCGTCGAGACGGACCTGGCCTCGCTCCGCGAGCACCGGGGGACCCTGCTGGAGGAGGTGTTCGGGCCCTTCGCCGTGCTCGTCACCTACCCGGAGGGGACCGACCTGGGGGCCGTCGTCGCGGAGCTCTTCCCCGGCGAGCTCACCGCGACCGTGCACCGCGGGCCGGACGAGGACGCCGAGGTGGCCGGGTTGCTGGCCACCCTGGGCCGGCACGCGGGCCGCGTGCTCGTCGACGGCTGGCCCACCGGCGTGGCCGTCACGCCGGCGATGCAGCACGGCGGCCCGTGGCCGGCCACGACGAGCGACGCGACGTCCGTGGGCACCGCCGCGATCGGCCGGTTCCTGCGCGGCATCACCTTCCAGGACGCCCCGCAGGCCGCGCTCCCCGCGCCGTTGCAGGACGGTAACCCGTGGGGGGTCCCGCAGGCGCGGTCGGGTGTGGCAGAGTCGGCGCACTGGTAGGCAGCGAGGCCACGACCAGGCGCTTCACGGGAGGACCGACCACGTGCTCATCGGCGAAGAGCTGCTGCTCCTGGCCCACGACGACCTGCGCACCGGTCCGTCGCTGTTCGACGACGCGCCCTACCGGCTGGCCGGTGCGCTGCTCGTCGAGCTGGTGATCGCGGGCCGGGCCGCCCTGCGCCCGGTGCCCGGCGACGACGGGCCGGTCGTGGTCCTCGACCGCGCGCCGACGGGGCGCCGGGAGCTCGACGACGTCCTCGACCTCGCCGCCTCGGCACCCCGGCGCGCGACGGAGCTCGTCGACGTGCTGGCCCGCCGCGTCGAGCGGCCGCTGCTGGACGGGCTCGTCGCGCAGGGCCTGCTCCGGCGCGAGGACCGTGCCGTCTGGGGCGTGCTCCGCAGCACCCGGTGGCGCACGGTCGACGGGCCGGCGGTCGCCGCCCTGCGCCGCCGCGTGCACGGCGTCCTGCTCGACGGCGCGGTGCCCGACGACCGCACCGCTGCGCTCCTCACCCTCGCCGAGGGCTCCGGCTGGCTCCGGCCGCCCGTGCCGCGCGACCGCCGTCGCGAGGCGGACGCCCGGATGCGGGAGCTGGCGGCGACGTGGTGGCGGGGGAGCACGGCGCGGGAGGCGGCCGGTGCGGTCGCCGCGGCCGTCGTGGGCGTCGTCAGCGCCGCGACCCTGGTGCTGCCCGCCGCCACCTGACGCGCGCCGCCCGGGCGGTCAGGCGTCGTCCAGCCGCCCGAGCAGGTCGACGGCGGCGCGGGCGTACTCGCCGATCCACCGGTCGTGGAGGCGCTTGATGGGCAGGGGCGCGAGCGCGAGGTGGCGCTCGCGCCCGACCTTGCGGCCGGTGACGAGCTCGGCCCGTTCGAGCACGCGCAGGTGCTGCAACACGGTGGTGCGGTCGAGCTCGGGGAACAGCGCGCACAGCTCGCCGGTGGTGCGCGTGGACTCCTTGAGCGCGTCCAGCATTCGCCGGCGCACGGGGGCGGCGAGGGCCTTGAACACGGCGTCGTCGTCGGCCGGGTCGTCGTCATCCCTGGGCGGCGAGGAGTTCATGTGATAAAAATACAACATGAACGAGAAGCAGGCACTCACCGAGCTCACCTTCACGGTCTCGGGCCGCGTCTCGCGACCCTGTCGTGACGTCTACGAGGCCATCGCGGACCCCGCACAGCTGTCCCAGTACTTCACGACCGGCGGCGCCCGAGGGCGCCTGGAGCCCGGGGTCGACGTGTCCTGGGACTTCGCGGACTTCCCCGGCCGTTTCCCCGTCACCGTCGTCGAGGCCGCCCCGCCCCGCCGCATCGTCGTCCGGTGGGAGGGTACCGACACCGCCGACGGCTCCGCCGAGACCACGACCACGTTCGAGCTCGAGCCGCTCGACGACGACACCCGCACCCTCGTCACCATCACCGAGTCCTCGTGGGCCCTCACGCCGGACGGCGCGAAGAACGCGTTCGGCAACTGCGAGGGCTGGACCGGCATGCTCGCCGCGCTCAAGGCGTGGGTCGAGCACGGCATCAATCTCCGCGAGGGCTTCTACCGGTAGGACTGCCCGCACCGAGCAGTCCGCCGAACAGGCGGTTGACACCGTTATCGCGGGCGACGGCCCCCGATAACGGTGTCAACCGCCTGTTCGGCAGTGACAGGAGCCCGGGGAAGGTCAGGCGGTGCTGCGCACCTCGGCGAGGAACTTGCGGGTGTGCTCGCGCAGGGCGGCGACGCGCCGCTCGACGATCGCCTCGCGGACGCCGGGGTCGTCGCGCCCCGCCTCGGCGAGGGTGGGACGACGACGCGCGTTGCGGGAGCAGCGGAAGTCGCCGCAGACGAGCGTGCCGATGGTGTCGCCCTTGCGGCCGGCGGCGCCGCCGCGCTTGGCGACGAAGAGCTGCACGTCGCGCGTCTCGACGACGTCCTCGCACCACGCGCACATGGCGGCGCGGCGCGGGCCGGTGCGCTCGGCCGCGCGCAGGAGGACGCCGACGGGCTCGGCGTCGGGCGCGTCGTCGAGCGTCATGACGACGTACGCGGACAGGGGCTGCTTGCGGTCGCGCCAGCCCAGGTAGTCGAGGCGGTCCCAGTCGACGTCGGCGAGGTCGGGGACGATCATGCGCTGCCGCTCGCTGCGGGTGGCGTTGACGAGGGAGGCACGGAGCTGCTGCTCGGTGAGTGGGGTCATGAGGGATCGGCTTTCAGGTGAGCGAGGGGTGGGCAGGACGAAGCCCCGCACCGCCTCATCTGCCGGCCCCTGCGGGGGCTCAGACGGAGGCGGTGCCGGGGCAGGCGGGACTGCCCGAGCAGGCCTGGTGGCCCACCCCGCTCCCTGCGACGCCCGGCATCGCTGTCTCCTCGCTCGTGTGAAAAGTCGTGGTCCGCTCGCGCCCCGAGGGCACGACCGGCCCCTCCATGGTGGCACGGGACCGTCGCCCGGGTCGACGTCTATTCCGTCACCCCCGGCGCCAAGACCCGCCGACCATGCGGTTGCGCACGTTCTGAAAACTCCGAAAGCAGGAAACAGCCTGGTGTGGAGGGGGTAAAAGGTCGAGCCGGCC
>NZ_JBHVSQ010000004.1:43368-67854 GCF_042885055.1 Isoptericola sp. NPDC058082 | reverse complement strand
CATACTACCCTCCTTGGTGGGGGGGTTGGCCCTCCTTCGTGTCTGCTTCCCCCCCCTCCCCCCCCGCCCCAAACCCCCTCCCCCTGTTTTTTCTCCCCTTCTCCAACCCCCAAGACCCCCCCCAACCGCCTGGTCGGCAGGGGTCAGAGGGTCGCGCGGACCTCGCGGGCGGCGGCGACGAGGTGGGCGAGCGCCGGCTCGACCTCCGCGTACCGGCGGGTCTTCAGCCCGCAGTCGGGGTTGACCCACACCAGCGCCGGGTCGATCGCCTTGACGGCGAGCGTCAGCAGCTCGGTGACCTCGGCAGGCGACGGCACGCGCGGGGAGTGGATGTCGTAGACGCCCGGCCCGATGCCGCGCGAGTACCCGGCGTCGGCGAGCTCGGGCACGATCTCCATCCGCGAGCGGGCCGCCTCCACCGACGTGACGTCGGCGTCGAGGCCGTCGATCGCGCCGATGACCTCGCCGAACTCCGAGTAGCACAGGTGCGTGTGGACCTGCGTCGCCGCCTGGACGCCCGACGTCGCGAGCCGGAACGACCCGACCGACCAGTCGAGGTAGGCGGGCTGGTCGGCGCGGCGCAGCGGCAGCAGCTCGCGCAGCGCGGGCTCGTCCACCTGCACGATGCCGATGCCCGCGGCCTCCAGGTCCGCGATCTCGTCGCGCAGGGCCAGGCCCACCTGGTTCGCGGTGTCGCCGAGCGGCTGGTCGTCGCGCACGAACGACCACGCGAGGATCGTCACCGGGCCGGTGAGCATGCCCTTGACCGGCTTGTCGGTGAGCGACGCCGTGTACGCGGACCACTCGACGGTGATCGGCGCCGGGCGCTGCACGTCCCCCCACAGGATCGGCGGGCGCACGCAGCGCGAGCCGTACGACTGCACCCAGCCGTTCGCCGTCACCGCGAACCCGTCGAGCTGCTCGGCGAAGTACTGCACCATGTCGTTGCGCTCGGGCTCGCCGTGCACCAGCACGTCGAGGCCCAGCTCCTCCTGCAGGGTCACGACGCGCCCGATCTCCTCCCGCATCGCGGCGGAGTAGTCGGCGTCGGCGAGCTCGCCCTTGGTCCACGCGGCGCGGGCCTTGCGGATCTCGGGGGTCTGCGGGAACGAGCCGATCGTCGTCGTGGGCAGCGGCGGCAGGTTCAGCCGCGCGGCCTGGGCGGCCGCGCGCTCCGCGTACGGGCCGCGGGCGAAGTCGGCGTCGGTGAGCGCCGCGGCGCGGTCGCGCACCTCGGGCACGACGACGCCGGCCGCCGTCGCGCGCGAGGCCACGGCCGCGGACGACGCGGCGAGCGCGTCCTCGACGGCCGCGCGACCGTCCGTGAGGGCGCGGGCCAGGGTCGCGACCTCGCCCACCTTCTGGTCGGCGAACGCCAGCCAGTCGCGCAGGCGCGGGTCGAGGGTGGTGCCCGCCGCGTGCTGGTCGTACACCTCGTCCTCGACGTCGTGCGGCACGTGCAGCAGCGACGTCGACGTGCCGACGGCGAGGGCGACGGCGCCGAGGCCCCGCAGCGACTCGACCGCGTCGAGCTTGGCGGCCAGGTCGGCCCGCCACACGTTGTGGCCGTCGATCACCCCGGCGACGAGGGTCTTGCCCTCGAGGCCCGGCACCGGCCCGGCGGGCACGGCGCCCTTGACCAGGTCGATCGCGATCGCGTCGACGTCGGTCGCGGCGAGGAGCGCGAGGGCGTCCTCGTGCAGGCCGCCGAACGGCGCCGTCACCAGGATCGCGGGCCGCTCGCCCGAGTCCTCGGAGTCGGCGTCGTCGGTGGCCGTCGCAAGGTCGGTCGCCAGGGCGCGGTAGGCGGACGCGATGGCCGCGTGCAGGCGCTCGGCCGGCACGTCGAGGGAGTCAGTGACGAGCGCGGGCTCGTCGAGCTGCACCCACGGCACCCCGACCGCGGCCAGCGCGCGCAGCAGGTCGGCGTACGCGGCGACGACGTCGTCGAGCCGGTCGAGCGGGTGGAACCCGTCGCCCGCCTCGTCGGCCGCCTTGGACAGGGCGAGGAACGTCACCGGGCCCACGAGCACGGGGCGCGTGGTGACGCCGGCCTCCTTGGCCTCGGCGTACTCGCGCACGATGCGGTGGTCGGCGAACGAGACCGGCGTCGTCTCGCTGATCTCGGGGACCAGGTAGTGGTAGTTGGTGTCGAACCACTTGGTCATCTCGAGCGGGGCGTCCTCGCCGCGGCCGCGGGCCACGGTGAAGTAGCCGTCGAGCTCGAGCGAGCCGTCCTCGTCGTCGAGCAGGTCGCGGAACCGCTCGGGGACGGCGCCGAGCAGCGCGACGACGTCGAGCACCTGGTCGTAGTAGGAGAACGACCCCGGCACGGAGCCGTCGTCGGGGTTCAGCCCGCGCTCGACGAGGCGGCGGGCGGTCTCGCGGCGCAGCGCGCCGGCCGTGACCTCCAGGTCGACGGCGTCGGTGTGCCCGGCCCAGAACGACTCGACGGCCTTCTTGAGCTCGCGGCGACGCCCGATGCGCGGGTAGCCGAGGATCGTGCCGCCGGGAAATGCCGCGGCGGGGGTGGTGCTGGTGGTGGACATGAGCACTCCAGAGTTCGGGCTCCGCTCAGACGGCGGGAGCCTGGGTCGGGATGCTCGGTACCCACGGCCTTCTGGCCAGGTCCGCGCCGTCCGACGTGACGTCGGCCGGCGCCGGTCCGCCGAGGTGGACACCCTCGAGCAGGTCCAGAGCGGGACGGTACTTGTTGAACGTGTACACGTGGATGCCGGGGGCGCCCGCGTCGAGCACGCGCTGGGCGAGCTCGACGGCGCGCGCGGTCCCGTAGGCGTGCTGCGCCTCCGGGTCCCCCGCGGCGTCGAGCGCGTCCAGCAGGTGCCGGGGCGCGCGGACGCCGGTGAGCTCCTCGACGCGACGGAGCCGGCGCGGCTCGGTCGTGGGCAGCTGCCCCGCGAGGATCGGGATCGTCACCCCGGCCGCGCGGGCCTCGGCGACGAAGTCGGTGTAGGAGTCGGCCTCGTAGAACAGCTGCGTGATGGCGAAGCTCGCCCCCGCGTCCTGCTTCTCCTTGAGGCGCCGGACCTCCTGGGCCCGGGTGGTGCCGGCCTGCACGTTGCCGTCGACGAACGTCGCGACGGCGATCGTCATCGGGCGGGCGGCGCCGCGCAGGGCGGCCCCGGGGTCGGTCGCGCAGCGCCGCGCCTCGACCTCGCGCAGCAGGTGCACGAGCTCGATCGAGGATGCGACGCCGTCGGCGGGCGGCTCCCAGTCAGGCTGGTCCTTCGGCGGGTCGCCGCGCAGGGCGAGGAACGCGCGGGTGCCGGCGTCGAGGAAGTCGTCGATGACGGCGGACACGTCCTCGCGGTGCGCGCCCACGCAGGTCAGGTGCGCCACCGGCAGGACGGGCGTGCCCTCGAGCAGGGTCGCGACGACCTGGCGGGCGGTCGCCCGGTCACCGCCGCCCGCGCCGTACGTCACGGACATGAAGTCCGGTCGTGCGGCGACGAGCCGGCGCGCCGTCTCCCAGAACTTGGGCGCGGCGTCCGGCCGGCGCGGCGGCATGAGCTCGAACGAGACCGTCGGGCGTGCCGGCAGCGCCGGGTGAACTGCCGGCTGAGCTGCCGGGGTGGGCGAAAAGGATGCCTCTGCGACCATGCGTCACTCCATCGATCCTGGCGTGAGCACCTTCGTCCTCGGGAGGCTTCCGTCGGAGAACGGGTTGCTGCGGCGTCGTCGAGCCAGGACTCTCGGCCGCTCTGGATGGCTTGTCACGCGATCGTACGCAGCATCCGCGATACGGGCGAGGATGAGACCGCCTGCTGAGACGATCGCGGATGCCGGGCGGGCGGGAACGCCCTGCTCAGGGCACCAGCACGACCTTGCCGCCGGCTTGGCCGCTCTCGACCAGAGCGTGCGCACGGGGCGCGTCGGCCAGCGGGAGCACCGCGCCGACGGTGGTCACGAGGTCGCCGCGGGCGAGGGCGTCGACGGCCTCGGCGAGCTCGCCGGCGTCGCGCTCGGACCGCCAGCTGGCCTCGACGCCGAGGTCTGCCGCGGCGTCGTCGGCGATGGTGACGATGCGCTCGGTGCCGCCGCGCAGGGTGATCGAGTCGGGCAGCACGCCCGCGCCGGTGGTGTCGAGGACGGCGTCCACGCCGTCGGGGGCGAGGGCGCGGACCCGCTCCACGAGCCCTGCGCCGTAGGTGGTGGGTGTCGCGCCGAGGGCGGCGACGCGCTCCTGGTTCCGCGGCGACGCCGTACCGATCACGCGGGCGCCGCGGCGCACGGCGAGCTGGACGGCCAGCTCGCCCACCGACCCCGAGGCGCCGTGCACGAGCAGCGTCTCGCCGGGCCGGACGTCGAGGAGGCGCAGCACGCGGGTCGCGGTCTCGGCGGCGACGGGGAGCGTGACGGCGTCGGTCGCGGCGAGCCCGGCGGGCACGCGGGCGAAGACCGACGTCCGGGTGAGCTCGGCGTACCCGCCGCCGACGGCGAAGCCCACGACGCGGTCGCCGGGCGCGACGCCGGCCACGCCGTCCCCGACCTGGTCGACGACCCCCGCCACCTCCAGGCCCGGCACGACGGGCGACGTCGGCGGCGGGCCGCCGGTCGTGCCGGCGCGGGACTTCACGTCCCAGCCGTTGACGGCCGCGGCCTCGACGCGCACGCGCACCTGGCCGGGCCCGGCCTGAGGGTCGGGGGCGTCGGCGAGATGCAGCACCTCGGGGCCGCCGTGGGACTCGAACACGATCGCGCGCACGCGCCCATCCTGGCCCGGCCGGCACCGTCGCGCGCGCCGCTCAGCAGCAGCGCGAGCCGGGGTTGCGGTCCTGCTCCGCGTAGTGCTCCCGCCAGAACTCGCGCTCGCCCATCGGCGCGCGGCCGGGGTGGGCCGACCGCTCGTGCGCGACGTACGTCGCGTAGGCGTCGTCGCCCATCACCTGGCGCACGTACCAGCGCAGGCTCGCCCACCCCGCCGACGCCGCCCGGGCCAGCGCCCGGGCGACGTCGTGCACCCTGCCGGTGCGGGGCTCAGTGGTGCCCGGCACCGCTGGACTCCCGCAGGCCGGCGTCGGCCCACTCCTTCTCGATCCGCTTCTCGGTCGACGAGGCGAACAGGCCGGCCGGGGCGAACCGGCGCGACGCGACGGGCGCGTCCTCGTGGTTCTCGCCGCCGCCGGTGCGGAACGCCCTGATCGTCACGACCAGCGACGCGAGGATCACGACGATCGACAGCACCACGAACACGATCGACAGGGTGCCCTGCACGAAGGTGTTGCGGACCACGGCCTCCATGGCCGCGACGTCGGGCGCGGTGCCGAACGACGTCTCGCCGGCGGCGAGCGCGTCCTTGAACGCCCGGTGCTGCGCCCAGTACCCCACCGCGGGCACGTCCGAGAAGATCTTCTCGAACGACGCCCAGATGGTGATCAGCGCGGTGAAGGCCAGCGGCAGGGCCACGATCCACAGCCACCGCCAGTACGCGCGGCCCCGCTTCGCGACGATGGCGAGCACGACGGCGAGCGCGATCGCGGCCAGCAGCTGGTTCGCGATGCCGAACAGCGGGAAGAACGTGTTGATGCCGCCGAGCGGGTCGGTGACGCCCAGATACAGGATCGTCCCCCAGCCCGCGACCATGATCGCGGTGCAGACCCACACCCCGGGTCGCCAGCTCATGTCCTTGAACCGCGGTGCCACGTTGCCGATGGTGTCCTGCAGCATGAAGCGGGCCACGCGGGTACCGGCGTCGACCGCGGTGAGGATGAACAGCGCCTCGAACATGATCGCGAAGTGGTACCAGAAGCCCATCATCGCGGTGCCGCCCACCAGCTGGTGCATGATGTGCGCCAGCCCGAGCGCGAGCGTCGGGGCGCCGCCGGTGCGGGACACGATCGACGGCTCGCCCACCTGGGTCGCCAGGGTGCTGAGCATGTCGGGCGTGAGGTTGACGCCGGCGAGGCCGAGCGAGTTCACGAACGCGACCGCGCCCTCGATGGTGCCGCCGGTGGCGGCCGCCGAGGAGTTCATCGCGAAGTACACGCCGCGGTCGATCGAGATCGCGGCGACCAGCGCCATGATCGCGACGAACGACTCCATGAGCATGCCGCCGTAGCCGATGAAGCGCGTCTGGCGCTCCTTCTCCACGAGCTTCGGCGTCGTGCCCGACGAGATGAGCGCGTGGAACCCGGACAGGGCGCCGCACGCGATCGTCACGAAGAGGAACGGCCAGAGGTTGCCGGACACCACCGGGCCGGTCTCGCCGCTCGCGAACTCGCTGATCGCGGGCACGTTGATCTCGGGCCGCACGATGACGACGGCGCCGGCGAGCACCACGATGACGCCCACCTTCATGAAGGTGGACAGGTAGTCGCGCGGGGCGAGCAGCAGCCATACGGGCAGCACGGCGGCCACGAAGCCGTAGACGATGACGCCGACGGCGATGGTGGTGCGGTCGAGGTGGAAGAACTCCGCGCCCCACGCGGTGTCGGCCACCATGCCGCCGCCGACGATCGCGGCGAGCAGCAGGACGAAGCCGATGAGGGAGACCTCGGTGATCTTGCCCGGGCGCAGGTACCGCAGGTAGACGCCCATGAAGAGGGCGATCGGGATCGTCATGGAGACGCTGAACACGCCCCACGGGCTCTCGCCGAGGGCGTTGACGACCACGAGGGCGAGGATCGCCACGATGATGATCATGATCAGCAGGGACGCGACGATCGCGGCCACGCCGCCGATGCGGCCCAGCTCCTCGCGCGCCATCTGGCCGATGGTGCGGCCGCCGCGGCGCATGGAGAAGAACAGCACCGTGTAGTCCTGCACGGCGCCCGCGAGCACCACGCCGACGATGATCCAGATGGTGCCCGGCAGGTACCCCATCTGCGCGGCGAGCACCGGGCCCACCAGCGGGCCGGCGCCGGCGATGGCGGCGAAGTGGTGGCCGAACAGCACGCGGCGGTCGGTGGGGACGAAGTCCTTGCCGTCCTCGCGTGTCTCGGCGGGGGTGGCGCGGCGGTCGTCGGGGCGGGTGATGTACCGCTCGATGACCTTCGAGTAGAAGCGGTACCCGATGAGGTACGTGCACACCGACGCGAAGACGAACCAGATGGCGTTGATGGTCTCGCCGCGCACCAGCGCGATCATGACCCACGCGACGCCACCGAGCAGCGCGATCGCCGCCCAGAGCGCGATCTTCGCGGGTGTCCAGCGGGGCTTCAGGTCCTCGGCGGGAACCGCCGTCGGGGGGAGCGCGGGGTCGGGGACGATCTCGTCCGTCGCCGTGGTGGCTCCGGGATCTGCTGACAAGGTGAGCCTCCAAGGCGTCGCGTCGGCGGGACCCGACACAGGATAGGGGGTGAAGAAAGGGTGACGGAACGCCCGGAGCCTGGACGATGTGGCGGCGGCCGTGGTAACCCGGCCTGGTCCCGCGGCGGAGCACGCGACGCCGTAGCCTGACGTGCATGGACACCGAAGAGCGCCTCGCCGTCTTCCTCGACTACGAGAACCTGGCGCTCGGCGCCCGCGACCACCTGGGCGGCATGCAGTTCGACTTCAAGCCCATCGCCGACGCGCTCGCCGTCCGCGGCCGTGTGGTGGTGCGGCGCGCGTACGCGGACTGGTCGTACTTCGACGAGGACCGGCGGATGCTGACCCGCCACCAGGTCGAGCTCATCGAGATGACGCAGCGGATGGGCGCGTCCCGCAAGAACGCCGCCGACATCAAGATGGTGGTCGACGCGATCGAGATGGCGTTCGAGCGCGAGTACATCACCACGTTCGTCATGTGCACGGGCGACTCCGACTTCTCCCCCCTCGTCCACAAGCTGCGCGAGCTCGACAAGAAGGTCATCGGCGTCGGGGTGGAGAACTCCACCTCCCGCCTGCTGCCGCCGGCGTGCGACGAGTTCCTCTTCTACGACCGGCTCGAGGGCGTCGACGTGCCCGACGAGTCCGAGGCGCCCGCCCCGAAGCGTTCCGGCCGGGGCGCCGGCAAGGGTTCCGCGCGGTCCGGTGGCGGCCGTGGCGGCCGCGCGAAGGCCCCGGCCCCCGCGGAGGCGCCGGTCGAGACCCCTGACGAGACCCCGTCGGAGGCGCCCGCCGAGACCGCGACCGCGGCGTCGGGTACGACGACGCGCGGCCGCCGCAAGAAGGCGCCGACGGCGGAGGCCCCCGTCGTCGAGCCGGTCGTGGAGCCGGCCGCCGAGCGCGAGGGCGACGTCGAGCAGGAGGACGCCGCGGCCTCCGCGGGCGAGGACGCGCCGATGGAGGTCAGGGTGGCGCAGACGCTCGCCGACCTGCTGGCCTCGACGAGCGGCTCGGTCACGGCGTCGATGCTCAAGCGCACCCTGGTGCGCAAGGACCCCACGTTCAGCGAGTCCGACTACGGCTTCCGCACCTTCGGGGAGTTCCTGCGCTTCCTGGCGGACCGCGACTTCGTCGTGCTGTCCGCAGGCCCGTCGACCGGTGACCCGGAGGTGGCGCTGCCGGAGCAGCAGGACACCGAGGGCGCGTTCGACCTGCTGCGCCAGGTGGTGCGCGACGCGGGCGGCAGCGCGCCGCTGTCCGGGCTGAAGAACGAGGTGCGCAAGCGCCGCCCCGACTTCTCGGAGAAGGCGCTCGGCTACCGCGGGTTCCTGCAGTTCGCGAAGGGTGCTGCTGCCGCCGGCGCCGTCGCCCTCGCGTGGGACGACGACGCCGACGACTACCTGCTGACCGCGAGCTGACCGCCCGCGTGGGTCGGGCTCAGCGCCCGACGAACGCGAGCAGCGCGGCGTTGACCTCGTCCGCGTGCGTCCACAGCAGGCCGTGCGGCGCGCCCTCGACCTCGACGTACTCGGCGTCGGGCACGGCGGCGTGGAAGCGCCGGCCCGAAGCGTCGATCGGCAGGATGTTGTCCTTCGTGCCGTGCAGGATCAGCGTCGGCTTGCCCGCGTCGCGCACGGCCTCGACGTCGGGCCGGAAGTCCTCGATCCAGGTGGGGACGACGGCGTAGGCGGCGACGGGGGCCGAGCCGACCGCGGTGATCCAGTTGGCGCGCACGACCTCCTCGGAGATCCGCGTGCCGAGGTTCTCGTCGAGGTTGTAGAAGTCCTTGTAGAACTGCGTGAACCAGGCGTAGCGGTCGCCGCGGGCGGCGTCCACGATGCCGTCGAACACGGACTGCGGCACGCCCTCGGGGTTGTCGTCGCGCTGCACCAGGAACGGCTCGAGCGACGCGAGGAACGCGAGCTTGGCGACCCGCTCGTGCCCGTGGTTGCGGACGTACCGGGCGAGCTCGCCGGTGCCCATGGAGAAGCCCACGAGCACGACGTCCCGCAGGTCGAGCGTGGTCAGGACGGTGTCGAGGTCCTTCGCGAACGTGTCGTAGTCGTACCCGGAGCCGACCTTGCTCGACGCGCCGAAGCCGCGGCGGTCGTAGGTGATGACGCGATACCCGGCGGCGAGGAGCTCGCGGGTCTGGAGCTCCCAGCTGTGCCCGTCGAGCGGGTACCCGTGCACGAGGACGACCGGCTGACCGGAGCCCTGGTCCTCGTAGTAGAGCTCGACGGCCGTGCTGTTCTCCTGCCCGACGGTGATGTAGCCCATGGTGCGCCCCTTCGAAAGAGGGGGAGAACGGTCGTTCTCCCGTTGTTCGCTACAGTAGAGAACGATGGTTCTCCCCGCAAGGGGAGGGCGGCGACGAGAGGGTGAACGATGCTCGACGAGAAGGCGGCGCGCGACGCGGTGGTCGTCGCCGCCGACCGGCTGTTCTACGCGCGCGGCGTCCAGGCCGTGGGCATGGACGCCGTGCGCGCCGAGGCCGGGGTGTCCCTCAAGCGGATCTACGGGCTCTTCCAGTCCAAGGAGGACCTGGTGGTCGCGGTGCTCGCCCTGCGCACCCGGCAGTGGACGCAGGGGGTGGAGCGCGCGGCCGCGACGGCCACCACGCCGCGCGACCGGATCCTCAGCGTCTTCGACTTCCTCGACGCCTGGTTCCGGGAGGACGGGTTCCGCGGGTGCGCGTTCATCAACTCCTTCGGCGAGCTCGGCGCCACCTCGCCCCGCATCGCGGAGGCCGTGCGGGGGCACAAGGAGGCGTTCCGGGAGCACGTCCTCGCCCTCGTCCGCGAGGCCGGGCTGCCCGACGCCGTCGCGCTGCAGGTCGTGCTGCTCGCCGAGGGCGCACAGACCACCGCCGCGATCACCCACGACGTCGGCGTCGCCCGCGAGGCACGCCGCGCCGCCGAGTCGCTGCTCGCCGCGGAGACGGCGCAAACGCCCTGATCACACGCCCGCGAGGGCGGCCTCGGCGGGCCAGGGCGGAGCAGGGGGCACAATGGTGCGGTGACCTATCGGTTCCTGCGCCTCGTCCTGTCGCTCCTGGTGTACGTGCTCCTGCGCCCCCAGGTGACGGGACTGCACAACATCCCGCGGCGCGGTCCGGTGATCCTCGCGAGCAACCACCTGTCGTTCATCGACTCGATCATCATCCCGCTCGTCGTGCCCCGGCACGTCACCTTCATCGCCAAGGCGGAGTACTGGACGGGCCGAGGTCTCAAGGGCCGCGTCTCCCGCTGGTTCTTCACCACGATGGGCCACATCCCCGTGGACCGCGAGGACCCGCGCGCCGGCCAGCGGTCGCTCGACGACGCGCTCGTCGTGCTCAAGCGCGGCGGCGCCTTCGGCATCTACCCCGAGGGCACCCGCTCCCGCGACGGCAAGCTGCACCAGGGGCACACCGGCGTCGCCTGGCTGGCGCTCGCCGGCTCGGCGCCCGTCGTCCCGGTGGCCCTGCGCGGCACCGACAAGGTGCAGCCCGTCGGCAAGCGGCTCCCGCGGCCGACCCGCGGCATCCAGGTGCACTTCGGCGCCCCGATCGACCCGTCGCGCCAGCTCACGGCCGGCGCCCGCCCGGCCCAGGTGCGTCGTGAGCTGACCGACCACGTGATGTCGTCCATCCACAAGATGAGCGGCCAGGAGCTCGCCGCGTGACCCACCCCTCGCCCCCGTCTCGGTCGAAGGGGGAGGAGGTGCAGCGCCTCTTCGACACGGTCCCCGGCTACTACGACCGGATGAACCGCCTCATGACGATGGGGCGGCACGCCGCCTGGTGCCGCGACGTCGCGCGCCGCGCGCAGGTCCCCGCGGGCGGGTCGCTGCTCGACATCGCCACCGGCACCGGCGTCATCGCCCTCGAGGCGGCCCGCCAGTACCCGGGAGCCACCGTCCACGGCGTCGACTTCTCCGAGGGGATGCTGGAGGGCGCGCGCGCCAAGCCAGGCGCCGACGCCGTGACCTGGCAGTTCGCCGACGCCAACGCCCTGCCCTACGACGACGCGTCGTTCGACGCGGTCACCCACGGCTACCTGCTGCGCAACGTCGAGGACGCCGAGCGCGTGCTCGCCGAGCAGCTGCGCGTGCTGAGGCCCGGCGGCCGTCTCGTGCTGCTGGAGACCTGCCCGCCGCGCGGACTGCTGCGAGTCCCCGTCACGCTGGGCGTCAAGGTCGTCGTGCCGCTGCTGGGGCAGCTCGTGGCCCGCGACAAGAAGTCGTACACCTACCTCGAGGAGAGCACCCTCGGGTTCATGTCCCCCGAGCAGGTCGCCTCGATCCTGTGGCGGCTCGGCTTCGACGACGTCACCTGGCGCCGCCGGTTCCTCGGCACCCACATGATCGTGAGCGCCCGCAAGCCGTAACGGCGGCGGGGCTACCGCGCCCGTCGCCGGGCGAGCACCGCGAGCGCGGCGGCCAGGCCCGCGACGGCGAGGCAGACGAGGCCCGTGAGCATCGCCTGGTTGCCGGAGTACAGCAGCCTCGCGATGTCCCAGTACGGCCCCTCCTTGGCGGCCTCGTCCACGGTCGGGTAGTAGACGCGCTCCGCGATGTACCAGTGGTTGGCCCAGATCCCGACCTGCCAGGCGCCGACGGCGAAGGCGAGCGTCGCGACCACGGCGCACCACGACGCCGTCCGGCCCGCCAGGGTCCCCCGCCTGTGGGCCGCGCCGTCCGCCGTGCCGATCGCCCGTGCCATGCAGGACCTCCCCGTCGTGAGCCCGGAGCCCTGACCGTAGCGGGTGGCGATGGGCGGCAGGGTGCTAGTGCCGCGCATCGCGCGCGTCGATCAGGAAGTCCAACGCCGCGACTGCGGCTTCCGGGTCGAGCGAGCGGCGCCACTCGGCCGCGCTGATTCGGTCCTTCGCGCGGCGGAGACGGCGGTGGTCCTTCGGGCGTAGCTGAGCGGCGTACTGCACGTGCAGTCCGGCAAGCGCCATCGCCGTGCACAACGACACGATGTCGGCGCGGTGCCGTTCCGGAGCGCGCTTGTCGCGTACCGCCGCGGACGCCTTCATCACCAGCGACCCCAGGACGTTCGGCCGGGGAACGAAGCCTCGCGTGCCATCGGTGAGCGACACCCTGAGAAGTTCCGACCGCGCGAGCGCCTGTTGCACGGCCGGGAGTTCGACGCTCCGGCGGCGGTTGACGGCCCTGGGCACTGACGTCTGGCGGCCGGCCTCCTCGGGAACCATCAGGTCGATCCTCGAGGAGTCGAGCTCCCGCCGGTAGGACAGCTGCTCTCCCGAGGCGAGCGATGTCGGCGTCACGTCCTGGTAGCCGAGCTTCCCCAACGCCCGGGTCACTTCTCGCAGGCCTTCACGGCGAGTGAAGACGTTGATCGCTACGTCAGCGTCTTCCGTGGCCCGCATGACCGGTACGCCCGTGCTCGATGCAGTGCAGCATCACCGCCAGGCCGCCCACGAGAGTCCACGGGCCAGGCACGGTCTCCTCGAGGTCGAACAGCGTGCGCATCGCCCCCTCGAGCTGTCCGGTGACGGCAGGCAGCGCGACTTCGCGCGCAGCCGCCGGGAACCGAGGGGGCTGTGATCGCAGCGCATGCGCGACGACGCTCGGCGCGGCCGGTGGCCACTCCCCGGCCTTGGTGTCGATCAGGGTGAGCAGGGCCAGGCGATCGTCGTGTGTTGCCGGTGCCTGCCGTACGAGGCCGACCAGCTCCCGCAGGGTGCTGCCGTCGGGTGTGGCTGAGGCAAGCAGAAGCGCCGCCTCGTTCTCGTCCAGCCGGGTCAGCGTCACCAGGATCCGGAGGAGTCCGTCGTCATCAGTCACCACGCCGCGTGGCACCGTGCCGTCCGTCATTGCGCCGGGCGCCGGCTGACGCGCCACCACGCCTCCTGCTCCACGTGGAGGATCAGGTCCTCGCCTGCAGCGCGAGCACGCGGGTCGTCCTCCAGCATGAGATCGCGCGCCACGATGAGGCGAAAGGCGTTCCGGCCGTCGGCACTGATGCGGTCGACGTCCGCACCAGGCACGGAGATCGTCACATTGCCAGCACTCGAGCGCAGCAGCCCGAGCCCGCGCGTGAGCTCGATGGCGACGTCGGCGTTGGCGACCCACACGTCCGCGCCTGGCGCGCCGGTGAGCCTGTCGCCCACCACGTTCGTCGCCGACGCCCCGGTGCGCACGGTGTGCGGGCTGTCCAGGAGCGCGTCGACCTGCGCGGGCCCCGCACGAAAACGCGCGCGCGCCCCGGCGGCAGCAAGCTGCGCGCGCCACGCGCCCGTGGGCGCCGCTTCACTGCTCAGACGGGCGCGCAGCCGCGACAGCTCGTCCGCACGCAGCCACGTGGGCCGCACCCCGTCCCCGAGCGCCGCGGCTGCCCATGCGATGCGTGGTGACATGGCGCGTACGTGCTTGGGCCGGTACCGGCGGGCGAACGCATCGACGTCTCGCTCGGACAGGACGTAGACGCCGCCGACCTTCTCGGCCGGCAGGGCGCCGGCCTTGATGAGGCTGCGCACGCGGCGGTCGGTCACGCCGAGGTCGCGTGCCACGTCCGCCACTGCCATACCCATGACACTGATGGTCCGCTTCCGGTATATCAGTGTCAAGATCTACGTCCTGCTCGCCGTCGTCCTGATCACCGCGGCGGCGCGGCGAGCAGCACGACGTGCAGTGCCTGATGCGCGGTCCCCCGGGCGGGGGAGGCGCCGCGCCGCGCCGGTCGGCAGACTGGCGGCATGCCGGGGCGGACGACGACGGGTGGGCGGCGCACGTTGCGCTGGGCGCTGTCGCCGCTGACCAGCGCGTCGACCGTCCGGGCGGGCGTGTACCTCGTCATCGGCGGCGTGCTGGCGGGGGCCTACTTCGCGCTCGCGGCCGGGTTCGTGCAGATGTTCGCCGACCCGGCGACGCCGCGGGTCGCCGTCGGGGTGCTGGCGCTGCTGACGGCGGTCATCGTGGGGGCGCCGCCGTTCCTCGCGCCCGTGCGGGCGCTGGAGGTCGCCGCCGTGCGGACGTTCCTCGACGTCGACGCCCGCACCCTGCCCGATCCCGTCGGTGCGCCCACCGTCGCGACCCGCTGGCGCGGGGCCGCCTGGTTCGCGCTGCACCTCGTGCTCGGCGCCCTGGTCACGGTGGGGCTGCTGGTCGCGGTGCCGCTCGCCACGCAGCTGGTGCTGTCCGCGTTCGGCGTCGACCGGGCGTTCCTCGTGCAGATGGGCCCGACGTTCGCCGCCAACCCCGTCGGGTGGCTGGCGCTCGGCGTGCTGGCGCTGGTCGCGCTGCCGTACGGCACGGCGCTCGCGCGACGCCTGCTGCGGCAGTCGGCCGAGCCGCTGCTCGGTCCGGACCAGACGGCGCGGATCGCGGAGCTCGAGGCGCGGGCGGACCGGCTCGCCGAGCGCGGCCGCCTCGCCCGCGAGCTGCACGACTCCGTGGGGCACGCGCTGACGGTCACCACGCTCCAGGCGGCGGCCGCCGCGCGCCAGGTCGAGACGGACCCGGACGCCGCCCGGCGGTCGCTCGCCGCCATCGAGGAGGCGGGCCGGAGCGCGATGGCGGACCTCGACCACGTGCTCGGGCTGCTGCGCGGCGGCGAGGCGGCCGCGGGAACTCGCCGCGCGCCCGCCCGGTCGCTGGACGACCTGCCCGTGCTCGTCGCCGACGCCCGGCACGCCGGGACCGACGTCCGCCTCGACCTGGACGCCGGCACCGCCGGCTCGCTGCCGCGCGCGACGTCGCACGAGGCGTACCGCGTGGTGCAGGAGGCGCTGACCAACGCCGTCCGGCACGCCCCGGGCCGGCCCGTGACGGTGTGGGTGTCCGTCGACGACCGCACCCTCGACGTCGCGGTGGCGAACCCGCTGCCCGACGCGCCGTCGCCGGCCACGCCGTCGCCAGGCGGCGGCCGCGGGCTGCACGGGATGGCCGAGCGGGTCCGCCTGCTGCGCGGCGAGCTCGAGGCCGGGCCGCGCGACGGCACCTGGGTGGTGCGGGCGCGATTTCCCGTCGACCGGGAACGCGGTGCCTCGGCATGATCGCGCGATGGACGAGCTCTTCGGTGGGGACTGCGCGGCCTGCGGCCACCCGTGGTCGTGGCACCCGGTCGCCCTCGCCGGCCTGCGCGGATGCGTCCTCTGTGTCGAGGAGGAGGACCACGACCAGCGGGACGACATCTGCGCCCATTGGCCGCCGGACGCCGAGATTCCCGCCGCCGAGGTCGTCCGCGCCACGGTGCGCCGCGGACGCTGGGGGTGGGGCCGACTGACGTTCGTCCTGCCCGACGGCAGTACCTGGGCGGTCGCGCGCCGTGGACACTGGACGGTGCCCGACGACGTCGCACGGGTCGAGCACGAGCTGGTGACCACGACCCTCGGCGCGTTCTGGGAGCGGCACTACCTCGGGTTCCGCTGAGCCGTGCGCCACGCCGCCCGCGCCGGCGCCGGTCCGTGTCCGCCGGCGATGCGGCAGGATCGACGGCGTGACCGTGCCTACCGACACCGCCGTCGTCCGTGTCGTCCTCGTCGACGACGAGCCGCTGGTGCGCGCGGGCCTGCGCGTCATCCTCGACACGGAGCCGGACCTGGAGGTCGTGGGGGAGGCGGGCGACGGGTCCGAGGTGCCGCAGGTGGTGGCGCAGGCCCGGCCCGACGTGGTGCTCATGGACGTGCGCATGCCGCGGGTGGACGGGATCGCGGCCACGCGGGCGGTGGTGGGGGCGGGCCGACCGGGCGAGCGCGCGCCGCGCGTGCTGGTGCTGACCACGTTCGAGAACGACGACCACGTGCTCGACGCCCTGCACGCGGGCGCGCAGGGGTTCCTGCTGAAGCGGGCCCGTCCCGACGATGTGGTGCACGCGGTGCGGCTGGTGGCGCGCGGCGACTCCCTCCTGTTCCCGGACGCCGTCCGGCGCCTGGTCGCCGCGCACGGCCCGGGCGGCTCGGCCGGGGACGCCCTCCGGTCGGCCGGCCTCACCGAGCGCGAGGCGGAGGTGCTGCGGCTCGTCGCCGCCGGACTGTCGAACGCGGAGATCGCGGGCGAGCTGTACCTCGGCGTCGAGACGGTGCGCACGCACGTCGGCAACGTCCTCGCGAAGCTGCAGGTGCGCGACCGCACGCAGGCGGTCGTGCGGGCCTACGAGTCCGGGTTCGTGCCGGTCGGTCGGGACTGAGCCCGCCGCCGCCACCGGTGGAGCGCCGCCGCGGCGAGGAGAGCGCCCGCCGCGGCCCCGATCGTGTTCGACAGCCAGTCGTTCGTGTCGCAGGACCGGCCGATCGCGGGCACCAGCGCCTGGACCGCCTCGATCGCCGCGGAGGTGGCCGACCCCGCGAGCAGCGCGAGCACCGGCCGGCGGAGCGCCACGGCCGCCAGGTAGACCGGCGGCACGAACAGGACGACGTTCGCCAGCAGCTCGACCCGGCCCGGCGTGGGCAGCGCCCAGCCCACGGCGCACCGCTCGAACAGCTCCCGGTCCACGGGCACCAGCGTCAGCAGCGCGACCGGGACGAGCGACAGCGCGGCCAGGACGGCGGCCGCCCGCGGTCGGTCCGCGAGCCACGGCCCGGCGAGCCATCCCACGGCCGCCAGGGCGACCAGCGCGACGGGGGACAGCCACGGGTGGGCGACGAGGACGGTCGAGATCACGGGCCCCAGTATCCCGGCGCTCGCGGCTCGCCGACCTTCTCGATCAGCCCGGCGGTTGCGTCGTTGCCCGCCTCGCAGACGAGGTCGGAGTCGTCCATCCCGGCCGCGCCGCGAGGCGGCGGACCCGCAGCACCGCGACGACGACGGCGACGAGCGATCCGACGACGGGCAGCACGGCGGCCATGACGACGACCGTGATGCGTTGCAGCCGGCTGAGGTGACGGTCCGTCGTCGCCCACAGGGCAGAGGCGAGTCCGAGACCCCAGACGGCGAGGAGCAGACCTTCGACGGTGTTGACGGACATCATCGGAGGACCTCGGCCAGTCGGGCGCCGAGCGCCGTGCCGTCGGCGCCGTGCACCAGCGGCGCACCGGGGGCCGGTCGGCCGCCGGCGGCGCGCGGGCGGGCACCGTCGACCTGCCGGATGGCGATGGCGACGACCCGCCCCGGCCAGCGCGCGGACGCGCGCACGTACACGTCCTCGTCGAGCTGCCCGGCGTCGCCGACCAGCAGCCACCGCACCCGGGGGAACGCGACCATGAGCCGGTCGAGGCTGTCGCCCTTGTGCTGCGGGCCGCTGCGGAACCAGCCGGTCTGCGTGGGCCCCCAGTCGGTGAGCAGCAGCGGGCCGGGCGGGAAGCCGTGCCGGTCGAGGAAGCGGGCCAGCGTGCCCGCGGTGTTCCACGCGCCGTTGGACAGGTAGACGAACGGCGCGTCGGGGTGCTCGGCGGCGAGCCGCCGGTACAGCTCCGGCATCCCGGGGACGGGACGACGGGCGCTCGCGCGGGTGACGAACGTGTTCCACGCCGCGACGAACGGCCGCGGGACGGCCGTGACCATCGTCGTGTCGTCGATGTCGCTCACGACGCCGAACGTCGCGTCGTCGCCGACCACGACGACGGGCGCGGTGACCGGGGCGGCGACGTCGGCCCCGGTGCGCAGGGCGGTCAGGGTCGCGTCGTGCCGGCCGGGCGGCAGGGGGGCGTCGTCGGGCAGCGCCACCTCGACGTCGACGTACCCGGCGCGGTCGGTCACGACGTCGACGACGGCGCCGCCCACGGCGACACGCACCGGCTCGCCGGGCGCCGGCAGCGTGAGGTAGCTCCGCAGCGGGCGCCGGTCCGCGTGCTGGACCGGGGAGAGCGGACCCCGCACGCGCGACGGCGGCACCAGCAGCACCCGCGCCAGCACCCGCACGCTGCGCGGCGTGCCGTAGCCCGTGGACGCGAGCACGCGCGGCACCCAGCCGCGGCGGCGCAGGAACGCCCCCGCCACGGCGCACCACCAGTCCTCGACCAGCGCCGCGACGTGCGGTCGCTGCGTGGGTCTCGCGTCGGAGTGCTGCGTGGCGGGGGCGTGCGGGCCGGGCATGTCCCGATCGTCCCTGCTCCGGGCCGGTCGCGCCCGTCGTCGCGTGTTCAGACCACGACCAGCGCCGCGATCCGCCACAGCCCGTTGAGCGTGGACCCCACGATGTCGAGGTCCGCGCCGCGGCCCGACGCTCCGCCGTCCAGCTCGAACGAGAACCAGACGAACGACCGGCTCGGCAGGCTGGTGTCGCCGGAGGCGCCGAGTACCGTGCCGCCCTCGGAGATCGTGGTGATCCCCGCGTCGGTGAGCGAGTCGCCGCTGAGCACCCACACGGTGTGCTTCCCCGCGGGCACGGGGATCCGCAGCGAGCTCGGCTTCACCTTCTGCATCACGATGTCGCGACGCAGGGCGTCGGCGTTGCCGCGGTCGCGGTGGTCCGGCTTGTCGCCGGTCCACCCGTAGCCGGCGGCCTCGGAGAACACGTCCTGCGGGGAGAGGCGGGTGTATCCGGCCACGAGCGGGCTGGACGGGGTGCCCGCGTCGAACGCCAGGGCGGCGTCGTCGGCGTGCGGGGTGGTGATGACCTCGACCGCGCGGCCGCGCTCGACCTCCTCGTCGCCGCTGATCAGGCGCACCTCGACGACGGCGAGGGTGGGCGCGGCCGGGGGAGTGGCGGCCACCGTCACCTCGACGTCCTGTCCGGCGGGCACCGTGACGGTCGTGTCCGAGGCGGTCCAGCCGTCGGGGACGACCAGCGACGCCGTGACCTCGCGGTCCGCGGTGCCCGTGTTGCGCACCTGGACGGTGACGTCGTTCGGGCGGCCCGTCCACCACACCGGCTCCGCGATGGCCCGCAGCGCGAGCAGCGACGGCTCCGGCGCGTCGGCGTCCGCGATCGTGAGCGCGGTGAGGCGCCACGGCCCGCCCTGTCCCGTGAGGGTGAGGTCCGCCGTCCGGCCCTCGGCGCCGCCGTCGAGCGGGAGGTCGAGCCACGCGAACGCGCCGGCGTCGAGCTTCTCGCCGGTGGCGACCGTGGTGCCGTCCACGGCGACCCGGGTGGCGGAGGCCGCGGACCCGGTGTCGCCGACCAGCAGCCGCGCGGTGTGGGTGCCCGGTGGCACCGCGACCCGGAGCACCCGCGCGGAGCTGTGGAACAGGTGGTCGCGCAGCAGGGGGTCGCCGCCGCGGTCGCGGGCCGAGGGGGCGGAGCCCACCCACCCGAACCCGGCCGCCTCGGACCACGCCGACGCGGGCGTCAGGGCCGTGTACCCCGGCGCCGGCACGCCGCCCGCGGGGCCGCCGTTGAGCGCCAGGTGGCAGCGGGCGCCCGCGGGCGCCACGACCAGCGTGGTGCCCCGCCCGTCGAGCCGCTGCAGCGCCGGCGCCACGTCGACGTCGAACGGGACCGCGTCCGCCTCGAGCGGCGGCGCGACCGGCACGTCCACCTCGACGGTCTCCGCGGACGCCGCGCGCCGCGTCGCCGGCTCCGTGGCCCAGCCCGACGGCGCGGTCAGCGTGACCGTCGTGTCGTGCGCCCGTGCGGAGGCGTTGGTGACCGCGACCGGCAGCAGGTTCTGCCGGCCACCGAGCAGCAGGCGCGACCCGGCCGGCGCCACCTGGAGCCACTCGCGCCGCTCGTCGACCACGCGCCCCTGGTCGAAGAAGAACCCGACCACGACGTCGCGCCACAGCGTGGCGTGCGCGACCTGCGCCGCGAAGCTCGCCGCGACGTCGTCGTGCCGCTGCCCGTCGACCTTCCCGGCCAGCGACCGCCACGCGTCCGCGAACCCGGCGGCGTGCTCGACGCCGGTGAAGTGGGTGTCGTACAGGTGCTGGATGACGGTCTTGCCGGACCGCAGCCGGTGGCCGTACGGCACCCAGTGCATGAAGAGGAGCAGCTCGTCCGGGCACTCCTCGAGGGAGCCGTAGACGTCCGCCCACCCCGGCGGGTAGAGGCCGGTGAACCCGCTCCCGGTGGCCGCGGTGCGGTCGAACCCGGTGCCCTCCGACGTCGTGTGGTGCGACTGGTAGAGGGTGCTCAGGGGGTCCGGGTCGAGGTGCGACCCGCCCGGGTTGGTGAGGTACCCGAGCCCGAGCGGAGACGAGTAGTCCTCGTAGGTCGCGCGCGAGCGCATCAGCACGTCGACCACGGTGGCCGTGACCACGTCGTCGGTGCCGAAGGTCAGGCGCACCCACTCGGTGGCGAGGTCGCGCGGGTCGGCCCCCGGGTCCCAGCACAGCCGCCCGAAGGCGTACGTGTTGGCGGCGCCGAGCTGGTAGCCGGTCCAGTCCCGGTCGTCGCCGAAGCTGCTCACCCCGGCGATGCCGGCGTGCCGCGCCTCGACCGGTCCCGCGGTCACGACGTCCGCCACGGTGGGCCCCGTGCCCGGGCCGCCGGTCCGGAACGAGAGCACCTCCCGCCACATCGGGGCGAGGTAGCAGGCGTGGATCTCGTGGCCCGTGTACTCCTGCGTGAGCTGGAGCTCGAGCATCTGGTGGGTGTCGCGGAGCTCGCCGAACAGCGGGTGCACGGGCTCGCGCACCTGGAAGTCGATCGGCCCGTACTTGGTCTGCACGATGACGTTGTCGTCGAACTCGCCGTCCAGCGGCGCGAACTGCCGGTACTGGTACTCCGCCCAGTCGCCGAAGTCCTCGTGCACGAAGCTGCGCCAGATGACGAGCCCGTCGTGCGGCGCGAGCGCCTCGGCCAGCATGTTCGCGCCCTCGGCGTGGGTGCGCCCGTAGTCCAGCGGGCCGGGGCGTCCCTCCGAGTTCGCCTTGACCAGGAACCCGCCGAAGCCGGGCAGGGCCGCCACGATCTCGGCGCACTTGTCCCGCCACCAGGCCCGGACGCGAGCGTCGGCCGGGTCGGCGGTGGTGATCGGGTCGGCGTCGTCCGCCGTGAGGAGCATCGGGCTGGCGTAGTTCACCGACACCCACAGCGAGATCCCCCACGACGCGAACAGCTTCGCCAGGGGCGCGAGCCGGGGCAGCATGTCGCTCGTGATGAAGCCGACGTTGGCGTTGACGTTGTTGACCACCGAGGCGTTGACGCCGACCGACGCCATGGCCCGCGCGTAGTCGACCACCCGGTCGGAGACCTCCGGCAGGGCGTCCCAGTCGAAGATCGACGTGCCGGCGTACCCGCGCTCGATGGACCCGTCGAGGTTGTCCCAGTGGTTCATCATGCGCAGCGGGGTGCGCGGGGACTCGTCGGCGGACAGCCTCGCCAGCGGCGTCTCGAGCTGCAGCAGCCGGACCAGGTGGAACGCCCCGGCGAGGACGCCGCGATCGGTGTTGCCCGCGACCACCACGCGCCGTCCGCCGCCCGGAAGCCCCGTCGTCGTGATGACGAAGCCCTGGTCGCCGACCTTCTTCAGGCGCCCCCGGCCCACGCTGGTGCGCACGACCGACGACCCCTCGAGCGTGCCGAGGACGACGGCGGCGCGGGCGGCGCCCGTCGTCGCGGGCGCCGTCCCGGTGAGGCCCTCGATCGCGCGCCGCACCTCCGCCTCGGCGTTCGCCAGCACCGCGCCCGCACCCTGCCGGGCCACGCTGGTGAGCGCGGCCCGGTACTCGCGCAGGCGGCCGGGGTCGGCCGTGAGGTGGTAGCGGAGCCACAGGTCGTAGCCGTCCTCGTCCGCGAGCCCCGCCGGGGCGGCGAGCGCGGTGGCGGCGCCCCAGGGCGCCATCGTCGCGGCGAACGCGAGGGCGGACGCCTGCAGCACGGAGCGTCGGGAGACCTCGCGCTCCCGCGCGATCCCGTGGCCGCTCACCGGTAGAACCGCACGTAGTCGAACTCCGCGGTCAGGCCCTTGCCGGCGAGGGAGACGAGGCCGATCCGCGGCTCCTGCCCGGCGGGCAGGTGCCAGACCCCGCCCCACACGTAGTGCCGGCCGTCGCGGCTCGTCGCCGCCCGGAACAGGTGCTCGCCGGTCTTCGGGTCCACCGTGTGCCGCAGGCGGAGCCACATGGTGTCGGCCGACGGGCCGATCTGCATCTCCGGCCAGCTGTCGCGGTCGCGGCCGATCCACAGGAACACCTGCCGCGACGGGCCGGTGCGCGTGGGTGCCAGGTGGATGGAGTCCGCCGGGCTCTGGAACGCGATGAGGCCGGCCTGGCTGCGGCCGTCGGGGGCGTCGGTGATCGGCAGGTGCAGCTTGGTCTCCGCCGTGTACGTGCCGGTCGGGGCGTCGCGCAGCAGCGCCGACGCCATCGTGCCCTTGCCGGAGAAGTCCGCGTCCTGCGTGGGCCACACGTACTCGCCGTCCGCGACCTTGCCGTCGGCCGGGCCGAACCACGACCAGCCGTCGAGGTCCGCGTCGTCGAACTCCTCGCCGTACTCCGTGAGCTCCGGCCCGACCTCCGGGTCGGCCACCTTCTCGGTCACCGGCGTGTAGAGCGTGGTGACGCCCACGTTGTCGGCCTCGCCAGAGCCCCGCGTGGACGCGGCGCCGCCGCGGTCCCACGAGCGCGGCACGTCGACCGACAGCTCGGCCAGCGGGATGCCGAGCAGGTCCGCGCTGATCTCCACGTCGGCCCTGCCGTCGCGGACCTGCGCGGTGAGGGAGTGCCAGGTGCTCAGGTCGACGCCGTCGTCCAGGCGCACCGTCCCCTTCTGCACGACGGCGCCGTGCCGGGTCAGCTCGACGGACAGCCGGCCGGAGGCGTCGAGCCAGGCGATCGCGTGGTCCCTGGACCCGTCCGACGCGAGCACCAGTCCCACGCGGCCCGCGTCGTCGCGCAGCCGGACGTCGGCCTCGATCCGCACGTCGCCCTTCGGAGCCTTGCGGGGCAGCAGCAGCTGCGGGGCCGCGCCGCGGCTCTGCGGGCGGGCGTACCCGCCGGAGTCGGCGTCGGTGCCCGTGGTCCACCTGCCCGCGCCGACGGCGTCGAAGCCGCGCAGGCCGTCGGAGAAGTCGCTGCCGGCGTCCCACGCGGCCACGGGCGCGGTCTCGACGTCGTCGCTGGTCCACTCTCCGGCGCGCACCGTGGGCCAGCCGTCGATCCAGTCGAGGCGGTCCATGACGGCGGGCCGCCCGCCCCAGCTCGGGTCGGTCTCCGTGCGGTCGAAGCCGTTGGTGAGGATCCAGTCCTGGCCGGACTTGTCCACCACGTTGGCCGAGTGCCCCGTGGACACCCACCGGTTGCCGTTGGGAGAGTTGACGATCGTGCCGCCCAGGTGCAGGCCGGTGAGCCCCACGCCCTCGGCGTCGACGAACGGGCCCATCGGGTCCTTGGCCCGGCCCACGAACACCGGGTAGGCGCCGTCGGCCTTCGCGCAGCACCCGAGGCCCGAGTAGAAGAGGTAGTACCAGCCGTCGCGCTTCACGACGTACGGGGCCTCGCCGCGGCGGGCGCCGACCACCTGCACCGAATCACCCACGACCTCGGTGCCGTCGTCGTTCAGGTGCACGGCCTGGATGCCGCCGTCCTTGAACGAGCCGTAGTAGAGGTACTTCTGCCCGTCGTCGTCGACGAAGACGGCCGGGTCGATCTGGTTGACCACCTTGTCCTGGTAGTCGTAGGGCAGCACCGGGTGGCCGATGTCCGTCCAAGGGCCGGCCGGGTCGTCCGCGGTCGCCAGCGCGATCGTGTTCTCGTCGTTGCCCGCCACCGAGTAGTAGAGGTAGTACTTCCCGTCGATGTACCGGACGTCGGGCGCCCAGTAGTACGTGGTGGCGAAGTCGCGCCACTCCGGGTGGTTGTCCGGCCCGAAGACCTCGCCCACGTACTCCCAGCTCACCAGGTCCTTCGACCGGGTGATCGGCATGAAGTACTGGTTCTCCCAGGGGCCACCCTGGTTGTCCTTGCGCATGCTCGTCTGGGTCGCGTACGCGTACCAGTACCCGTCCTTGCCGCGGATGATCGACGGGTCGGAGAACGCGTCCGCCAGGTCGTCCATGACGTGGTTCCGGTAGGTGCCGGGTGCGTCGTCGGGGTCGGCCGAGGCGGTGACGCCCGACGACGCGACGAGACCGACCGACGCGGACACCGCGACCAGCAGGGCGGCGACCCTCCCGCGGCGAAGCGTGGTAGCTCGTGACATGGGTGGGACAACTCCTTCTGCAGGGCCGGGACGGCTGTGTCCCGGACAGGTGAGGGTGTTGCTGCGCCGCGGCGCGCCGATGCGCCGAGCGGGTGGTGCCGAGCGAGTGGTGCCGAGCGGGTGGTGCCGAGCAGGGTGGGGGGACCAGGAGGCGCCCCACCCAGGGGGTCCCCCCACCCTTACGGTTTTCCTCCCCTCCGCCAACCCCCCTGGCCCCAACCTTTTCCCCTTCACGTCTTCCTCCC
>NZ_JBHVSQ010000004.1:0-43358 GCF_042885055.1 Isoptericola sp. NPDC058082 | reverse complement strand
GACTCCGCTCCTAGCGGGTTGTTGCTTCCCGGGGCCTTGTGGGGGCGCTGTCGCAGTACATACGCTCCCCCTCCTCCCCCCCCCCCCCACCCGGGGTGTCACTGCGCCTTGACGGTGTCCTGCACGTAGGCGAACCACTGGGCCGCGAACTGGTCCGCGTCGAGGTTGCCGTACTGCATCTCCTCGGACAGGCGCGCCATCTCGACCTCGATCTCGCCGTAGCCCTCGACCGGGACGGGGGCGGGCTCGGTGACGTCGTCGGCGTGGGTGTCCTCGTAGTCGAGCAGGCGGGAGTCGGGCGACCCGTCCTCGATCTTCATCGCGTCCTTCTGGGCGTCGGTGGCGGGCACACCCTTGCTGGTGCCGAAGATCTCGCCCACCTGCGGGTCGTTCGTCATGAAGTCGATGAACGCGGCCGCCGCGTCGGGGTGGGACGAGTTGGCGGACGCCGAGAGCATCACGCCGGAGTGCCAGTACATCTTCTTGCCGTCGTCACCCGTGGGGATGGGCATGAGCTCGAGGTCCTCGCTGCCGAGCTCCGCGGTGTAGTTGGGCATCAGGGTGTCCCAGTTCGCCTCGGCCACGACCTCGGCGGAGTTCAGGCCCGTCTTGGGCTCGAGCTGGGCCGCTCGCTTCGCCGGGAAGAAGGCCTGGGACTCGCGCAGGGGGGCCCACAGGTCGGTCCAGGCCTGCACGTCCTCCTGGGTGAACGCGATCTGGCCGTCGTCGGTGAAGGGTGCCTTGCCCTGCTGCACCAGCCACTGCAGGAACCACGGGTTGTTCCCCGTCATGTCGCCCACGGGGTACACCTGCGGGTCGTGCTTCGCGCCCGCCTCGGCGACGTCCGCGAACCACTGGACCAGGTCGTCCCAGGTGTAGCCCTCGGCCGGGGGCTCCATGCCCAGCTCCTTGAGGAGCTTCGCGTTGTAGATGATCGACTGGGTGTTGAGGCTGACGGGGACGGCGTAGGTCTTGCCCTCGATCTGACCCGATGCGAGCGCGGTGTCGTCCACGCCGCCGGTGTCGAGGTTGACGCCCACCTGGCCGTCGAGCTCGGCGAGCTGGCCCGTGGCGCCGTACTGCCGCACGTAGCCCGCGTCCATCTGGACGACGTCGGGCAGGGCGCTGCCCGCCGCCTCGGTGGAGCGTGCCGTCCAGTAGTCGTCCCAGGACTGGAACTGCGTCTGGATGGTGATGTTCGGGTGCTTCTCCTCGAAGGCGTCGATCGCCTTCTCGTACCTCGCGGCCCGGTCGTCGTTGCCCCACCACGCGAAGGACAGCGTGATGTCCTCGTCCGTGGAGACCTTGGCGGCCGGGCCGGCGTCGGCCCCGCCGTTCCCACAGGCGGCGGTCAGGCCGACCGTGACGGCGATGGCGGCGACGGCGCCGGAGAGTCGTGCGAGCTTCATGGTGTTCCTCCGTCCCGCAGCACTGCGGGGGTCGGGCCTGGGCGGTCGTGCCCGCCGCGGCTGGTCGGTGTGTGATGGGTGGTGCAGGCGCGGGCGTCAGCCCTTGAGGCCTTGGGTGGCGACGCCGTCGACGATGTAGCGCTGGAAGAGGATGAAGAAGATCATCACGGGCAGCAGGGCCAGGACGGCCATGGCCATCTGGGCGCCGTAGTCGGACACCGAGGTCTGGTCGACGTAGAGGCGTAGCGCGATGGGCAGGGGGTACAGGTCGGGCTTCTTGAGGTAGAGCAGCGGGCCGAGGAAGTCGTTCCAGGACCAGATGAACGCGAAGATCGAGCTGGTGATGATGGCGGGGCGCATCAGCGGCAGCATGATCGAGCCGAAGATACGCCCGTGGCCGGCGCCGTCGATGCGGGCTGCCTCGTCCAGCTCGCGGGGCAGGTTCCGCATGAACTGGACCATGAGGAACACGAAGAACGCCTCGCCGGCGAGGAACTTCGGTGCAAGCAGGGGGATGAACGTGTTCACCATGCCGAGCTCGTTGAACATGATGTATTGCGGGATGATCACGACGTGGAACGGCAGCAGCAGCGTGCCGATCATGATCGCGAAGAAGATGCCCCGGCCGGGGAAGTCGATCCGCGCGAACGCGTACGCCGCCACGGTCGAGGACAGGATCACCCCGACCACCGAGGCGACCGCGAGGATCATGGAGTTGCCGAAGAAGGTCCAGAACCCGACCCCCCCGATCCCGGACAACGCGGTCGCGAAGTTGGACAGCGACAGGTTGTCCGACCAGAGGCTGATGTTCCCGATGATCTCGTTGGACGGCTTGAACGAGCTCATGAGCATCCACGCGGCCGGGTACAGCACCACGATCGTGCACACGACCATGAAGGCGTGGAACCCGACCGACCGGACACCCCGACGACGCTTCGCGGCCTTGCGCAGGGACGTGTCGACCGGCCCGGCCGGGCGGGACGACCCGCCCCCGGTGGCGATTCCTGTGGCGGCCGCCTGGTTCGACAGCGGCGGTGTCGTGATGTGCGCGCTCATCGGTTGTCTCCGGAGTAGTGGACCCAGGCGTTGGACGTCTTGAACAAGATCGCGGTGATCACGCCGACCACGACGACCAGGACCCAGGCCATGGCCGAGGCGTACCCCATGTCGAACTGCGCGAAGCCCTTGATGTACAGGTACAGCGTGTAGAACAGGGTCGAGTCCGCCGGACCGCCCGTGCCGCCGGAGATGATGAACGCCGACCCGAACACCTGGAACGCGCCGATGGTCTCCAGCAGCAGGTTGAAGAACAGCACCGGGGACAGCATCGGGATCGTGATCCGCCAGAACTTGCGGACCGGGCCCGCACCATCCACCGCGGCCGCCTCGTACAGCTCGGCCGGGATCTGCTTCAACCCCGCGAGGAAGATGACCATCGGGGCGCCGAACGTCCACACCGCGAGCAGCACGAACATCGGCATCGTCTTGGACGGGTCACCCACCCACCCCCCGGCCGGCAGCCCGAACAGCTGCTGGATCCGGTCCACGATGCCGTCATCGATGAACATCGCCTTCCACACGATCGCGATCGACACGCTCGCGCCGATCAGGCTCGGGGCGTAGAAGATCGACCGGTACGCACCCTGGCCCCGGTGCTTCATGTTCAGCACCATCGCGACCAACAACGCCGCCGCGAGCTTGATCGGCGTGCCGACCAGCACATAGATCGCGGTCACCTTCGCCGACGTCCAGAACCGGGGGTCCTCGAACAACTTCACGAAGTTGTCGATCCCGACCCACGACGGCGGCCGGAACAAGTCATAGTCCGTGAACGCCAGATACAACGACGCCACCATCGGGAACGCCGTCAACACCACAAAACCCACCAACCACGGCGACAAGAACGCGAACCCCGCACCAGCCTCACGCCGGCGCTTGGCCACGCCTCGTGCGCGGTCCCGGCGGGGCGCGTCGGGTATCGCCGTCATCGGCTCACCGGTCACGGTCACAGAGCATCCGATCTCTCGGGGGTCGTCCTCGACCCGTGGTGCAACGTTGCGGTCTAACGTTGGATCACGATGAACTACGGAAGGCGTCGCCGTCAAGGGGTGACGCGCGGACCGGCCCAGGCCGGTAGGTGCGAGGGGGACGAGTGGTCGAGCAGGGCACGACGGACGGCGCGAGCCGGGGCGCGGGTCGCGGACGGGTCAGGTCGCCGGGGATCAAGGACGTCGCGGCGGCGGCCGGGGTCTCGTGGAAGACGGTCTCGAACGTCGTGAACGGCACGGGGCGCGTCGGGGAGGCCACCCGTGCGCGGGTGGAGGGGGTCATCGCGGACCTCGGATACCGTCCGAGCCTCGCGGGCCGGCAGCTGAGGCAGGGGCGGACCAGGACCTTCGCCCTGGCGGTGCCGTGGATCCACGCGCCGTACTTCGCCGAGCTGGCGCACGTCATGATCGAGGTCGCCGGGGGCCGGGGGTATCGCGTGCTCATCGAGGAGACCCGTGGTGACCGGGACGTCGAGCTCGAGGTCGCGCGAGGGTTCGCCGTCCACGCGATCGACGGGATCGTCTTCTCGCCGCTGGCTCTCGGGCCGGCGGAGATCTCGGGGCTGCGAGGCGCGACGCCGATGGTGCTCCTGGGCGAGCGGGACGACCCCGGGCTGGCCGGTGGCCGGCGTACCGACCACGTGAGCATCGACAACGTAGGGGCGGCAGAGGAGGTCACGCGGCACCTGGTCGCGTCGGGCCGCAGGCGGCTCGGCTTCCTGGGGGCGGAGCCCGAGGCGCTCGCCCGGACCGGTGCGCCCCGGTTGCGGGGGTTCCGGGCGGCGTGCGCGGAGGCGGGGATCGAGGTCGACGAGCGCTGGATCCTGCCGGGCGGCCGGTTCTCGCGCGCGGACGGCGCCGCTGCCGTCGAGAGCGTGCTCGCCCGCACCGGGGAGATCGACGGCCTCGTGTGCGCCAACGACGAGCTGGCGCTGGGCGCCGTGTTCGCGCTGCGCACCAACGGGATCGGCGTGCCTGACGACGTGGCGGTCACGGGCTGGGACAACACGGAGGACGGGCGGTACGCGAACCCGTCGCTGACGACGGTGGCGCCCGACGTCCGGGCGATCGCGGAGGCGGCCGTGGACCGGCTCGTGCGCCGGATCGACCCGGCCGCCGGCCCGGACCTCGACGCGGCCGCGCAGGGCGACGGGGGCTCGGACGTCGTGGACCTGGTGGTGCCGCACCGGCTTCTGATGCGCGAGAGCACGCGCGCGGGCCGGTGATGATTCAACGTTGCATCCAGAGGTGATCCTGTGATCCACTCAGTGGCAGCGGCGAGGGTGAATCGGCCCCGACCGCCCTCTCGACGACGATGCAACGGAGCCCGCCGATGCCTTTCCTGCCCCTCCTCGACCCGCCGTCCGCCCCGGACGGCATCGACGTCCCTCGCCCCGAGTACCCGCGCCCGCAGGTGGTGCGCGAGCGCTGGCTGAACCTCAACGGCACCTGGCAGTTCGAGCTGGACCGTGGCGACTCCGGGCTCGAGCGCGGGCTGCGCGACCGGGAGCTCACCGGCACCATCACCGTGCCGTTCGCCCCGGAGTCGGAGCTGTCCGGGATCGGGGACACGGACTTCCTGGAGGCGGTCTGGTACCGCCGTGAGGTGACCGTCCCGGCCGAGTGGGCCGCGGTCGCCGGCGACGACACCCACGTGCTGCTGCACTTCGGCGCCGTCGACCACGACACCACCGTGTGGGTGGACGGCACCGAGGTGGTGCGCCACCGCGGAGGGTTCTCGCCCTTCACCGCCGACCTGCACGGCGTGGCGGCGCCCGGCGACACCGTGACCGTCGTCGTGCGGGCCCGCGACCCCCGCGACGCCCGGCAGGCCCGCGGCAAGCAGGCCACCTGGTACGCGAACACCCACTGCCAGTACACGCGCACCACGGGCATCTGGCAGACGGTGTGGCTGGAGCCCGTGCCGGGCGCCCACCTGCGCCGCCCGCGCGTCACGCCGCACGTGGCGAGCAGCGCGTTCGACGTCGTCCTGCCGCTGACGGCGAACCGCCCCGGCCACACCGTCACCGCGACGCTCACCGACGCGGACGGCGTCGTGGCCACCGAGACGGCGCACGCCGACGTCGACCTCGCGCCGGCGCTTCGCGTCGTCGTTCCCGAGGGTCGCGTGCGGCTCTGGGGCCCGGGGGACCCGCACCTGTACGGCCTGCGGGTGGAGCTGCGCGACGGTGACGGCGCGCTCGTCGACGCCGTGGAGTCCTACGCCGGCCTGCGGTCCGTCGCGATCGACGGCCAGGCCGTGAAGATCAACGGCCGTGCCGTGTTCCAACGCCTCGTGCTCGACCAGGGGTACTGGCCCGAGTCGCTCATGACGGCGCCGTCCGACGCCGCGCTCGTGCGCGACATCGAGCTCGGCCTCGAGGCCGGGTTCAACGGCGCGCGCCTGCACCAGAAGGTCTTCGAGGAGCGGTTCCTGTTCCACGCCGACCGCCTCGGCTACCTCGTGTGGGGCGAGTTCGGCGACTGGGGCGTGAGCGGGCAGGGCACCGTCGGCCACAACCAGCAGCCCACGGCGTCGTTCACCACCCAGTGGCTCGAGGTGCTGGAGCGCGACCACTCGCACCCGTCGATCATCGGCTGGTGCCCGCTCAACGAGACGCACCAGGACCTGCACGACCGGATGACCGTGCTCGACGACGTCACCCGCGGCATGTTCCTCGCCACCAAGCTCGCGGACCCCTCGCGGCCCGTCATCGACGCCAGCGGGTACGCGCACCGGGTGCTCGAGACCGACGTCTGGGACTCCCACAGCTACGAGCAGGACCCGGAGCGGTTCGCGCGCCAGATGGCCGGGCTGGCCGACGGCGCGCCGTACGAGAACCGGCGCGAGGACGCAGCGATGTCCGTGCCGTACCGGGGGCAGCCCTACTTCGTCTCCGAGTACGGCGGCATCTGGTGGAACCCGGAGGCGGCGGCCGCCGCGGCGGGGAACGACACCGCCGAGTCGTGGGGCTACGGCCAGCGCGTCGCGGACGAGGAGGAGTTCCACGCCCGGTTCCGCGGCCTCACCGAGGTGCTGCTCGGCGACCCGCTGATGTTCGGTTACTGCTACACCCAGCTCACCGACGTGTTCCAGGAGCAGAACGGCGTGTACCGCTTCGACCGGTCCGAGAAGCTCGACGTCGCCCGCGTCCGCGAGGTGCAGCAGCAGGTCGCCGCCGTCGAGGAGGCGGACCGCGCGGCGGTCTGACGCACGGACCGACCCCGACGACGGCCCGGGCTACTTGTCCCAGGCCGTCGTCGGCGGCAGGCCGCGGGCCGCGCGCTCGGCGTTGAGGAGCTCCTCGACGAGCGCCCGCTTGCCGGCGGTGTACTCCCGCCCGTCGGTGAGCTCCGCCGCCAGGCGGGTCTTGAGCTCGCCGTACCGGCGCCGCGCCGTCGCGTCGTGGAGCAGCCTGTCGCGGAACAGCCGTTGGGGGCACGTCTCCCAGACGTCGTGGGCGAAGACGTGCAGGATGTGGGTGCGCGCGCCGTCGTGCTCGCGCACGTACACGCCGTGGTTCCTCGGTCCGTGCGCGATCCGACCGTAGGCGAGCGGCGCGACGTCCGGCCCCAGTCCGAACGGGTCGACGTCGGGAGCCGCGCGCGCGGCGAGGTCGAGGATCGGCTTGGCCACCAGTCCCGGCACCGCGGTGCTGCCGATGTGCTCGACCGTCGTCACCCGGTCGTCCAGGGCCGCCCGGAGTCGCGCGGCCTCGGCACGGAACTCGTCGGCGAACTCCGGGCGGTGGGCGGCGAGGGTGATCATCGTGCCGACTCTAGAGCGGTCCAATTCGGTGGAGAAGGCGTCCAGGGTGTGCGAGGTTCCTCGTGCGACGACCGTCGCCGCAGGACATCGGCACCTCGAGGGAGAGACATGACGAGCAGGTTCACCGAGCTGACCGTCGACTGCCACGACCCGGAACGGCTCGCGGCGTTCTGGTGCGCCGTCCTGGACTTCACGGTGCTCGACCGGAGCGACGACATGGTCGAGATCGCCTCCTGGGAGCCGACCGTCGAGGACATCCAGGCCCGTCAGATGCCGCCGACGATCGTGTTCACCCGGGTGCCGGAGGGCAAGAGCGTGAAGAACCGCCTCCACCTGGACGTGAGCCCGGTCGACCGCAGCACCGCCGACGAGGTGGCCCGGCTGCTCGACCTCGGCGCCACCCGGGCGGACGTCGGCCAGGGCGCCGACCGGACCTGGGTGGTCATGGCCGACCCCGAGGGCAACGAGTTCGACGTCCTGCGCACCCTCGCGCCCTCCGACTCCTGACCGACGAGAGGACTGCCGTCGCGATGCCGCCCGTCCTGCCCGATCCCACGGTGCTCCACCCGATGCCCGAGCACCCGCGTGTCGTCCTGCTCAAGCCGCTCGTGGCCTCGCCGCTGATCGAGGTCGGGGACTTCTCCTACTACGACGACCCCGACGACCCGACGGCGTTCGAGACCCGCAACGTGCTCTACCACTACGGCCCCGAGCGGCTCGTGATCGGCCGGTACTGCGCGCTGGGCACCGGCACCCGGTTCATCATGAACGGCGCCAACCACCGCATGGACGGCCCCTCCACGTTCCCGTTCCCCACGATGGGGGGCGCGTGGGCGGAGCACTTCGACCTCATCACCGGCCTGCCCGGACGCGGGGACACGGTGGTGGGCCACGACGTCTGGTTCGGCCACGGGGCCACGGTCATGCCCGGTGTCCGCATCGGTCACGGCGCGATCGTCGCGGCCGGTGCCGTGGTCACCCGGGACGTGCCCGACTACGGGATCGTCGGCGGCAACCCCGCCCGGCTGCTGAGGACCCGGTACGACGCCGACGACGTCGCGCGGCTCCTCGCCGTGGCGTGGTGGGACTGGCCGGTGGAGCACGTCACCAGGCACGTGCGGACGATCATGTCGGGCACGGTCTCCGAGCTCGCGGCGGCGGCGCCGGCGGCCTAGCCCAGCGCCGACAGCCCGAAGGCGGTCGCGAAGCCGAGCACGGTGACGAGCCCGGTGACCGGGCCACCGAACTCGGTGGCCTCGGGGATCATCGTGTCGACCAGCATGGTGAGCAGCGCGCCGGCGGCGAAGGCCTGCACGACGGCGATGGTCACCGGGTCGGCGGTGCCCAGCGCCGCGTAGCCGACGCCCGCGGCGACCGCGGAGACCAGGGTGGTGCCGCCCCACAGCAGCGCCAGCCGGGCGGTGGACGTGCCCGCCTGGCGCAGCCCGACGGTGGCGGACATCGCCTCGGGCAGGTTGGAGATGAACACGGCGGCGAGGACCGCGACGCTCACCCCGCCACCCCCGACCAGGGTCGAGCCCAGCACCACCGACTCGGGGATGCCGTCCAGCACGGTGCCCAGCGCGATCGCGCCGCCCGACCCCTCCGACTGCGCGCCCGTGGACCGCTTGCGGTCCCGTCCTCCGCGCCGGTCGATGAGCAGGTCGCCGACGAAGAACGTCAGCGCACCGGCGGCCAGCCCCGCGAGCAGCACCCAGCCGCTCGCCGCCCGCGAGGCGTCCTCGACCAGGTCGTACGCGACGGCGCTGATGAGCACGCCCGCGCCGAACGCCATGATGAGGCCCGTGAGCCGCCGGCTCGGCGTCCGCCACAGCACGAGGGCGGCGCCGATCAGCAGCGACGAGCTGCCCAGCAGGCCCCACCAGAACCCGGTCATGCGGACATTGGACCAGGTGGCACGGTCGGCCGCCCGTCCACCCGACCGAGCCCTCGGGTGCGTCGCGCGGCCGGTGCTGCGAGCATCGCCGGATGGACCTGAAGGAGCTCGTGCGACCGGAGCCCACGTCGATGCCTCGCCGGATCGGGAGGGTCGCGCTCGGCGTGGCGCTCGCCGGGGCCGGCATCACCCACCTCACGGTCGCCCGCGAGGAGTTCCGGGCCCAGGTCCCCGCCTGGTTCCCGGTCGACGAGGACGTCACCGTCCTCGCGTCCGGGGCCGTGGAGATCGTGCTGGGCGGGTCGCTCGTGGCGCTCGCCCGGTGGAAGGTCGCGGTGGGACTGGTCGTCGCAGCCTTCTTCGTCGTGATCTTCCCCGGGAACGTCGGCCAGTGGCTCGAACGGAAGGACGGGTTCGGCCTCGACACCGACGCCAAGCGGTTCGCCCGGCTGTTCTTCCAGCCGGCTCTCGTCGCGCTCGCGCTCTGGTCGACGGGGGCGTTCGCCGCCCTACGCCGCGCCGCCCGCCACTGACCGGTGGCCCGTGACCACCGGGCACGTCGCGAGGTGGTCGTCCACGAGCCCGCAGGCCTGCATGGCCGCGTACGCCGTCGTCGGGCCGAAGAAGCGGAACCCCTCCTTCTTGAGGGTCTTGGCCATGGCCTTCGACTCGTCGGTCATGGCGGGCACCGTCTGCCAGGACGCGAGTCGTGCCACGCGCGGCTCCGGCGCGAACGACCAGAACAGCTCGTCGAGCGTGCGGCCGTCGTCGTGCAGGGCGAGCACGGCGCGGGCGTTGCCGATCGTGGCCTCGATCTTCTGCCGGTTGCGGATGATCCGGGCGTCGCCGAGCAGGCGCTCGACGTCGTCGGGGGTGAGGGCCGCGACCTTCTCCGGCTCGAACCCGGCGAACACCTCCCGGAACGCGGGGCGCTTGCGCAGCACGGTGATCCACGACAGGCCGGACTGGAAGCCCTCCAGCGCGATCCGCTCCAGCAGCGCGGCCTCGCCGTGCACGGGCACGCCCCACTCGGTGTCGTGGTACGCCTCGTACAGGGGGTCGCCGTCGCCGAAGCACCGGGCGGCGGGGGTGGTCGTCGTCATGCCCCCAGCCTGCCCGGTGCTCCCGACACCCGGCCGCGGTCGTCCACAGGCCCGCGTGGTCCGTTCAGCCCTTGACCGACCCGGACATCAGTCCGCCCATGAAGTACCGGCCCAGCAGCACGTACACGAGCAGCGTGGGCAGCGAGGCGAACAGCGCGCCCGCCATGGAGACGCCGTAGTCCTGCAGCAGCGCGCCGTTGGCGAGGTTGTTCAGCGCGAGGGTCACGGGCCCGTTCTGGCTGGACGAGAAGAACACGGCGAACAGGAAGTCGTTCCACGCCGACGTGAACTGCCAGATGAGCACGACGACGAAGCTCGGCACGGAGATCGGCAGCACGATCCACGCGTACGTGCGCAGCATGCCCGCGCCGTCGACGCGCGCCGCCTCGACCAGCTCCTGCGGCACGGTCATGTAGTAGTTGCGGAAGATCAGCGTCGTGATGGGGATGCCGTAGACGACGTGCAGCAGGATCAGGGCCGGGACGCCGCTCGGTACGCCCAGCCCGAGCACCAGCTGGTTCAGCGGGATCATCACCGCCTGGTACGGGATGAACATGCCGAACAGGATCAGCGTGAACACGAGGTCGGCGCCGGGGAACCGCCACCGCGACAGCACGAACCCGTTGAGCGACCCGAGGAAGGCCGAGATCAGCGCGGCCGGCACCACCATCTGCACCGTGCGCGCGATGGCGGGCGAGAGCGTGGACCACGCCGTCTCCCAGTTGGCCGTGGTCCACACCTGCGGCAGGTTCCACGCCCGGGTCGGGGCGGCGTCGCCCGGGCCCTTGAAGCTGGTCACGAGCAGCACGTACACCGGCACCAGCACCACGAGCACGAAGAGCAGCAGCACCAGGTAGCGCAGCGTGCGGCCCACGGTGAAGCGGCCCCGCGGCGCGGCACGGCGGCCGAGGTCGATGGGGCGTCCGGCCTCCTCGACGACGGCGGTCATCGCTTGTCCTGCCGGTGGGTGTGGACCAGGTACGGCACGATGACGATCGCCACGATGACCAGCAGGATCGTGCCGACGGCGGCCGCGTTGGCGTAGTCGAAGGCCGACTTGAACACGTACATGTCCACGGCGGGCACCTTGGTCTGGTAGTTCGCCGGCTTGGAGATCGACATGATGAGGTCGAACGCCTTGAGCGACATGTGGCCGATGATGATGAGCGCTGACAGCGCGATGGGCGACAGCTGCGGGAACAGCACGTGCCGGTACAGCTTCCACTCGCTCGCGCCGTCCACCCGGGCGGCCTCGCGCAGCTCGACGGGGATGCCGCGGAAGCCCGCGAGGAACAGCGCCATCACGTACCCCGAGAGCTGCCAGATCGCGGGGATCGCGATGGCGACGATGCCCACGGACACGTTGTTCCACCAGTTGTTCTGCAGCGCGTCCAGCCCGATCATCTGGAACAGCCGGTTGAGGCCCGACGCCTGCTCGCCCTGGTTGGAGTTGAGCAGCCACCGCCACACCACGCCCGACGCGATGAACGAGACCGCCATGGGGAACAGGTAGATCGACCGGAAGAACCCCTCGCCCCGCAGCGGCTTGTCGAGCAGCCAGGCCCACAGGAAGCCGATGATCATCGTGCCCACCAGGAACACCACGGTGTAGAGCACGAGGTTCGTCAGCGAGTGCTGGAACTCGTCGCTGGCCAGCAGGTCGAGGTAGTTGCGCAGCCCGACGCCCGTCGTCGGCGCCTGGCCCGTCGCCTGGGCGGCGGTGTGGTTGTCGGTCGCGGACTGGCGCGCGTTCGCCACGATGAGGCCGTAGACGAACACCCCGACCAGGACGAGGGAGGGCAGCAGCAGGAGCAGGGGCGCGCCGGCGCGGCGGACCGCCCGGCGCACCCCCGTCCGCCTGCGCGTGGCGGCGGGCATCGCGCCTCAGCCGGCGACCGCGGCGGCCAGCTCCGACTGGAACGTCGCCAGGTCCGACGCCCCCGAGGTGAACTTGCTCGTGGCGTCCGTGATGGCCGTCGAGATCGCCACCGGGACGGCGGCACCGTGCGCCAACGAGGACACGATGGTGTCGCTCTTGAACGCCTCCGCGGCGGACTGCTGGTACTCGCCGAAGGTCGACATGTCGATGTCGGTGCGGGCCGGGATGGAGCCCTTGGCCTTGTTGAACGCCTCCTGCCCCTCGGCCGAACCCACCGTCTCGAGCCACGCCTTGGCCCCGCCGGGGTGCGGGGCGCCCACCGGCAGCGTGAACGAGTCGGCGAGGAAGTCGAAGACGCCGTCCGTGCCCGGCACGGCGTACGCCGAGTAGTCGGTGCCGAGCTCCTGCTTCTGCTCCACGTACGACGCCTCCGCCCAGTCGCCCATCACGGTGAACCCGGCCTTGCCGTCGATGACGAGCTGCTGCGACTCCGGCCAGTCGAGGCCGTCCCGGTCGGTGTTCGTGTAGCCCATGAGCGTCTCGAAGTCCTCCAGCGCCGCCTTGACCTCGGGGCCGCTCCAGTCGGTGGAGCCGTCCCACAGCCCGGAGTAGCCTTCGGCACCCAGGTCGGACAGCAGCACCGTCTCGAGGAGCTGCACCTGCGTCCACGCCTGCGCGATCGCGAGCGGCGTGACGCCCGCGTCCTTCAGCTTGGCCAGGTCGTCCATCCACGACGAGAGGTCGGGGTAGGTGGCGTCCGGGTCGAGACCGGCGTCGGTGAGCACCTGCCGGTTGGTCCACACCACGTTGGCGCGGTGGATGTTCGACGGGATCGAGTAGATCTCGCCGTCGTCGGCCTTCAGCCGGTCCACGAGGTCGGGCGGGAAGGCGTCGGTCAGCCCGAACTCGTCGTAGAGGTCGGAGACGGGCTCGATCTGCGCGGCGTCGATGTAGTCCTGCAGCTCCGCGCCCGCGTGGGCCTGGAAGGTGTCCGGCGGGTCCTGCGCCTGCAGGCGGGTCTGCAGCAGGTCCTTCGCCTGCGACCCTGCGCCGCCGGCCACGGCCCCGTTGACGAACGTCACGTCCGGGTGCTGCTCGTCGAACACCTTGACCAGCGCGTCCAGGCCGGCCTTCTCCGACCCGGCGGCCCACCAGGTGAACACCTCCACCTCGTCCGCGCCGCCGCTGCCGCTGCCGCCGCTCTCCGGTTCACCGCCGTTGCTGCCGCACGCGGCCAACGCCAACGCCGCCACGGCCGCGACCGCGGCGACCGCCGACGTCCTGGGAGCTCCTCGCATGTGCCTCACCCCTACGCCCTCGGGCCGGTGGGGGGTCGGTGCGCGCGGCACCGGCCTGGCGCGTCCTTGCGCCCCGGTCTCGCTCTCATCGCACGACCGGCGCGGTCACGGTGTCAAGGCACCCGGGGAACCTTCGCCCGAATCGTGACCGGAAGTCACCCGTCGGACATCGTCGTCGACGTACCGAAGAAGAGGGAGGAGACGCAGCCCCGGAACGCCGGGCTCGGGTGAACTCCGGGACGCTAGGCTCCCGGGCCGTGACCTCAGAGCTGACGATCCACACCGCCGGCGACGCCGCCTCCCCCACGGTCGTGGTGCTGCACGGCCTCACCGACGCGGGCGACAACTTCCCCGACCTGGTGCACCGCTGGCAGCAGGACTGGCGCATCGTCGCGCCGAGCATGCGCGGCCACGGCACGTCGCCACGGTTCCGCGACGACGAGCTGGGCGGCACGGCCGAGCTGATGCTCGCCGACGTGCTCGCCGTCCTCGACGACCAGCCGGAGCCCGTCGTGCTGCTGGGGCACTCGATGGGCGGCGCGCTCGCGCTGCGCGCGGCGGTCGCCCGGCCGGCGGCGGTGCGCGCGCTGGTGCTCGAGGACCCGCCGCGTGCGGACGGCGGCGCCAGCCCGGCCGAGCACGCCGCCGGGTTCCTCGCGTTCGTCGAGGGCGTGAGCGCGCGTGTCGCGCACGGCGAGCTCGACGCGCTCGTCACGGAGAGCGCGTGGAGCCCGCCCGAGGCCCGGGCCTGGGCGCGGTGCAAGCCGCAGGTCCAGCGCGACTACCTGCGCCGGGGGCTGCACCTCGGTCGCGAGAGCTGGGCCGACCTCGTGTCCCGGCTGACGGTGCCGACCCTGCTGGTCCTGCCCGACCGGGACAGCGTCGGCCCGGCGCCCGACGAACCCGGCCCGACCAACCCGCTGCTGCGCACCGTCGTCGTCGCCGACGCCGGCCACTGCGTGCGCCGCGACCAGCCCGACGCCTACTTCGAGGCGGTCGAGGGCTTCCTGGCCTCCGCCCTCTCCTGACGGTTCCGGCGCCGGTTCCGGCGCTCATCCCCGCGACAGCACCAGCGCGGCGCTGTGCCCGCCGAAGCCGAAGGCGTCGACGAGCGCGTGCCGCGCCGTCGTCGTCCGGGGAGCGGTGACGACGTCGAGGTCGACGGCCGGGTCGGGGTCGTCGAGGTTGATGGTCGGCGGCACGACGCCGTCGCGCAGCGCCAGCAGCGCGACCAGCGCGCCCAGGGCGCCGGACGCCCCGAGCAGGTGACCCGTGGACGCCTTCGTGGCGGTCACGGCAGGCGGGCTGCCGAGCGCGGCGCGCAGGGCCGCGGCCTCGTTGACGTCGCCCATCGGCGTGGACGTCGCGTGCGCGTGCACCAGCCCGACGTCGCCCGGTTCCAGGCCGGCGTCGCGCAGCGCGAGCGTGATGGTCCGGGCCTGGTTGGCCGGGTCGCCGCCGACGATGTCGAACGCGTCGGAGGTGAGGGACGCGCCGTCCACGGCCCCCAGGACCGTCGCGCCCCGCGCGCGGGCGTGCTCCTCGGCCTCGAGCACCACGAGCACGGCTCCCTCGCCCATGACGAAGCCGTCGCGGTGGACGTCGAACGGGCGCGAGGCGCGCAGCGGCTCGTCGTTGCGCGTCGACAGGGCGCGGACCCGGCCGAACCCGGTGAGGGACAGCGGCACGATGCTGGCCTCCGCCCCGCCGCACACGACGACGTCCGCCGCCCCCGAGCGGATCAGGTCGCGGCCCTGGGCGATCGCCTCCACCCCCGCGGCGCACGCGCTCACCGGGGCGCGGGCCCCGGCCTTGGCCCGCAGGTCGAGGGAGAGGTAGGCGGCCGGGCCGTTCGCCATCGCCATCGTGATGGTGTGCGGGGACACGCGGCGGTAGCCGGCCGTCCCGAGGACGTCCTGCATGGCGACGGTCGTCGCGATGCCGCCGTGCGCGGTGCCGACGGCCACGGCGACCCGGGTGGGGTCCACGTCCGGCGACCCCGCCGACGTCCAGGCCTCCCGGCCCGCGACCAGCGTCAGCTGCTCCACCCGGTCGCGAGCGCGGCGCTCGGGCACGCTCAGCCCGGCGGCGAAGGAGTCGTCCGCCCGCGCGGCGATGCGCACCGGCAGCGTGCCGGCCCACTCCTCCGTGATCGCGCCGGCACCGTTCGCACCGGCCCGCAGGGCCGCCCACGTCTCCTCGACCGTGCCGCCGACGGGCGTGACCGCCCCCGCTCCCGTGACCACCGTTCGTCGCACCCGCATGCACCTCGTCAGTCCGGTTGCCCCCTGCACCCGCACCGTGCGAGACCTTGTTGCGCGCAACTCTGCCCTGCCCGCCCGCGCGTCGCCCATGCAGGTCAGGCCTCGGCGCGGTTCCATGAGGGGACTGAAGGACGGCCAGGCCCGCGCGACGAGGCGAGGGGCACGGACGAACCGTGCGAGAGCACGATCCACGCGAGAGCACGATCCACTGCAGGATCCAGGAGGTCGCGATGAGCCAGACGATCGATCAGGCGGGCGGCGGGGCGGGCGGCACCGCCCCCGAACCGGGCCTCAAGCGGGTGATGGGGCGCAAGCTCCTGCTGCTCTTCATCGTCGGGGACATCCTCGGCACCGGCGTCTACGCCCTCACCGGGCAGGTCGCCGGCGAGGTGGGCGGCGCGGCCTGGGCGCCGTTCCTCATCGCGTTCCTGGTGGCGACCCTCACCGCGTTCTCGTACCTGGAGCTGGTCACCAAGTACCCCCAGGCCGCCGGCGCCGCGCTGTACACGCACAAGGCGTTCGGCATCCACTTCGTCACGTTCATCATCGCGTTCATGGTGATGTGCTCCGGCATCACGTCGGCGTCGACGGCGTCGAACGCGTTCGCGGGCTTCCTCAACGACGGCTTCGGGCTCGGCCTCGAGCCCGGCGGCTCCGGGCTGCTGCTCATCGCGCTCGGGTTCATGACCCTCGTCGCGCTGGTGAACTTCCGCGGCGTCGGCGAGAGCGTCAAGGCGAACGTGGTGCTCACTCTCGTGGAGCTGTCCGGCCTGCTCATGGTCATCTTCGTCGGAATGTGGGGCATGACCCAGGGGCGGGCGGACTTCTCCCGCGTGGTCGTCTTCGAGAGCGCCGACGACAAGAGCGTCTTCCTCGCCGTCACGGCGGCGACGACGCTCGCGTTCTTCGCGATGGTGGGCTTCGAGGACTCCGTGAACATGGCCGAGGAGTGCCGCGACCCCGTGAAGGACTTCCCGCGCACCATGCTCACGGGCCTGTCCATCACGGGGCTCATCTACGTGCTCGTCGCGATCACCGCGGTCGCGCTGGTGCCGGTCGGCGACCTGGCCGACGACTCGAAGGGGTCCGCCCTCACCCAGGTCGTGGCCGCCGGGGCGCCGGGCCTGCCGTTCGACACGATCTTCCCGTTCATCGGCATGTTCGCCGTCGCGAACTCCGCGCTGATCAACATGCTCATGGCGTCCCGCCTGCTGTACGGGCTGGCGCACCAGGGCGTGCTGCCGCGCAGCTTCGGCAGGGTGCACCGCACCCGCAAGACGCCGTGGGTGTCGATCATCGTCACCACGCTCATCTCGTTCGGGCTCATCATCTACGTGGTCCGTGCCAGCGCGACCGAGGCCGGCTCGGACGCGATCAGCCTGCTGGGCGGCACGACGTCGCTGCTGCTGCTCACCGTGTTCGCGGTGGTGAACGTGGCGCTGCTGGTGCTGCGCCGCAAGCCCGTGCAGCACGAGCACTTCCGCACCAAGACGTGGATCGCGCTGCTCGGCGCCGTCACCTGTGCCTTCCTCGCGGGTCCGTGGGCGCGCAACGAGGAGCAGCAGGAGCAGTACGTCATCGCCGGCGGGCTGCTCGCCGTCGGCATCGTGCTGTCGTTCGTCACCTGGCTGTACAACCGCACCGTGCGGCACGAGCCCACCGAGTTCGAGCACGTCGAGGAGCTCGACGAGGACCGGCCGCAGGCGGGCTACCCGAAGCGCTGACGGGCGCGTCCGGCGGTCGGCCGACTCAAGGAGTCACCCGGCCGTCGACGCCGTGCTCGGCCAGCAGGTCGGCGAGCGCAGGGATGCCGTCGTCGACCGTCCAGCACACCGCCGCGAGACCGGCCGTGCGGGCGCCCTCGACGTTCGCCGGCCGGTCGTCGACGAACAGGATCGACGCGGGGTCCGCGCCGATCCGGCGTGCCGCCTCGACGAAGAACGCCGGGTCCGGCTTCGCGACGCCCAGGTCGTGGGAGTAGCAACTGACGTCGAACAGGTCGTCGTAGCCGAGCGTCCCGCGCAGGTAGGCCGCCCGGTGGCGGTCCTGGTTGGTGCCCAGGTGGATGCCGTAGCCGTTGCGCCGCAGGGCGTCGACGACCGCGAACGTCTGCGGCGCCGTCTCGACGCGGCACCAGACGTCGGCGAACACCTGCTCGACCGGCGCGGTCACGCCCTGCTCCGTGAGCACCTCGGCCAGCAGGAGCAGCAGGTCGCCCTCGCCTGCGAGCGTCGGCCGCTCGGCCTTCCACGCCCGGTGCACGACGTCGCGTGCACGCTCCCCGGCGTGCGGCTCCATCAGCGCGTACCACCCGCCGGGTACGACCTGCAGCACGTCGTCGGCGTCGAACAGCACGTGCCGGATCGGCGACTCCGCGACGGCGCGCAGCGACCCCGGGCTGGTGGGCGCCTGCACGAGGCCGTCGGGCAGCGGCGTCGGGTCGTGACGGACGTACGGCACGACGCCGACCTGGAGCTCGTCCTCGTACACGCGCGTGCCCGGGTCGGTGCTGCGCACGACGTCGACCGCGACGCCGTGCGCAGCCAGGATCGCGCACAGCCGGTCCACGCCGTCCTGCACGGCAACCGGGAGCGGGGTGCGGAACCATGTCACCGCGCCGACCGTGTTGCCGTCGGCGTAGAAGTCCGGGTTCTGCAGGTGCTCGAGGAACCAGTCGTGGAGGTCGAGATACTCCGCCACCTCCCCGTCGGTGAGTACGCCCGCACGACGGAGATGGTCGACGGCCACGAAGATCCCGACCTCGACACCCAGTCGGCCGCGGTAGGTCGCCTGGACACGGACGAAGGTCTCGGGGGTGCCCTCCGGGGTGCTCACGGACGGATCGTGGCAGGTCGCCGGCGGGCGGCGCACGCGCATTGCGGCAGACGCTCGTCGCCGCGTCCGTGCACCGACCCTCAGGCGTCGCCTCAGGACCAGGGCTCTGGTGCTTCGGCCTCAGGCGGGTCGGCATCAGGGCGCACGGGTGCGCCCGGTCGGGGTGCACTGGGCTTCGGTGTCGAGGGACCGGATCCGTCGGGGCCGGTGAGTTCCGCCGGAGGGTCGTGGTGCTCCCGCCCGGTCGGCGAGGTCCAGGTGAGGGTGCCGTCCGGGCCGAGCACGCCATGCCACGTCGACTGGTGCTTGATCACGTGATGGTGCCGGCACAGGTGTGCCAGGTTGTTCGCGACCGTGCGCCCGCCGTCGGACCATGCGACCACGTGGTCGACGTCGCACCGCGCCGCTGCGCGGGTGCAGCCCGGGAACCGGCAGACGCCGTCGCGCGCCCGGAGGAAGTCGCGCAGCGCCGCGGGGACCGTGTACGTGCCGGGGTCGATGGTGAGCACGCTGCCGTTCACCGGGTCGACGAGCAGCCGGCGCAGCGACGGCGCCCCGGCCGTGAGCGTCGAGGCGGTCGCCGCGTCCACCGGCCCGTGGCCGTCGAGGTCGCCCGCCGCGTCCGAGGCGCCCAGCAGCGAGAGCATCGGCACCGTCACTCGCACGGTCGGCGTGATGCGGCGGGCGATCTCGGCGAGGTCCGGCACGGAACCCTGGCCCTCGACGCCGCCGTCGGTGCCGTCGTCGGTGCCCGTGAGGAGCAGGTCGGCGACCGCGTCCGCGCGAAGCTGCGCGAGCGTGCGGGGGTCTCCGGCCTCCTGCGCCCGTCGTCCCGCGACGGTGAGGCGGTCGTGGGCGGCATGGGCCGCGTGCGCAGGCAGGAGAGCGGTGAGCCAGGCCATGCCGTCGGCACCGGGGTCGACGTAGACGGCTCGCGACTCCACGGCCCGGCGATGCCGCTCGACGAACGGCTCGGGGTGGGCGAGGTCTCGTGCGCGACGCAGGTGCCGACGCAGCTGCGGCACGGTGCAGGCCGCGGCGCGGGGCAGCACGCCGGCCTCGACCAGGGCGCGTGCTTCCGTGGTCGGGAGCTCTGCCAGCGTGTCCGCGATCGCGGTGGCGTGGGCCAGCGAGAGGCGGCCTTGCCGGAGCCCGTCGAGGGTGGCGTGCCCCGCCTCTCCGGCGCGCACCGCCAGGGTGTGCGCCGTGTCGACGAGGTGGGCGGCCGCCTGTTCGGTGAGGCGCAGCGCCGTCGCCAGGTCGGCCGTGAAGGCGCGCCGGGCGAGGTCGCGGCGCCGTCCTGCACCGGCGCGGCCCAGCTCCACGTCGTCGTGCACGAGCAGCGCCGACTCGGCGCGCTCTGCGGCGATCCCGGCCCGCGCCACGGCGGCGAGCCTGCGTGCCTCGAGCGCGTCGACCTGCCGCTGGAGCTCCACGACCTCGTCGATGGCCGTCGACACGGTCGCGAGCGACGGCGCCGCCGGGGGCGGGTCGGGGGAGCCGGACACGGTCTCGAACACGTGTTCGAACCTACCGCTCGCGAGGTGCCGCCACAAGGCTGTGGACGACCGCCTGTGGACAACCGTTCTCGCAGGTCAGGCGGTCGCGAGCGCCTGTTCGAAGGCCGCCAGCACGGGCGCGTTGAAGAGGACGAAGCGGACCTCGTCGATCGCGGCCGGGTTGGCGTCGTCCCACGCGCGGACGGCGTCGAGCGCGGCCCGCGCGACGTCGTCGGGCGACCAGCCGTACACGCCGGCGCCGACGGCGGGGAACGCGACGGTCCGGGCGCGGAGGTCGGCTGCGACGTCCAGCGACCGCGTGAAGCAGGAGGCGAGCAGCGCGGGGTCGGTCTGGCCGGCGTGCCGGTTCGGGCCGACCGTGTGGATCACCCACGCGGCGGGCAGGTCGAAGCCGGGGGTCGCGACGGCGTCGCCGACGGGCAGGCCGTCGGGCAGGGTGCTGCGGCGCAGCTCGCGGCACGCCTCCAGCAGGCGCGGGCCCGCGGCGGCGTGGATGGCGCCGTCGACCCCGCCGCCGCCCAGCAGCGACGAGTTCGCGGCGTTGACGATCGCGTCCGTGGCGACGGTCGTGAGGTCGCCGCGCTCGAGGGTGAGCTCCACGGCTCCTCCTGGTGGGTCGGGAACGGGTCCGGCGTCAGGCCGTGCGCAGGGCCTTGTCCTCGTCGGGCATGAGGATCCACAGCACGATGTAGGCGAGCACCTGCGGGCCGGGGATGAGGATCGACGCCACGGAGAGCACGCGGACGAGGCCGCGGCTCCAGCCGAGGTAGTCGGCGAGGCCGGCGCAGACGCCGCCGAGCACGCGGCCGTGCTTCGGGCGGAACAGCTTGCGCCTCGGTGCCGGGGAGGGCTGGACGTAGGGGGTCGAGGTCGGTGTGGTCATGCTTCGACGGTACGAGCGGCGCCGCGCGCTCGGTATCGGGTGGTCCCCCCGTTCGACCCTGAGGAACCCTGACCCGGGCCGGTGCGGGGCAGGAACCGGCCGACGGGGCCGGGGTCGTGGAAGGTGCCCTCGTCAAGCACGACCCGACCGCCGGACACGACCGTCCGCGGCCAGCCAGAGAGCATCATCCCGTCGAAGGGCGAGAAGTCGGTGCCCTGGTGGAGGGCCGCCCCGTCGACGGTCCTGCGCTCCGCGGGGTCGACGAGGACGAGGTCCGCGTCGTAGCCGACGGCGACGACTCCCTTCGTGGACAGGCCGTTGATCCGGGCGGGAGCGGTGGCGAAGACCTCGACGAACCGCTCCACCGGCAGGCCCCCGCGCGTGACCAGCGCGGTGAACGCGGCCGGCATCCGCGTCTCGACCCCCGGCAGGCCGTGGGGCATGCGGCGCACGTCGTGGCGGGACCGCTGCTTCTGGGCGAGGTCGTAGCAGGAGTGGTCGGAGGAGACGGTGTCGACCTGCCCGCGCGCGAGCCGGTTCAGGAGGCCGGCGGCCGCCGACGCGGGCCGGATCGGCGGGCAGCACGCGAACTTCTCCGGAGCCGCGGAGGCGTAGACGGACTCGTCGAGCAGGAGGTAGTGCGGGCAGGTCTCGGAGTACACGACCTGGCCCCGGGCGCGCGCCTCCCGGACGGCCTCGACCGCGGCGGGCGTGGTCTGGTGCACGAAGTAGACGGCGGCGCCCGTGTACGCGGCGACGGCCAACATCTCGCGCACCGAGGCGTCCTCCGAGATCTCCGGCCGCGAGCGCGGCAGGTCCTCGATGCCGATGCGGCCGTCGGCGGCGCAGGCGGCGGTGCGGTCGACGACGATCGCGTCGTGCTCCGAGTGGACGTAGACGAGCCCGCCGCGGCGGGCCGTCTCCTTCATGACCCGCAGGATCGTGTCCTCGTCGGCCATCGTGGTGCCGCGGTTGGTGGTGTACACCTTCACGGACGGCACGCCCAGGTCGGCCATCTCCTGCAGCTGGGCGGGCACGTCGTCGTCCCACGCCACGACGGCGCCGTGCAGCCCGACGTCGCAGCGGGCGCCGTCGAGGAGCCCGAGCTTGTTCCGCAGCGCGGCGAGCGGGCTCTCGCTCGCGTCGGCGGGGATCCCGAAGTCGACGATCGTCGTGGTGCCGCCGTGCAGCGCCGCGGTCGTGGCCGTCTCGTAGGTGTCGAGCGACCTGTACGCCCCGGTCACCTGCTCCACGTGGCAGTGCGCGTCGACCCCTCCCGGGATCACGAGCATGCCGGTGGCGTCGACGGTCCGGACGGCGGGCGGCAGGTCCGTCACCTCCGACGCGTAGATCGCGGTGACGGTGCCGCCCGTGACGCCGATGTGCCCCCGGGTGGTGCCGTCGGCGTTGACGATGGTGGCGTGGGTGATGAGCAGGTCGTGGAGCACAGGTCCTCCTAGGGCCGGTGGCGGCGGTGCCGTGGGCGGGTGGTCAGGGGCGGGGTTCGCGGCGCAGCGCCGCGCGGAGCGCGGGCGAGAGGCCGGCGGTGTCCTTGCGGGGCGGCGGGGCGGCCGAACCGGCGCGGGCGGCGCCGGGGGCGAGGCGGACCAGCGCCTCGGCCTGCGCGACGCCCGCGGAGACGCCGTCGACGACGGGCACGGGGATGCGGTGCGCGACGGTGCGGGCCAGCCCGGCGAGGGGCGCGCCGGCCAGGACGACGACGTCGGCGCCGTCGCGGGAGACGACCTCGTTCGCCAGCCGCACCAGCTCGGGGCCGAAGTCCTCCTGCACGGTGCCGATGCCGCGCAGAGGGTCGCGCAGGGACCGGATCGACGCGAGCCGACCGGCGAGGCCGTGGCGCTCCACGCAGTCGCGGTACCAGGCGGTGATCCGCTCCGAGATGGCGATGATCGAGAACCGGGCGCCGAGCAGGGAGGCGGTGGCGAACGCGGCCTCCGTGATGCCCACGACCGGCACGTCGAGGAGCTCCTTGAGCCCGGGCAGCCCGGGGTCACCGAACGCGGCGACGACGACGGCGTCGGCGGTGCGTCCGTCGGCCGCGAGCACCTCCGCGACCGCGGCCCCGGCGAGCACGGCCTCGAGCGGCGTCTCGATGTAGGCGACGCCGCTGGCCGCCGTCCGGACGACGACCTCGGTGCCGGGGCTCGCGACGCGGCGGGCCTCGGCGGCGACGAGGTCGGTGACGGGTTCGCTGATGTTGGGGTTGACGACGAGCAGCTGCACGAGGGCTCCGTGGGGTTCGGGGACGGGGTGGGCGACGGGCGGGGTCAGCCGGGGGCCACGAGGTCCTCGACGGCGGCGGCCACCCGGAGGGCGAGGAGGTCGGCGTCGTGCCGGGCCACGACCTGGAACCCCACGGGGGTGGGGCCGTCGACCCCGCAGGGGACGCTGACGGCCGGGTGGCCGGTGAGGTTGAACGGCATCGTGAGCCGGCAGTAGCGGGGCAGGTCCGCCTCCGGCCGCATCCCGGCCAGCGGCACCGCGCCGAGCGCGAGGGTCGGGGAGCACAGGACGTCCAGGTGGGCGTCGTCGAGCGTCGCGTCGACCGCGGCGCGCACCCGCGCGCGGACGGTGCGGGCGCCGGCGGCCTGCTCCGGCGTCACGCGGGCGGCCTCGTGGAGGAAGCGTCGGGTGCCGGGGTGGTACCCGTCCCGCACCGCCGCCGCGACGTCGCGGTGCATGGCGGCCGACTCGAACGCGCCGAGGGTGCCGTGCGCGTCCGCCGCCAGGTCGAGCTCGGGGATCTCGACCGGGACCACCTCCGCGCCCGCGGCTGCCAGCAGGCCGAGGCAGCGGCGCACGGCGGCCTCGATCCCGGGCTCCAGGTCCCGGAACAGGGCGCCGGGGCAGCCGATCCGGAGCCCGCCGACGGTGCGCTCCAGCGTGCCGCCGAGCGGGGTGAGCGCGTCGAGCAGCAGCGCCGACCCGGCGACGTCCCGCGTGATCCAGCCGACGTGGTCGTTCGACGTCGCGCCGGGCAGGAGGCCGTCGGTGCTCACCGCGCCGTGCGTCGGCTTGAGGCCCACCAGGCCCAGCAGCGAGGCGGGCTTACGGACCGAGCCGCCGCCGTCGGTGCCGATCGCAGCGAGGCACGACCCCACGGCCACGGACACGGCGCCCCCCACGGTGGACCCGCCCGCATACAGGTCGGGGCGGTCGGGGCGGCGCGTGGGCGGCTCGCTGGTGCCGTAGCCGAACTCGTGGGTGTGCTGCTTGCCCACGACGACCGCCCCGGCGGCCCGGAGCGCCCGCACGACCGCCGCGTCCCGCGGGGGCCCGGGCGGGGTCCAGGACGCCGACCCGGCCCGCGTGGGCAGGCCGGCCGTCGCGATCAGGTCCTTCACGCCGACCGGGAGACCGTGCAGCGGCCCGCGTGGCTCGGGGGCGGCGTCCGCAGCCCGGGCGGCGGCGCGCGCCGCACCGGGGTCGAGGGCGGCGTAGGCGTGCACGTCGCCCTCGGTGGCGGCGGCGACGTCGAGGACGGCGTCCACCAGCGCGGCGCTGGTCAGCGTGCCGTCGGCGAGGCGCGCGGCGGCGTCGGCGAGGGTGGGGACGGGCGGGGTCACGACGGACACGTCAGCACCGGTGCCCGGTCGGCCCGTCGGCGGGCGCCCAGCCCGCCACGTGCGCCCAGAGGTGCTCGGCCCGCTTCTGGGCGTCGGCGACGACGGTGCGGGCGTCGACGGTGAGCACCTCGTGGTCGCGGACCACGAACCGCCCGCCGACCAGCACGGACCGTACGTCCGAGCCGTGCCCGGCGTAGACCATGGAGGCGACCGGGTCGAGCACGGGAGCCACGTGCGGGCCGTCCAGGTCCACCAGGATCAGGTCCGCGAGCTTGCCCGGCTCGATCGACCCCAGCTCGTGCTCGCGCCCGAGGGCCCGGGCGCCCTGGATCGTCGCCATCTCGAGCGCGTCCATCGCCCTGATCGTGCCGGCGTCGGCCGCCGCGACGCGGTTCACGGCGACGGCGAAGCGCATGGCCTCGATCATGTCGTGGGCCATGTTGTCGGTGCCGAGCCCCACCCGGGCGCCGAGCCTGCGGAGCTCGGGGACCGGTGCGATCCAGCCGCTCTTCGCGTTCACCGCCGGCAGGTGGCACACGGTGGCGCCGGAGTCGGCGAGGAGCTGGGCCTCGCCGTCGCCGAGGAATGCGCAGTGCCCGGCGACCAGGTCCGGGCCGAGCACGCCGACGTCGGCGAGGTGCTCCACCGAGCCCCGCCCGGTGAGCGCGTGGACCTGGTCCACCTCGCCCGCGCTCTGCCCGAGGTGGACGAACATCCCGACGCCGGCCTCGTCGGCCAGCGCCCGGGCGCGGCGCAGCAGGTCGGGGGACGCGGTGTCCGGGCCGTGCGGCCCGACATGGCACGTGATCCGGCCGTCGTCGTAGCCGTGCCAGTCCTCGATGAGTCGCGCGTTCGCGGCGAGCAGCCGGCGGCCACGCGCCTCGTCGTAGGTGTACTGCCCGTGCCGGACGCTGAACAGGTCGGCGTCGTGCACCCGTTCGCTCACGACGGCACGGATCCCGACCTCGGCCAGCGCCTCGACGTTGCTCTCGGCGTGGATGTAGTTCTCCACGATCGTCGTGGAGCCCATCGCCAGGGCCTGCATCGCCCCGAGCCGCGACATCGTGAGTGTGTCGTCGGGCGACATCATCACGCCCTGGGGGATGTCGCGCCGGTAGATGGGCGCGCCGCCCATGTCGTCGCCGATCCCTCGGGTGACGCCGATCGCGCAGTGCACGTGCAGGTTGACGAAGCCGGGCAGCACCATCTGGCCGCGGGCGTCGACACGCGTCGCGTCGGGGTAGGCGACCTCGAGGTCCGCCGTCTTCCCGACGGCCAGGACGTGCCGGCCGGAGATCGCGACGGCGCCGTCCTGGTGGATCGTGCGCTGCGGGTCGACGGTGACGACCGTCGCGTGGGTCAGGAGGGTGACTGCGTCCACGGTGTGCTCCTTCGCTCGTGGGGTGGTGTGGTCAGGCGGGTCGCGAGGTGGCGGTCGGGTAGCGGTCGAGCCACCAGCGGGCGACGTCGAGCCGGCGGGTGAACCAGACCCCCTCGTGGTCGAGCAGGTGGTCGAGCAGTTCCCGCAGCACGTGCGCCCGGGCGGGCTGCCCCATGAGCCGCGCGTGCAGCCCGATGCTCATGAGCTTCGGCCGCGTGGCGCCCTCCTCCCAGAGGAGGTCGAACGCCCGCCGCCCGTAGTCCAGGAACGAGTCCGGGCTGGAGTACGACTGGCCCGGGAGGAACAAGCCGTCGTTGAGGGTGAACGAGTACGGCACCACGAGGTGGTCGCGTCCGTGGACCGGCGTGTAGAACGGCACGTCGTCGGCGAACGAGTCGCTGTCGTAGAGGAACCCGCCCTCCTCGACGAGCAGCTCGCGCGTGTTGACCGACGCGGGCTGCCGGCTGTACCAGCCGCGTGGCCGCTCCCCGCAGGTGGCCTCGATCGACTCGACCGCCATGTGCAGGCGCTCGCGCTCGACGTCCCGCTCCAGGACGCTGACGTTCTCCCAGCGGTACCCGTGGCAGCACACGTCGTGGCCACGCTCCGCGATCCAGGCGCCCACCTCGGGGTTGAGCTCGAGCGCCTCGGCGCAGCCCTGGATCGTGGCGGGCAGCCCGCGCTCGTCGAGGATCCGCTGAAGCCGCCAGATTCCGGCGCGGGAGCCGTACTCGAAGATCGACTCGTTGCCGAGGTCGCGCACGGGCAGCGGCGGGTAGTCGAACTCCTGGGGCACCTCGTTGCGCCCGTCGACCGGGTAGGAGAGCTCGCTGCCCTCCTCGTAGTTGATGACCAGGCAGACGGCGACGCGCGCGCCGCCGGGCCACTCGATCGCGGCACCCTCGCGGCCGTAGCCGACCAGGTCGCGGGCGGTGTTCGTGGCCGTCGTCATGCGTGCTTCCTCTCTCGGGCCGGGTCGGCCCAGGGCAAGGAGGCCGCGCGGAGCTCGCGGCACTCGTCGGCGAGGGGGCCCTCGCGGACCTCGACGCGCGGGCCGCCGTCGGCGACCTGCGCGGCGAGCCCGGCGGGCGTGTACCCGCCCCAGGCGCGGTCGCCGGCCCGGCGCGTGCCGCCGACGACGACCGCGCCGACGCCGTGCACCAGGCACGCGCCCAGGCACATCGGGCAGGGCTCGAAGGTGGTGTAGAGGACGGCGTCCCCGGGCGGCAGGCCGGTGGCCTCGAGGGCACGCAGCACCACCACCTCGGCGTGCGCGGACGGGTCGCCGCTCGTGATCACCTCGTTGCCGCCGGCGGCCACGACGTCCCCGTCGACGACGGCCACGGCGCCGACCGCGAGGTCCCCGCGGTCCCCGGCGCGCCGGGCCTGGGCGAGGGCGGCACGCAGGAACCGCTCGTCGTCGCGACCGGCGGGAACGGGGGGGACGGTGGGAACGGTGGGAACGGTCACCGGCCCACCTCCCGCAGGTCGGTCGAGGCCGTCTCCTTCGCGAGGAGCACGCAGACGACCAGGACCAGCAGCGTCGCGGCGAGGTAGATCGCGACGGGCACCCAGGAGTCGAGGCGGGCGATCATCGCGGTCGTGATGATCGGGGCGACCGCGCCGCCGAACACGCCGGCGCTCTGGAAGCCGAGCCCCGCCCCGGTGTAGCGGACCTTCGTCGGGAACAGCTCGGGGACGTAGGCGGCGAGCGGGCCCCACATGGCGGCGATGAAGAAGTTGCCGACCACCGGCGCGAGGACGATCAGCGCCGTGTTCCCGGAACCGAGCAGCGGGAAGTACGCGAACGCCCACACGATCGACCCGACCGCGCCCAGCAGGAGGACGGGGCGCCGGCCGAGCCGGTCGCACAGCCGGCCCCAGAAGAGGATCGACAGCGCCTGGCTCGCCGCGCCCGCGAGCACGGCGTTGAGGAGCAGCTGCCGGGGCAGGTCGAGCTGGGTGGTGCCGTAGACGAGGATGAAGACGTTGACGACGTAGAACGCGACGTCGCTGCCCACGCGGGAGCCGATGGCGATGAGCAGCGGGCGCCAGTGCTCGGTGAGCACGGTGCGCAGCGGCGTCTTCTCGTCCTTGTCGGACGCCTCCTCCTCGAACAACGGGGATTCCTGCACCTGGGAGCGGATCCACAGGCCGACGGCCACGAGCAGCGTGCTGAGCAGGAACGGCACGCGCCAGCCCCAGGCGAAGAACGCGTCCTCGGAGACGAGGTAGGTGGTCACGGAGAACACCGCGTTGGCGATGAGCAGGCCGAGCGGGCTCGCGATCTGCACCAGCGACCCGAGGAAGCCGCGCTTGCCCGAGCTGCTGTACTCGCCGACCATCAGCGCCGCGCCGCCCCACTCGCCGCCGAGGCCGACGCCCTGCACGAAGCGCAGGATCGTGAGCAGGAGCGGGGCAAGGATGCCGACGGTGTGGTACGTCGGCAGCACGCCGATGAGGCCGGTCGCGGTGCCCATGAGCACGAGCGTGACGATGAGGACGTTCTTGCGGCCGTACCGGTCACCGAAGTGGCCGAAGATCGCGGCGCCCAGCGGCCGGGTGACGAAGGCGACGGCGTACGTGACGAGCGAGAGCATCGTCGCGGTCAGGCGGTCGCCCTCGGGGAAGAAGAGCTGGGGGAAGACGAGTGCTGCGGCCGAGCCGTAGATGAAGTGGTCGTACCACTCCAGCGTGGTGCCGACGGCGCTGGCGCCGACGACGCGTCGAAGGGTCTTCTTGTCGGTCCGGACGTCGGTGACGTCGGTGGACGGAAGTGCGTTCATGCGAGTCTCTCCAACCGGGTGTTCGGATGCCTCGGTGCGGGGTGACCTCGTCGTCGAGGTGGCACGGGAGCGACGGGCGGCCGTCTGCCCGCGGCGTTGCGGGCGTCGTGCGGATCTACCGGTCACGGGTCGCGGCGGTTTCCGTCCGCCGGGACCCGTGCATGAAGTTGTGCGGCGATCGTGGCAACTCGGGATCCCATCTGTCAAGAGTTTGGGAGCCCAAGTTACGCCGACGTGTCGTCGGGGTTCCCGGGGTGTGTCCCCGGTGGTCTCAGCGGCGCGTCAGGACTTCTCGGCGTCGTCGCCGAAGAGGTACGCCATGGTTCGCGCGCGATAAGCCGTGACGTGGTCGCGGGCGAGCTCCGCCGCGCGCTCCGGGTCGCCCGCCGTCATCGCCTCGTAGAGGGCGGCATGCTCCTGGTTGACCAGATCCAGGTCGAGGATCTGACGGAACAGCCAGTGCAGCCGGCCGAGCAGGGGCTGGAGGATGTCCTGCAACAGCTCGTTGCCGGCCAGCGCGATGATCTCGTCGTGGAAGCGGGCGTTGGCCGCGTGCGCGGCGTCGTCGTCGCCGTCGGCGATGGCCCGGGACGCCGCCTCGACGATCTCGCCGAGCCCGTGCGGCTCCCCGGCGGCGATCCGCACCGTGGCCTCGCGGACGGCGAGGACCTCCAGCGCCTCGCGGATGCCGAACAGCTCCGAGACCTGCTTCTCGCCCAGCCCGCTGACCACGAGACCGCGCGACGGCAGGCTCTCGACCAACCCCTCGCGCGCCAGCATGCGCAGCGCCTCGCGCACCGGGTGGCGCGACGCGGAGAACCGTTCAGCGAGGTCGCGCTCCACCAGGCGATCCCCCGGCTGCAGCCGACCGTCGAAGATCTCGGTGCGGAGCGCGTCCCCCACGATGTCGCGCAGCGGCTTGCTGTTGCGGTACAGACGGCTCGAAGCCTGCCTTGCCAACTGTCGCCGCCCCTCGTCCGACCATCCGTGTCGGGAGTCAGGCTAGCGTTCGGACTTCGTGCCGTACGCCTGGAGGAACCGCGTTGTCGCAGACAAGCCGCCCGCTCGTGCTCCTGGTGAACCCCAACAGCAACGCGTCGACGACGGCGCTCATGGTCGACGTCGCTCGGACCACCCTCGATCCCGTCGGCCTGGAGGTCCGCGGCGTGACCGCGGCGTCCGGGCCCGCCATGATCGTCGGCGCTACCGACCTGGAGCGTTCGGCCGGCGAGGTCCTGGACACGGCCCGCCGCGGGCTGGCGGACGACGAAGGCCGCGTCGTCGCGATCGTGGTCGCCGCGTTCGGTGACCCCGGTCGGGAGGCGCTCGCGGCGGCCGTCGACGTCCCCGTCGTCGGCATCGGGCAGTCCTCCCTCATGCTTGCCGCGGCGGGGGGCCGTCGCTTCGGGATGGCGACCACCACCCCGGGCCTGGTGGGCTCGCTGGAGGCCATGGTGCGCCGGCACGACGTCGCGGCGGGGTTCGCCGGCATCCGGCTGACGCGGACCGGTCCGACCGCCCTCGCCGAGCGACCCGAGCTCCAGGACCTGGAGCTCGAGCAGGCGGCCCGGGCGTGCTTCGAGGAGGACGGCGCGGAGGCCGTCATCATCGCGGGCGGCCCGCTCAGCGGCGCGGCGCGGCGGATCGCCGCGAGCGGGATCGGGACCGTGGTCGAGCCGGTGCCGGCGGCGATGCGGCGCGTGCTCGACCTCCGGTGAGCTCCTGGCGTCAGCCGTCGACGGCGGCCGCGACGCGCCGCTGGGACGCCCGGGCGAACTGGGGCCAGCGGTCCCAGTAGTACGGCAGGGCGATGATGCCCTGCACCAGCACCCACCCGCGCCCGCGCTCCCAGGCGCCGTCGTCCAGGTCGCCGCCGGGACCGGCGCCGGCCGCCTCGCGGAACGCGTCACGGTCGCGGCCGGCGAACAGCCACCACGCGGGCGGCAGGTCCGCCGCCGGGTCGCCGACCCCGAGCGCGCCCCAGTCGATGACGGCGGTGAGGCGGCCGCCCCCGGTGACCAGGTTGCCGGGCATGAGGTCGCCGTGCAGCCACGCGCCGGGCACGGGGGCGGACGCGGCCTCCAGTGCGCGGTCCCACGCCTTGAGCACCGCAGGACCGTCGACGCGGTCGCCGGCCTCGGCGGCGGCGCGGCGGACGTCGTCGTCCAGGCGGGCGAGCGGGACGCCGCGGCCGGTGCCCTCCTTGACGGGCCCGTCCGTGGGGTCGACGGCGCGCAGCGCGGTGACGAAGGCGCCGAGGTCGACGGCGGCGCCGGCGGGGTCCAGGTTCGGGACGGCGTCCGGGTCGAGCGGGTCGGACGCGGCCGCGCCGGGCACCCACGGCACCACGGACCAGTGGAACGGGTACGCGTCGTCGGGCTCGCCGACGGCGAGCGGCGCCGGCACCGTCAGCGGGACGTGGGGGGCGATCCGCGGCAGCCACCGGGCGTCGGCGAGCGCGTGCTCCCCGGACCATCCCACCTTCGGCATCCGCGCCACGAGCTCGTCACCGAGGCGGAACAGCAGGTGGTCGGTGCCGGACTCCCGTACCGGCGTCACCGGCAGCGCGGCCCACCGCGGGTGCTGCGCCGCGACCAGGCGGCGCACGTCGTCGGCGGTGACGGGGACCTCGTCGTCGTGCAGCGGCATGGGCCGACCGTAGGCGCGCGTCACCCGCCGCAGCCAGGTGATACTCGGGGCATGCGACGGACGAGGGCGGTGCTCACACCTGTGCTGGCGGGCGCGCTGGCGCTCGCGGCGACGTCGTCCTGCACGTCCGGACCGGCGGCCTCGTCGTCGCCCGCGACCTCCGGCACGACGCCGGAGGTCGCGCTGCCGCCGACGAGCGGCACCTTCGACTACCAGCTCGGCGGCGCGTACGACGAGGTGGAGGCCGGGGACGGGCCGACGGCGATCGACGTCGTCGTCCGTGACGCGACGGCCGACCCGCTGCCCGGGGCGTACTCCGTCTGCTACGTCAACGGCTTCCAGACGCAGCCCGGCGAGGACGACCTGTGGGCCGGCCACGAGGACCTGCTGCTGCACGACGCCGACGGCGACCTCGTCGTCGACCCGGACTGGCCGGACGAGCACGTGCTGGACCCGTCGACGGCCGAGCAGCGCGCGGGGATCCTCGAGGTGCTGGGGCCGGTGGTGACGGGGTGCGCGGAGGCCGGCTTCGACGCCGTCGAGCTCGACAACCTCGACACGTGGACGCGGTTCGACGAGATCGACGAGGCGGGGGCGCACGCGTTGGCCCGCGCGTACGTCGACCTCGCGCACGGCGCCGGGCTCGCGGTCGCGCAGAAGAACGCCGCCGAGATCACCCGGACCGCCAAGGAGGACCTCGGCTTCGACCTCGCCGTCACCGAGGAGTGCGCCGCGTGGGACGAGTGCGCCGCGTACACCGACGTCTACGGCGACCACGTGCTGCAGGTCGAGTACCCCGACGCCCTCGACGACGCGGGGCTGACGTTCGACGACGTGTGCGGCCTCCCCGACCGCGCGCCGCTCACCGTGCTGCGCGACCGGAACCTCGTCGCCGCCGGCGAGGACGGCTACCTGTACGACGCCTGCTGACGTCGTCGCGGGGGCTCAGCCCTGCGCGAGGTGGGCGACGAGCTTGCGCGTGACGCGGTCGAGATCGGCGCGGTCACGGCTGGTGAGCGGGGCGACGGCCTCGGCCTGTCCGGCGGCGTGCTTCGTGACGGCCTCGTCCACCAGGCGCCTGCCCTCGGCGGTGAGCTCGACGTCGAGGCTGCGCCGGTCGTGGGCGCTCGGCACGCGCACGATCCAGCCGCGCTTCTCCAGCCGGTCGAGGCGGCCCGTCATCGTGCCCGTGGTCATGAGGAGCGCCCGGGCGAGGCTGGTGGGGGACAGGCGGTACGGCTCGCCCGCGCGGCGCAGGGCGAACATGACGTCCCCGTCGCCGCGGTTCACGCCGTAGTCCGCCGCGACGCTCTCGGTCCGGGCGTCCACGAGCGCCGCCGCGCGGGTCAGCCGCGCGAGGAGCGCCATCGTGTCGCGGTCGATGTCGGGGCGCTGGTCGGCCCACTGCTGGACCAGGGCGTCGATGCGGTCGTTGTCGTCCACCCGGCCACTTTAGCTTGCGCGCGAGTTACTTGGGGTCTAGCTTCGTTCCAAGTCACTCGTACGCAAGTAACTTGAGGAGGAGCAATGACGACGACGCTGACGCTCAACGGGTCCGAGTCCCTGGTGGTGCTCGACTCCGCCGCAGACCGCTTCGAGGTCGAGGCCACCTACGAGCCGCGGGGCGAGCGACCCCCGAAGCACGTGCACCCGCACCACGACGAGGAGTTCACGGTGCTCGCGGGCACCATCCGGGTCGGCTTCGCCGACCGCGAGCGGGACTACGCCGCGGGCGAGTCGTTCGTCGTCCCGCGCGGCACCGCGCACCACATGTGGAACCCGGGGGACGAGCCGGCCGTGCTGCGCTGGCTCAGCACCCCGGCCGGCCGCGTCGAGGAGTTCTTCACCGCCATGGACCGGCTGCAGCGCGAGGGCCGGGCCGGCCTGGTCCCGCTCGCCGGCGTGCTGCACGCCTATCGCGACGTCATGCGGCCCACGTCGGCCGTCACCCGCGCCGCCGTCCGCGTGCTCGGTCCGTTCTCCCGGGGCGGGCGCGCCTGATGCGCCGGCACCTGGCCACCGGCCTCACCGTGCTGCTCGCCCTCGGCATCGGCTACGTCGGCATCAGCTACCTGTTCTTCCCCGCGGCCACGGCGCCGCAGTTCGGCATGGCCGTCTGGCCGGAGGGCGACGCCGCGTCTTTCCTCGCCACCAAGGGGGCCCGCGACCTCGCGTCCGGGCTCGTCCCGCTCGCCCTCCTGCTCACGGGGCAGCGTCGCGCGCTCGGGTGGGTGCTCACCCTCTGGGCCGTGGTCCCGCTGGCCGACGCCGTCCTCATCCTGACGACCGGCGGGTCCGTCGTTACTGCGCTGGCCGTGCACGGGCTGACCGCCCTCGCGCTGGTCGTCACCGGCGTGCTGCTGCTGACGGAGAAGCCGGCACGGGCGACCCGGACCACCGCGCCGACCGCGGCTCTCCAGGGCGCTTCCAGCAGCCGTTGACCTGGCGCTATGCTCCCGCTCGGCGAGCGTGCGTCTTCGCCCTCGGACGGCGCCGTCCGGGTGTTCTGCCAGGAGCGGGGAGCACGATGCAGCAGCGAGGTCTGGCGCGCGGGCGTCTGACGCGGACGGCCCGGAGGCTACGACCGTTGTGGGTCGGCGTGAGCGCCCTGGCGGTCGTGACGGCCGGGCTCGGGCCAGCGACGGCAGCGACGCCCGCAGGGTTGCCGCCTGCGCCGACGGTGCTGGCGGTGAACGGCGAGGTGTGTCGTTCCGAGCCGCTGGTCACGACGTTCGAGGGCGAGGCCGACGACACGGTCCTCCTCGAGTTCGCGTTCGCCGACGCCCAGGTGACGACCGCACGCGTCGAGGTGCTCGAGCAGGACGGCGACGTCCGGATGGACGCGACGCAGGTCGAGGTGCGCGACCGTCGGGGTCGCGTGAGTCTCGTCCGCGGTACGCACGGGATCGTGGAGGGCGAGCGGTACACGTACCGGGTGCGCGGCGTGTCGGCCGAGGGGCTCTCCGAGGAAGCGCTCGACTGCGCCTTCGAGCTGCACGGCGGCCCGCACTGGCCGGAGGTCCTCCCGGTGCTCGGCAAGCCCGGGGTGTACACCTCCGTGAACAGCGGAGGCGTCGGCGTCCCCGGGGCGTTCGTGGCGGTCCCGAAGGTGCGAGGTGACGCCGTCGCGTTCGAGTACGGCTTCACCGACGCGGACGGCACCCAGCCCACCGAGCTGACGCAGATCGAGGCGAGCGAGGACGGGACCGCCGAGATCCCCGTCGTCCCGTCGACGCCCGGGACCCATTTCCTCGTGGTGGCGGGCATCGACGCCGACGGGGTGCGGGGGGCCTGGGAGACGCGGAGGTTCAAGGTCGCCGCAGGCAGCGCGGTCAGCCCCGCACCGGCTGTCACCCTCAGCGTGGGGAACGACACCGCGCCGGATGACGGACGCGTCCCAGTCAACGTCAGGCTCTCCGCCGACCTCAGGGGCAGGGACGGCCAATCGTTCCCGATGGGCGAGGCCATCGTCCGCTCGTCGACGGGGGCGGAGCTCGGGCGCACCACCTTCGACTCGATGTCGGAGCCGGTGCTGGTCGACGAGGCGGCCCTCGGGACGGGGTTCCGCGACCTGCAGGTGGAGTACCGGCAGTTCGCCGGGGCCGCGCCCGTCGTCACGACGGCGCGGGTGTGCGCCGGCTCGTGCCCCTTCAGCGGCGGCAAGGTCTCGGTCGGCTCGGACAGCGGCAGGGTCAGCGTGACCACCGACCTGACTGCCCGAGTGTCCGGGTTCTCGCCCGCTCCGTGGTCCTACACCTACCAGTGGCTGCGCGACGGCAAGGCGCTCAAGGGCGCGACGACGAAGGACTACTTCGGTGTCCCGACCGATCAGGGCCATCGGCTCTCGGTGAGGGTGACCGCGCACGGCCCGCGCATGACGCCGCGCTCCGTGACGTCGTCGTCCGTCCTGGTGGGCGACCGCGACGAGATGCACGTCGACTACGGCGTGAAGTTCACGAGGTTCGACTGGGAGCACCGGTTCACCTACCGGACCACCCGCGACGGCGACACGGCGGGCTGGCCCGGCAGCGGGTACACCGTCGAGATGCTGTCGGCGACGCCGGGATCCCGGGCCTACGCCACGAGCTTTGGCCCCAGCGAATACTCCGCGATGTGGTTCGAGATCAGCGGCTACGTCCAGGGGCAGGGGTGGTCGGGGCAGAAGATCCAGAAGACCGACAACGTGCCCTACGTCGGGAGCATCGGTGGGAAGCGCCGGCTCGAGGCGATCCGCATCGACACGGCCGGGCCGGTCTCGCCGTACTACGACGTCTTCTACCGCGTCTACGTGCCGGGGCGCGGCTGGCTGGGCTGGGCGACGAACGGCGGCACGTCGGGCACCGTCGGCTACGGCAGCCGCATCGAGGCGGTGCAGATCAAGGTGCTGCGCCACGGGACGACGCCCACGGCGTCCGGGACGGGCAACGCGCCGTACTACTCGCGGACGACGCAGAAGCAGGTGCACGTCGAGGCGTTCATGCACCCGAGCAAGGTGTGGCGCGTGCCCATGGGCGGGGGCTCGACGGCGGGTCGCGCCGACAGCGTCAGCGCGCCCCAGCGGCTCAACGCCGTGCGGGTGGACCTCGACGGCCGGTACTCCGGCAGCGTGCAGGTCTCCGCCAAGGTCAAGGGCGACGGATGGCGGCCGTACGTCGGCAACGACCGCACGGCCGGGTCGACCGGCTACGGCTCGCCGACCTCGGCGTACCGCATGCGGCTCACGGGTGCGATGGCGGACCACTACCGCCTCTACTACCGCACGTACGTCCAGGGCGTCGGCTGGCTGGGCTGGGCGCACGACGGCGCGGCGTCCGGCACGTCGTCGTACACCACGCGGCCAACGGCGGTGCAGGTGCTCCTGGTGCCGAAGGGCGAGGCCGCGCCGCGCAGCGGGTACGGGAGGGCCGCCTACCGCAGCTGACGCGGCGTCGGGGCCGGGTCACCAGCCGTTCGGGCTGAGCACCTTGCGGATGCGCTTCTCGCTGACGGCGCCGTCGGTGCCGAGCTGCTGGGCGAACAGCGAGACGCGCAGCTCCTCGATCAGCCAGCGCACGTCGGCCAGCTCCGCCGCCCGGACCGGGTCGGCGGGGCCGGCGCCGTACGCGGCACGGGCCTTGTCGTAGGCCTCCGTGACGTCGTGCACGCGCCAGGCGAGCTCGGCGTCGCGCGCCGGGTTGGTCTGCGCCTTCTCCAGCCGGTACGACGCCGCGCGCAGGTAGCGCACCAGGTGCGGCACGCGGCGCGGGGGCGTCTGGGCGATGAAGCCGTCGTGCACCAGCCCGGCCACGTGCTCGCGGATGTCCTGCAGCGTGTTGAGCAGGGCGAGCGACGACGACGAGCGCACCTCGCCCTCGACGGTCCGCCAGGCGGTGAGCGCGGCGACGACGTGCCCGACGACCCGGTGCACCTCGTCCTCCAGGTGCCGGCGCACGAACGCGCGCGCCTCGGCGTACGCGTCCGCGTCACGGACCTGCGCCGCCACGGGGCCGCCGGTGGGTGTGCCGGGGGCCTTCTCCGCGTCGGGGCTGGTCAGCGCGGTGACGGCGGCGAGCCGGAGGTCGGCGACCAGCGACTCCGTGTTCCGGTACGGCGCCGCGGCCAGCGTCAGCGACTGCGACGACGACCAGCGTGACGTGACGCGCCCCGTCTGCAGGGCGGTCTCGGCCAGCAGCAGGCGCCGGACGCCGCGCGCGTGGGCGACGTCGCGCCCCGAGGCGTCGGCGAGCACGCGCAGCGCGACGGACGGCTTGCGCCGCGCATCCTCCTCCTCGACCAGGGCGGGGTAGCCGCGCACGACGACGCCGCCCCCGAGGTCCGTCGACACCGCGTCGGGCAGGCGCCCGTCGGGCAGGCCCTCCGGCCACGTCGTCAGGTCCGTCTGCTCGGGGACGACCGAGCTCGCGCCGGGCGCGGAGGACGACGCGGCAGGCCGGGGCGCGGGGCGTCCCGGCGTCGGCGCGAGGGTCGGCGAGGCGGGGCTGCCCGCCGAGCGCCGGGCCTCCTCGAGCGCCAGCCCGACGGCGCCCTTCACGGCCGCGCGGACGGCCGCCTCGGCCTGCGCCGCGAGGCGCTTCTGCAGCGACAGCAGGTCCTTGGACTCGTCGAGCGGAGCCGGGGCGGGACGTCGCCCCTGTCCCTTGCCGCGTCCCTTGCCCTTCGCGGCGCCCCTCGACGGCGCGGGGGCGGCGTCCTCGACCCGGAACGTCATGCGCAGGTGGGCGGGCAGCCGCTCGACGCGCTCGGCGTCCCACACCTCGTCGGGGATGACGACGTCCCGCAGCGCGCGGACGGCGCGCGAGAACGCGACGTGGAACGGCTCGGCCATGTCGCCCGCGCGGGTCATGTCCTCCCACGCCGGCGTGTTCTCCCGCAGCCAGCCGGCGACGGCGCGGCCGACGTCCGGCGCGGGCACGAGCTGCACGCGCACGGCCTTGGGCAGCGACTTGATGGTCGCGACGCACAGCTCGTCGAGCAGGCCGGGCACCATCCAGTCGAAGCCCTCGGGGGCCACCCGGTTGAGGATCGACAGCGGGATGTGCACGGTGACGCCGTCGGCCGCCGCGCCGGGCTGGAACTGGTAGGTCAGGGGCAGCGTGACCTCGCCCTGCGTCCAGGTCTCCGGGAACTCGGACGTGTCCACGGCGCCCGAGTCGACGAGCTGGTCGAGCGTGAAGGTCAGCAGGTCCGGCGTCTCGCGCTGCGCCGTCCTCCACCAGCGGTCGAAGTGGGCGGCGCTGACGACGTCGTCGGGCACGCGCTCGTCGTAGAAGGCGAACAGGTCGTCCTCCGACGCGACGAGCCCGCGCTGCCGCGAGCGCGCCTCGAGCTCCTCCGCCTCGGCGAGGAGGCGCCGGTTCTCCGCGAAGAACTTGTGGTGCGTGGTCCACTGCCCCTCGACGAGCGCGTGCCGCACGAACATCTCGCGCGCCGCCTCCGGGTCCACCTTGGCGTAGAGCACGGGCCGGTCGGCGACGATCGGCACGCCGTACAGCAGCACCTTCTCCGTGGCCATGGCCGCGCCCTGCTTGGTGGACCAGTGCGGGTCGGAGTACGTGCGCTTGGCGAGCGGGCCCGCGAGCTCCTCGGCCCACTCCGGCTTGATGCGGGCGACGTCGCGCGCCCACAGGCGCGACGTCTCCACGAGCTCGCCGGCCATGAGCCACTCCGGCGGCTTCTTGCTCAGCGGCGAGCCGGGGAAGATCGCGAACCGGGCGCCGCGCGCGCCGACGTACTCGTTGCGGGCGCGCTTCGCGGCCTGCCGCAGCGCGCGGGCGCGGGCCTCGCCGCGCAGGTGCGCCACCGACGACGCCTTGATCTCGCCCGTGTCCTGCATGCCGATCTGGCTGAGCAGCCCGGCCAGCAGCGACCGGTGGATGGTGTCGTCGTCCCAGGTGAGGCGATGGTCCACCTCGACCGCCTCGTCCTCGACCGAGGACGCAGCGCGGGGCTTGAACGACATGTCGATGCCGAGCGGCTTGGCCATCTCGCGCAGCTGCGCGACGACGTCCTGCCACTCGCGGATGCGCAGGAAGTTGAGGTACTCGGCCTTGCACATCCGGCGGAACGCGGACGAGCCCATCTCGTGCTGCTGGCCGCGCACGTACTCCCACAGGTTCAGGGCCGTGAGGAAGTCGGACGTCTGGTCGGTGAACCGGGCGTGCAGCTGGTCGGCCTGCGCGCGCGACTCCGTGGGCCGCTCGCGCGGGTCCTGGATGGACAGCAGCGCCGCGACGATCGCCACCTCGCGCGCGACGCCGCGCTTCGAGCCCTCGATGATCATGCGCGCCAGGCGCGGGTCCATCGGGAGCTGCGCGAGCGTGCGGCCGACGTCGGTGAGCCGGGTCGCGCCGTCCGTCGTCTCCAGCGCGCCGAGCTCGGACAGCAGCTGCACGCCGTCGCGCACGGCCCGCGTGTCCGGGGGCTCGACGAACGGGAACTTCGCCACGTCGTCGGGCGTCGTGACGACGCCGACCGAGATCATCTGCAGCAGCACGGACGCGAGCGACGTGCGCAGGATCTCCGGCTCGGTGAACTCCGGCCGGTTCTCGAAGTCGTCCTGCGAGTAGAGGCGGATCGCGACGCCGTCGGCCACGCGGCCCGAGCGCCCCGACCGCTGGTTCGCCGACGCCTGGCTGATCGGCTCGATCGGCAGCCGCTGCACCTTGGTCGCCTTGGAGTAGCGCGAGATGCGCGCCGTGCCCGGGTCGACGACGTAGTGGATGCCCGGCACCGTCAGCGACGTCTCCGCGACGTTCGTCGACAGCACGATGCGCCGGCCCGGGTGCGACTGGAACACCCGGTGCTGCTCCGCCGCCGACAGCCGCGAGTACAGCGGCAGGATCTCGACGTGGTCCGGGCGCTTGGCGTCGCGCACGCGGTCCTTGAGGTGGCCCTCGAGCGCGTCCGCGGCGTCGTGGATCTCCCGCTCGCCGGACAGGAACACGAGGATGTCGCCGGGGCCCTCGCGCATCAGCTCGTCGCAGGCCTCGACGATGCCCGTGACCAGGTCCTTCTCCTCGCCCTTGGCCTTCTTGGGCTGGTCCGGGTCCGTGTCCGGGGACAGCGGGCGCCAGCGGATCTCGACCGGGTACGTGCGGCCGGTGACCTCGACGACGGGCGCGGCGTCCGGCAGCACGTCGACGACGGCCTCGGGTGCCCCGCCCACCTCGGCGAGGTGCGACGGGGAGAAGTGCGCCGCGAAGCGCTCCGAGTCGATCGTCGCGGACGTGATGACGAGCTTGAGGTCCGGCCGCCGCGGCAGCAGTCGCGAGAGATAGCCGAGCAGGAAGTCGATGTTCAGCGACCGCTCGTGCGCCTCGTCGATGACGATCGTGTCGTAGGCGAGCAGGTCGGGGTCCCGCTGGATCTGGGCCAGCAGGATGCCGTCGGTCATCACCTTGACCAGCGTGTCGTCGCTGGACTCGTCGGTGAACCGCACCTGGTAGCCGACGACGCCGCCCAGCGGGGTGGCCAGCTCCTCCGCGACGCGCTCGGCGACGCTGCGCGCCGCGATCCGGCGCGGCTGCGTGTGCCCGATCTGGCCCTTCCGGCCGCGGCCGAGCTCGAGGAGGATCTTCGGCAGCTGCGTCGTCTTGCCGGACCCCGTCTCGCCCGCGACGACGACGACCTGGTGGTCGCGGATCGCGGCGGCGATGTCCTCCCGCCGCGCCGAGACCGGCAGCTGCTCGGGGTAGACGATCGGCGGCACCTCGACGGCGGCGCGCAGCGCGGCGGCCTTCTCGAGCTGCTCGCGGCTCACCCGGCGCGGGCCGGTGCGCTGCGGGCCGCGCCGGTTCCCGGCGTTCCCGCGGCCCTGCCCCCGCTTCCGACCACGGCCGCGACCCCGACCGTGCTCCCGGTCCTGGGGACGACGCGCACCGCCGTCGTCCGACGACGACTGCGGTGCGGGGCTGGGCTCGGTGCTCACGACGTCCCATTCTCTCAAGCGCCGCAAGGTGATTCGTGCCCCGCTACGCGGCGGCCGCCACCCCGGCCGCCGGGCCCGTGGCCGCGCTGTCGTCGGACCGGGCCAGGTGGCGGCGCAGCGCGACGAACGCGACCGCGACGACGACCACCAGCACCACGGTGAGGTACACGCTCGCCTCCGTGCCGAACTCGCCGCCCGTGAGGGCCGCGCTCGACCCGTCCGCGGGGGCGAGCCGCACGAGGGTGTTGTCCCGGCCCTCACCGCTCACCGCGATGCCGAGCACGTTGCCCTGCACCATGTTCCAGCCCGCGTGGATCCCCATCGCCGTCCACAGGGTGCCCTGCCGCAGCACGAGCAGGCTCACGAAGATGCCGAACAGCGTGATGTTGAGCTTGGCCAGGAGGTTGCCGCCGGGGTGGATGAACGCGAACAGCGCCGCGAGGAACACGACGGCCAGCCAGGCGGGCCACGAGTACAGGTGCCGCTGCAGCAGGAAGCCGCGGAACACGATCTCCTCGCTGCTGCCCTGGATCAGCCAGATCGGCAGGGTGGCCAGCACCAGGCCGAGCGCGGCGGTGCCGTCCAGGGTGCCCGGCCCGCCCTCGGTCACGACCAGCTGCCCGGACAGGATCGACGGCAGCGCACCGAGCGTGACGAGCACCCCGCCGAGCACGAGACCCACCAGCATCCGGGCCCACCACCGGCGGTCGCGCAGGCCGAGCGACCCCGCCGGGCGCCGTTCGTAGAGCACCACCCACAGCAGCACGATGACGATGGGCCACAGGTCGGTGACGCCCTCGATCACCTGCGACGCGAAGCTGGACAGGTCGGTGCTGTGGCCGGTCGCGAGCCGGATCCCGGCGCCGATCAGCACCTGCACCACCAGCACGGCGAGCAGGATGCCGACGACGTACGTCAGCCAGATCGGTGTGCGGCGTCGCCCCTCGTCGATCGCGCGGACGAACGGCAGGTCACGGACGCGCACGGTCGGCGCCCTCCGCCTCGACGGCAGCGGGCGCGTCGGCCCCCGTGCGCTCGTCGGCGCCGCGGATCACCCACGCGACGACGGCGAGCCCGAGCAGGCCGATCAGCGGGGTGGCGAGCCCGGCGACCGGGATCGTCTCGTCGTCGACGAAGTTCACCGTGAACACCGACACGTCCCACAGCCCGTGCAGCACCATCGCCCACACCAGCGATCCGGTGACGCGACGCAGGATGTAGAACACCGCGCCGGACCCGGCCGCGATCAGGGCCTGGAGCAGCGCCTTCTCGGGCGCCAGCCCGGAGAGCGAGTTGGCCAGGTGCATCGCGCCGAACAGCAGGGTGCTCAGCAGCCACACCCCGACCTCCCGGTAGCGCGACCGGAGGGCGACCAGCAGGACGCCGCGCGCGGCCAGCTCCTCGCAGAACCCCACCCCGACGCCGAGCAGCAGCAGCGCGATCAGGAACGACGCGTCGAACGCGGACCACTCGGTCTGCGCGAAGCTCACCAGCGCGAGCAGCGCCATGAGCACGGGCACGACGATCGGCCACCGGCGCGCGCTGGGGTGCCGGTCGTGCAGGGCGGGCCGCCACCAGCCGAGGGCGGTCGTCACGGCGACGAGGTAGACCGCGCCGACCACGAACGACGGCACCGTGGAGCGGTAGATCGACTCCGCGCTCGTCCCGACCTCGTCGAACGGCACCCCGGCGATCGCGCCCACCACCACGACGATCACCAGGTACCCCAGGAGCACCGCCACGCCGATCCATGCACGAGGCCGTACGCGCACGACACCACCGCCTTCCGCTCGACGTTCCCGGACCGTGCACGGCCGCGCCGCCGCGTTCTTATCGTCGGGGTGGCGCCCTCGGACCGCGACCGGTGAGCCGGGGTAAGTCGCGTATCTCATGCGCGATCGGCGTGCGCTGGTTAGCCTCGCGATGACCGGGGCGACGGTCTCGGGGGCAGGGCGCCGCCGGCCGGCGTCAGGGGGGGACGGCGTCGCGGGGGCGGCGCCGTGACGACGTTGCTGCGAGGTCCGGTGCGGTCACACCACACGAGCGCGGGGGCGCGACGCCACCGGGACGGCGCGCGCCCGGGGCCGGTCCGGCGCGGCTGGCGCGGGGCGTTGGCGGTGGGCGCGCTCGTCCTCGGGACGGCACTCGCGAGCGGGAGCGCGGTGCTCGGCGAGGTCGAGCCGGCCGCGGCGGACGTCGCCGGCTGCACGCCGACGGGAGCGTTCACCGACTGCGTCGTCGTGACCTTCACCAACCCGCCGGCGAACCAGTCCGTGCGCGTCCCGCCCGGCGTCACCGAGGTGGACGCCCGGATGTGGGGCGCGGGTGGCGGCGGCGCCTCGGCCACACCGTTCGCCGCCGCGCCGGGCGGGGGCGCGGGCGCGTTCGTGGCCGGCACCGTACCGGTGACCGGCGCCGGCGGCGCCACCTGGAACGTGACGATCGGCTGGGGCGGGTACGCGGCCAGCGACCTCCGCCCGTTCGGCGACGGCGGCCCGGGCGGCACCGCGCAGGGCAGCACGCCGCGCGGCTCGGCGGGTGGCGGGACGACGGCGCTCTGGGGCGGCGACCCGGGCGCGTCGCCGTTGCTCGTCGCCGGCGCCGGCGGCGGCGGCGCCGCGGG
>NZ_JBHVSQ010000003.1:330684-409122 GCF_042885055.1 Isoptericola sp. NPDC058082 | reverse complement strand
CCGCCGCGGTCGGGCCGGCGGCGGCGAGCGCGGCCAGCGCCGCGAGCGCGGCGCCCGCGGCCACGACGCGTCGCGGCCGCCCGCCGGGGCGTGATCGGGCCGGACGTGATCGGGCGGCGCGTGGCTGTGGTGCGGGTGTGCGTGACGTGCGTGACGTGCGTGACGTGCGTGACGTGCGTGACATCGTGCGTGCACCTCTCATCGTCGGGAGGCTCGCCGCGCCCCGCGGTCCGCCGGCGGCGACGGGGGCGTCGAGCACCCCGAGGCTCGTCGCGGCTCCACGGCCCCGGCAACGCACGGAAACGTTTCAGGTGACGCTCAGGCGCGCCGGGCGGTCGGGGCCGCGCGACGGCGCGCCAGCCGGTCGCCCGCCCGCCGCAGCACCTCGATGGCGTCGCCGCCGCCCGCGGACCCGTCGTCGTGGGCGGGCTCGGGGTGGCTCGTGCCCGCGGCGTGCTCGACGACGGCCTGCGCCCCGAGCACCGCCCGCAGCCGGGCGAGGCGATCGCGGGCCGCGACGGCGTCCGCGCCGTCGAGCAGCACGACGACGTCGCGCGGCGCCGGCCCGTACGCGCAGTCGTCGGGCTCCAGCTCGCCGTGCAGGCGGCGCAGCGCCAGGGCGGTCGGCGGTGCGGGGAACCCGACGCCGAGGACCTGCCAGCCGTACGCCCCGACCCGGCGGGCGCGGGAGATCGCCCGCTCGAGCCGGTCGACGAACAGCTCGCGGGCCACGAGCCCGGTGCCGGGGTCGACCAGCACCCGCTCGCGCAGCTCGCTGCGGAACAGGGTCACCTCCGAGACCACGGCCATCGCCCCGACCATGCGCGCGGCGCGGCCCCCGGCGTCGTGCACCGTGACGGCACGGCAGCGCACCGTGACGTGGCGACCGTCGGCGACGCGGATCCGGTGCTCGACGTCCAGCGGCTGGTGCGACCCGGACAGCTGCGCGGCCACCGCGGACTGCACGCGGCGGACGTCGTCGGGATGCACGCGACCCAGCCACTCCTGCGGGTCGTCGCCGACGCCGGCCGGGTCGCACCCCACGATGCGGGCCCACGCGTCGGAGTAGCGCACGCGGCCCGCCTCGACGTCCCAGTCCCAGGTGCCGTCGTGGGACGCGATGGACACCAGCGCGGTCCGCTCGTGCCCGGCGGCGACCTCGAGCGCCAGCACCCGCTCGCGCTCCGCGGCCTCCGCCAGCTCCCGGCGCTGGGCCTGCAGGGCGCTGAGGGTGTCCTCCGCGTCGAGGGCCACGCCGAGCATGGCCGCCCAGTGGTTGTAGCGCGCCCGCGTGCTCGTGGCGCGGGTGTCGACGAGCCCGCTCACCACGAGCACGCCCCGGTCCGAGCTGCCGAAGCCCACGGGCACGACGACGGTCGGCGACGCCGGGTCCACGAGCTCGGGCGGAGGGAACTCCTGGGGCGGGTACGTCGCCCCGACCAGCCGTCGCGGGCCGGTCGCGCCCCCGCGCGCGCCCACCACCTGCAGCGCCCGCCCGCCCGGGACGTCGGCGTCGTCGACCCAGAGCGCGAGCGCCGCCACCCCGCCGTGGCCGCGCGGCAGCCAGTCGAGGCTGCGCAGGGCGTCGCCGTCCGCCCGCATCATCTCGAGGTCCACCTCGTACTGCTCGGCCAGCTCGCGCTCGAGCCGCCCGGCCCGGCCCAGGGTGCCCGCGACCGTCCCGCGCGCCAGCGCGACCACGACGTCGCGCACGGTCGTCTCCAGCGCCGTCCGGCGGGCGGCCGGCCCGAGCGCCGTCCCGCTCCGCGCGGCCTCCGCCCCGCCCTGACCCGAGAGGCGGCGCGCGGCCGCGCGCCGGTGGCTCCGGACGGTCCTCGCCGCCTCGACGTGCAGCGCGGGCACCAGCTGCTCGAGCGCGTCGGGCGACGGGCGCAGCCGGGCCGTCGCGTCGGCGAGCGCGCGCAGCGCCGGCGCCGGGGCACGCAGCCCGCGGTCCGCCGCCGCGGCCAGCACCTGCCGCACGGCGGCGACCCACACGTCCCGGCCGTGCTCGCGCGCGAGCACCACGGGAGCCACGTCGTCCAGGCCCGGGTCCGCGCCCGCCGTCGGGCCGGACGACGTGCCGGGCGCGGAGACGGACGCGCGGTCGAAGGTGCCGGACGGCAGGTCCGCACGCCCGTCGGGCTCCGGGCAGCCGCTCCGCCCCGTCACGACGACGTGCCCCCGCGCGCCCGCCTCGCAGCCGCAGGACTCGCGCAGCACCAGCGCCGAACGCCCGAGGCGGTGCTCCCCCGTCACCCGCTCGCCGGCGATCATCGCCAGCACGAGCTGGGCGGCGCGCTCACCGACCGCGTCGTGCAGCAGGTCCACGGTCGACAGCCGCGGGCGGATCCGCGCCCCGAGGTCGGAGTGGTCGATCCCGACCACGGCCTGCGCCTCCGGGAGCGGCAGGCCCTGGGCGCGCAGCCCGCGCATGAACCCGACGGCGTTCCGGTCGGTGGCGGCGAGGGTGGCCGTCGTCGGCAGCGTCCCGTCGCCCGCCTCCACCAGGCGCCGCGCGACGACCTGCGCCCCGGCCTCCTGGTTGTCGCGGGTGCGGTAGAGCCACTCGGCCCGGGGTTCGATGCCGTGCGCCAGGAGCGCGCCGCGGTACGCGTCGTACCGCTCGCGCGTGTCGGTCTGGTCCGCGGCGCCGAGGAAGCCGATGCGCCGGTGGCCGTGCGCGACGAGGTGGTCGACGACGGCCCGCGCCGCGCCGGAGTTGTCCGGACCGAGGCTCGGGGCCGAGACCCCCTCCACCGGGCCGACCCCGACGAGCACCAGGGGCGTGCCGGCGTCGTGGATGTCGCGCAGCGTGTCGTCCTCGAGCGCGCTCGTCACGACGATGAGTCCGTCGCACCGCGACCCGCCGACCAGCGTGCGCCGGCGCGGCACCGCCGGGAACTCGGCCCGGTCCAGGTCCGCCGGGTAGGTCTGCAGCGCCACCACCCGGTGCCGCCCGGCGCGCAGCACCCGGGCCGCACCCGCCAGCGCCCGCCCGAAGTAGTACCCCCCGAGCACGGGGCTGACCACCCCGATCGTCCGCGGGCCGCCGACGGGGCCCCTTCCCTGAGCACCGACCGTCGTCATCCGTACCACCGTCCTCGCCGTCGAGTACCGCGCACGTTCCCGGGTGCATTCTGCACCGATTCCCGGCACAGTGTGGGAGCGTGACCACGCCAAGCCGCACCGGGCCCGTGCCCGCCGTCGGCGCCCGACGCATCACCATCACCGACGTCGCGCGCGCCGCGGGCGTCTCGATCGCCGTCGTCTCCTACGCCCTCAACGGGCGCCCGGGGGTGTCCGACCGCACCCGGCGCCACGTGCTGCGCACCGCCGCGGACCTGGGCTGGCGCCCGAGCGCCGCCGCGCGCTCGCTGCGCTCCGCGCCCCACAGCGTCTCCGTCCAGGCGGTCGGCCCGGCGGACGCCGCGCGGGCCACCGCCGTCGCCCTCGGCCTGCGGTCGGCGCTCCAGGTGGGCGACGACGCGCCCGCCACCGACGTGGTCGTCGACGTGGCGCCCGACCGGGACGCCGCGGCCCGGGACCTCGAGCACGCGTGGACGGAGCGGCGCCACGCCGCGTTCGTCGTCGCGGGGCTCACGCGCGACGACCCGCGTGCCCGCGCCGCCCGTCACGGCGGCGTCCCCCTCGTGCCGCTCGCGCCGTCGCGCGCGGCGGGACCGTGCGCCGCGGCGGGCGCGGTCTGGTTCGCCGGGGACGCCGACGAGCGCGCCGCGCGCTACCTGCGCGAGCTCGGGCACGCCCGGCTCGCGCTCCTCGCACGGGACGCCCACGAGGACCGGTCGGCCGCCCTGCTCGACGCGCTCGACGCCCTCGACGAGGCGCAGGCGGGCCTCCGCTCGCGCGTCGCGGCCACGGTCGAGCGCGTCGAGTACCGCACCGTCGAGGACGCCGCGGCCGGCGCCGCGCGGCTGCTCGCCACCGAGGACCGCCCCACGGCCGTCGTCGCCGACGGCGACGTCGCGCTGCTCGCCGTGCTCGAGACGGCCAGGCAGCGCGGCCTGAGCGTGCCGTGGGACCTGTCCGTGCTGGTGCTCGAGGACTCCGCGGTCTGTCGCCTGGTGCATCCCGCCGCGACCGCGGTCGCCCGCCCGTGGGAGGAGCTCGGTGCCGCGGCCGCCGCCGCCGTGCGGCCCCTGCTGGGTGGCGGGGAGCCGACGACCACCGACGACCACGACGGACGAGCCGGTACCACGGTCCCCGTCGCCCGGCTCGTCATGCGGGGCTCCACGGCGCCCGCCCCCGCCTAAACGTTTCGCGCCCTGTCCCGTGGCGCCGGCCGTTGCCAGGTTGGGGTCGTCGGCGCCGACGGCCCGACGTCCGGTGTCCCGGGGCGGTTGCGCCCGCCACGACGGCCCGGGCACCTGACGATCCAGGAGGCTCCTGTGCGATCAGCTTGGGAACGGCGCAAGGGCGCGCCGCAACGGGGACGGCAACGGAGACTGCCACACGGCCGTGCCACCGCCACGACCGCCGCCGTCGCCGCGCTCGTGGCAGCGCCGCTGACGGCCGCCACCTCGGCGGGCGCGGCCGAACCCCGCGTCGACAACCCCTTCGCGGGCGCGGACCAGTACGTCAACGCGTACTGGTCCGACAACGTCACGGCCGCCGCGGAGCGTGCCGGCGGAGCCCTCGGCGACTCGATGCGCGCCATCGCGAACGAGCCGACGGCCGTCTGGATGGACCGGATCAGCGCCATCGAGGGCAACGCCGACGGCCCCGGCCTGCGGACGCACCTCGACGCGGCGCTCGCGCAGAAGCAGGGCGACACCCCGCTGGTCTTCAACGTCGTCATCTACGACCTGCCCGGGCGCGACTGCTACGCCCTGGCCTCGAACGGCGAGCTGCCCGCGACGGACGAGGGCATGGAGCGTTACGAGACCGAGTACATCGACGCCATCGTCGACGTCCTCGACGACCCGGCGTACGAGGACCTGCGGATCGTGGCGACCGTCGAGCCCGACTCGCTGCCGAACCTCGTCACCAACAGCAGCGAGCCGCTGTGCCAGCAGGCCGCGCCGTACTACCGCGAGGGCGTCGCCTACGCGCTCGACCGCCTGCACGACGTGGGCAACGTGTACAGCTACATCGACGCCGCGCACGCCGGCTGGCTCGGCTGGCCGAACAACGCGCAGCCCGCGGCCCAGCTCTTCGCCGACGTCGTGGGCAGCACCGAGGCGGGCTTCGACTCCGTGGCCGGATTCGTCACCAACACGGCGAACTCGACGCCCCTGGCGGAGCCGTTCCTCGAGGACGGGAACTTCGGCAGCGGCGGGTTCGTCCGCCAGGCGGAGTTCTACGAGTGGAACGCCGACTTCGACGAGACGGACTGGACCGCCCACCTGTACGACCTGCTCGTCGCCGAGGGCTTCCCCGCCTCGATCGGCATGCTCATCGACACCTCCCGCAACGGCTGGGGCGGCCCCGACCGGCCCGCCGCCGAGAGCACGTCGAGCGACCTCAACACCTACGTCGACGAGTCCCGCGTCGACCGCCGCAACCACCGCGGCGCCTGGTGCAACCCGTCCGGCGCGGGCATCGGCGAGCGGCCCCAGGCCACGCCCGCCGGCTACCCCGAGTCGCACCTCGACGCCTTCGTGTGGGTGAAGCCCCCGGGCGAGTCGGACGGGTCCTCGGAGGAGATCCCGAACGACGAGGGCAAGCACTTCGACCGGATGTGCGACCCGACGTTCAACTCGCCCAAGCTGGGCGGCCTCCTCACCGGCGCGCTCCCGGACGCGCCGCTGTCCGGCAAGTGGTTCGAGAGCCAGTTCCAGATGCTCGTGACCAACGCCTACCCGGCGATCGGCGACGGCGGCACCGACCCCGGCCCGGACCCGGACCCCGACACCACCGCGCCGAGCGTGCCGCAGGGCGTGACCGCCACCGCGGACGGGACGAGCGTGCAGGTGACCTGGTCGGCGTCGACGGACGACACGCGGGTCACGAGCTACGGCGTGCTGGTCGACGGCGAGGCCGCGACCACCTCCACGTCGACATCGGCCACGCTCACCGGCCTGGAGCCGGAGACGTCGTACGAGATCACGGTGACGGCGCGGGACGCGGCGGGGAACGTATCGGCGGCGTCGGCGCCGGTGAGCGTGACGACGGGTTCGGACGACGGCGGCCCGGACCCGACGGACGGGGCGTGCACGGCGGTGTACTCGACGACGAACTCGTGGTCGGGCGGGTACCAGGGCCAGATCGTGGTCACCGCGGGTGACGACGGCGCGCCGGGGTGGGCGGTGACCGCTCCGGCGGGGCTGTCCACCACGAACCTGTGGGGCGGCGTGCTGTCCGGCGGGACGATCACGGGGGCGGCGTGGAACGCCGACCTCGCCGCCGGGGCGCAGGCCACGGTGGGCTTCGTCGCCAACGGCGCCTCGCCGGCCGACGGGCCGCTGCCCTGCAGCTGACCGCGAGGTAGCACCGGATCGCCGAGGTAGGACGCGTCTCGCCGAGGTAGTGGACTGGGCCACGACCTCGGCGAGACTCGTCCTACCTCGGCCTGCTGAGCACGACCTCGTGCGTCAGCCGCGGCGCCGGAAGGCCACGGGGTCCTCGAGGTAGGCCTCCCAGGCCGCGCGCTCGACGTCGGCGATGCGCCGCGGCGCGCCCGTCGCGGCGTCGACGACGACGATCGTCGTGGCCGCCTTGACGTACGCCTTGCCGCCCGACGCCGGGCCCGTGCGGTCGAAGCCGCCGGGGACGCCGTCGTGCACCTCGTAGCAGACCTCCAGGCTCGCCCCGCCGATCCCGCCGATCCACATCTCCACCCGGACCGGGGTGCGGGAGAAGGCGAGCGGGCGCAGGTACTCGATCTGCTGCCCGGCGACGAGCGTGTGCGACGTGGCGTGCGGGCCCGTGTCGAGGACGGCGGTGGGCCACTCCTCGCCGTCCACGGCCTCCGGGTGCCGCCAGAACGCCGTGATGCGCGCGTCCTCCAGGAGGCGGAGCATCGCGACGTTGTTGACGTGCTGGTAGGCGTCGAGGTCCGACCAGCGCAGGGGGACGGGCACGTGCAGACGGGTCATGGCTCGCATCGTCGCACGCCGTCGGCCCCGGACCGGCATCGTCCCGGGACCGGCGTCAGCCGGCCGCGATCGCCGCCGCGGCGCGGCAGCGCGCGAGCGCGGCGAGCTCGTCCCCCACCGGCACGCGCACCAACCGGTCCGCCACGCCCGAGACGGACTCACGCAGGCGACGGCGCACCCGCGCCGCCCGGCGGCGCGCGCCCCACGCCGTGAAGACCCGCGCGACGAGCGCGAGCAGCAGGCCTGCCACCAGCCCCCCGATCGCCAGCAGGGTGGGCCACGGCACCTCGAGCACCCCGCCGCCGGAGCCCGTGAGGTCCACGGTGAGCACCGGCAGGATCAGCGGCGGCAGCCGGAAGTACTCCACCGCCGCCGCGGCGGCGAGCCACAGCAGCCCGACCACGGCCGCCGCCAGCAGCACCCACTGCACGGCACCCACCGCAGCCCACCAGCGCGGCCGCCGCGCCGCCTCCAGCCGGGTCCCGACGACCGCCTGGTCGAGGTCCCCGGGCAGCCGGTCGATCGCGTCCTGCGCCCGGCCGCGCGCCACCAGCACCCACGGGTCGGGCGCGCCCTCGGTGACCTCGTCGACGTACCGGCGGACCGCCGACGCCGACGCCGCACGCACGGCGGGGCGTGTCGTCGGCAGGGAGCTGCGCACCAGGTCGGGGCGCTCGGGTGCGCCGCCGCCCCCCGACCCACCGGTGGGCGACCCGCCCGCCCCGGGCCCTCCTGCGCCCCGCCGGAGCCCCAGCCGCCGCAGCGGGTCGCGCCGGAGCCGCGACACCCACCGGGTGACCGGCCAGCCCGTGGCCAGGTGCGCGTCCCGCCGGTGCGTGGCCGCCACCGCGTCCGCGACCGTGGGCACCCCCGCGGCGGCCTCGAGGGCATCCACCAGCGCGTCCGCGGCCCGCTCCCCCGCGTGCGACGCCGGGCTGGAACCGCACGCGTCCGCGATGCGCTGCGCGGCGGCGCGGGCGTCCGCGGCGAGCCGCGCGGTCGCCGCCTCGCGGCGCGCCGCCGCCTCGGCGAGCAGCCCCTTGAGCTGGTCCATCCCCCGCCCGGTCGCGGCCGACACGGCGAGCACCCGGGCGCCACCGAGCCCGTCGGCGGCGACCAGCCGGCGCAGGTCGGCGAGCATCGCGTCCGTCTCGGCGTCGGACAGCCGGTCGGTCTGGTTGAGCACCACGACCACGACCTCCGACCGGCCCGCCAAGGGGCGCAGGTACCGCTCGTGCAACGCCGCGTCGGCGTACTTCTGCGGATCCACCACCCACACCAGCAGGTCGGCCCGCTCCACCAGCCGCTCGGCCCGCACCCGGTGCTCCACGACCACCGAGTCGTGGTCGGGCAGGTCGAGCAGCACCAGCCCGGTCGAGATCCCCGCCGGGCCGCGCCTCCCCCGCAGGCGGGCGAGCCCGCGCCGGGGGCGAGCCGCACCGGGGCCCTCACCGGGGTCGTCGTCCGTCGGCGTCGGCATCTCCTGACGCCGCCGGACCTCCAGCCAGTCGAGCAGCGGCCCGGCGCCGTCGCCCCAGACCGCCGCCACCGCGTGGGACGTCGTGGGGCGGCGGACCCCGACGGTCGCGATCTCCGAGCCCGCGACGGCGTTGAGCACGCTCGACTTGCCGGAGCCGGTGGCGCCCGCGAGCGCCACGACGGTGTGCTCCGCGGAGAGGCCGCCGCGTTCGCGGGCGCGCTTCACGACGCCCCGGGCGTCGTCGAGCAGCTCGCGGTCGAGGCGGCCGCTCGCCGCCACGATCGCCGTCTCCAGCGCCCCGGTCCGGTCCGCGAGGTCGATCCGGCTCACCGGTCCCCCTCCTCGCCCCGGGATCGGGACCGGCGGCGCGACCACCAGCCGCCCCGGCGGGCGGGGACGCCCTCCTCGGGGACCGGCGCGTCGTCGGTCCCGGGCGGCGCCTCGGGCGGGCGGAAGGTGCCCGCGCCGCGCAGCAGGCCGCCGCTCCACGGGCGGGTGACGCCCTCCTGCGGCACGGCCCGGGCCGCCCGCTCGGCGCGGGCGGCCGCGGCGACCCGGTGGGCCGCGTCCCGGACGCCGTCGGCCCCGGTCTGCTGCGTGCCCAGCGCGTCGAGCTGCGCCGTGTACCGGGCTGCCTGCCCGCGCAGCACCGCGCCGACGCGGCCGTTGAGCCGCTCCTTGGCCTGGGCGGCCAGCCGGCGCACGGCCTCGTCGCCGAACACGGCCTCGAGCAGCTTCTGCGCGACGATCGCCGTGCCGCCGGCGATGCCGATCTCGGCACCCGTGAGCCCGGCCGTCGAGGCGAAGACGATGACCATGAGGCTGACGCCGAGCGCGTTCACGCCGAAGGACACCGCGCGGGCGGTGCCGCGGCGCGACGCGCCCTGCTCGCGCACGAGCCCGAGCACGTCCTCCTGCCAGCCGCGGATCTGCTCCGCCACCTCGGTGCGCAGGGCCGCCGGGACGCGGGCCAGGTCGAGGCCGTCCAGGAGCGCCGCGCCCGCGCCGTCGCCCCGCCAGGCCGCGAACGTGCGCTCGGCGGCCTGTTCCGCCGCGTCGAGGATCACCGACTCCAGCCCGTGCGCGATGGCCTGCTCCACCTGCGGCGCCTCCTTCGGGCGGCCGCGGAAGAACCGGGCGACGGCGTCCCGCACGCGCCCCACGCCCGCCTCGACGGACCGGAAGAACTCCCCCGTCCCGACGAAGTCCTGCCAGCGGGCCAGCACCTCGCCGCGCAGCAGCGCGCCGTCCGACGTCGCCGTCTCCACCTGCTCCAGCGCCTCCGCGTGGTACCGCCGGACGGCGTCGCGCAGCCGGGCGTCGGCCACCTCCTGGCCGTCCGCGGTCTCCGCGAGGGCGACGGCGCGCCGCACGAGGTCGTCCACCACGCCGTCCCGGGTGGCGGCGATCACCCGCGCCCGCGCCTCCGGGTCGCCGCCCAGCCCGGACAGCCACGTCGCGACCTCCGCGACCGCGGCCTCCGGCAGGAGACCGTCCACCAGGGCCCCGGGCCCCTGCTCGGCGGCCTCGCCGAGCACGAAGACGCGGGCGTCGCCCAGGCCGTGCTCCACCGTCATGCGGCGCAGGTCGTCGGCCACGACCTCCGCACCCGGGTCCACGCGGTCGAGCACGATGGCGACCTGCGCGCGGCGGCGCGCGGCCTGGCCCAGCAGGTCCCACGGCACGGCGTCGGCGTACCGGGCCGCCGTCGTGACGAAGAGCCACAGGTCGGCCGCGCCCAGGAGCTGCGCGGACAGCTCGCGGTTGGCGGTCTCCACGGAGTCGATGTCGGGGGCGTCGAGCAGGGCGAGACCCTGCGGCAGCGCCTCGCTCGCGACCAGCCGCAGCGCCGCGGCTCCCTCCGCCGCCGTCCGCGCCCTGTCGGAGCCCTGGTGCTCCCCGGCCGTCCCGGCGTCCGGAACCTGGCCCGAGGACGACACGCGCGCCAGCCCGGGCAGCACGCGGTCGGTGGTGAACCACCGCGCGTCGAGGGGGTGGTGCACCAGGACGGGCGCGCGCGTGGTGGGGCGCAGCACCCCCGGCGCGGACACCGGCTCCCCGAGCAGCGAGTTGACCAGGGTGGACTTCCCCGCGCCCGTCGACCCGCCGACCACGACCAGCAGCGGCGCCCGCTCGGCCCGCAGCCTCGGCAGCAGGTAGTCGTCGAGCTGGTCGACGGCCTGGTGCAGGTCGGCCCGCGCCGCACCCACGCCGGGAGTCTCCAGCGGCAGGCGCAGGGCGCCCAGCCGGGAGCGCAGCGTCTCGAGCGCGTCGACCAGCTCCCGGGCCGCCGCGTCGTCCCTCGGGTCGGGGGCGGCGGTCGTGTCCGGGTCGGTCATGTGCCCAGTCTGCCCATCAGGGACGATCCGTGCAGAGCCGACCTGTGAGATGGCGCACCCGACCGACCCGAACCACGCGATCCGCGGTGCCATGGGAGGGCACGACGGCGTGCCGCGCGCGCCGGCCCACGGACCCGCCGCCAGGAGGCACCGGGGCTCGACCCGACCAAGGTCAGCCAGGTGCCGCGCTGGCGCGAGACCGAGGGCGTCTACACCGAGCTGGAGCGCGACGTCATGGCGTACGCCGAGGCCATGACCGCGACACCGCCCACCGTCACCGACGACATGGTCGCCGCGCTCGTGGCCCGCCTCGGCTCCGCCGCGACGGTGGAGCTCACCGCGATGGTCGCCGTCGAGAACCTGCGGTCGCGCTCGTTCTCCGCGGCGGGCGTGCGGAGCCAGGGGTACTCCGACGTCTGCGAGCTGCCGCTCGCGTCGTCCTGACGCGCGCTCGTGACGTCAGGCCCGTCAGGCCAGACGACGGCGCAGCCACGCGACGCACGCCTCGCCCTGGGCGCGCTGGAACGCCCGCAGGTGCGGGATGCCCGGGACCGGCGGCTGCAGCGACGAGTGCACGAAGTACCCGGTGAGCGCGACGAGGTAGGCCGTCACCGCGTCCTCGTCGGTCCCCGACGGCAGCGGGCGCAGCCGCAGTGCCCCCTCCGGCGTCGGCCCGCCCTCGACCTGCACGGCCGGCAGCATGCCCACCAGGTCGCAGAACGCCGCGCCCCGCCCCGGGTACGCCCAGTCGACGGCGACCGCGCGCAGCCCGCTCGCGCCACCAGGCCCGCGCTCGACGAGCACCGCGTTGTCGCCGCGCAGGTCGCCGTGGACGAGCCGGTCGCCGGCGACGGCCGCCGGCGCCTCGAGCTCGAGCGCCGCGAGCCGGTCCAGGTGCTCCGCGAGCCACGGGTCGTACGACGCGAGGCCCGCCGGCCGCTCCGCCGCGAGCCGCCCGGTGAGCTGCGCGGGCAGCTCGGCGGCGAACTCCGGCAGCACGCCCGCCGCGGCCTCCTGCTCCCCCACCTCCGCGGCGAGGTCGAGCACGGCACGCAGCTCGTCCTCCCGCCACGGTTGCGCGGGCGCGCGGCCCTCGACGGCGTCGAAGGCCAGCGCCACCCACTCGTGCCCGTCGGCGACCTCGGTCGTCCAGCGCAGGCGTGGTGCGGGCACGGCCTCGCCGAGCGCCGCCGCACGCTCCGCCTCCTGGCGGTACAGCCGGACCGTGAACTCGTGCTCCGTCGACACCGCCTTGACGAACACCGTGCCGCGGTCGGTGCGCAGCGTGGACGCCAGTCCCTGGGAGTAGCCGCCGTCGTGGCTGGTCCACCCCGTCACGGACGCCCCCAGCCGCGCCTCGATCCCCGCGCGCACGGCGGCGGGCAGGTCGGGCCAGGTGGGGCGGGTGCGGGTGGTCGTCACGGTCATCGCAGGAGTATCGCCGACGAGCGGTCCCGCGCCCCACGCATTTCCCCGGACAGCGCGACGCCCCCGACACCACGGGGTGCCGAGGGCGTCGCGCTGGTCGTGCGGGCGCGGAGCCCGCGCGCTCAGTCGCGCGTGAGCTTGCGGTACGTCACGCGGTGCGGGCGCGCGGCGTCCGCGCCCAGGCGCTCGACCTTGTTCTCCTCGTACGAGGCGAAGTTGCCCTCGAACCAGTACCAGTTCGCCGGGTCCTCCTCCGTGCCCTCGTACGCGAGGATGTGCGTCGCGACGCGGTCGAGGAACCACCGGTCGTGGGAGACCACGACGGCGCAGCCCGGGAACTCGAGCAGCGCGTTCTCCAGCGAGCCGAGGGTCTCGACGTCGAGGTCGTTGGTGGGCTCGTCGAGCAGCAGCAGGTTGCCGCCCTGCTTGAGGGTCAGCGCCAGGTTGAGGCGGTTGCGCTCACCACCGGACAGCACGCCCGCGGGCTTCTGCTGGTCCGGCCCCTTGAAGCCGAACGACGCCACGTAGGCGCGCGACGGGATCTCGACGTTGCCGACCTTGATGAAGTCGAGCCCGTCGGAGACGACCTCCCACAGCGTCTTCTTCGGGTCGATGCCGCCGCGCGACTGGTCGACGTAGGAGATCTTGACGGTCTCGCCGACCTTGAGGTCGCCGCCGTCGAGCGGCTCCAGGCCGACGATCGTCTTGAACAGCGTGGTCTTGCCGACGCCGTTCGGGCCGATGACGCCGACGATGCCGTTGCGCGGCAGCGTGAAGCTCAGGCCGTCGATGAGCTGGCGGCCGTCGAAGCCCTTCTGCAGGTTGCTGGCCTCGAGGACGACGCTGCCCAGGCGCGGGCCCGCGGGGATCTGGATCTCCTCGAAGTCGAGCTTCCGCGTCCGCTCCGCCTCCGCGGCCATCTCCTCGTAGCGGGCCAGGCGCGCCTTCGACTTCGTCTGACGGCCCTTCGCGTTGGAGCGCACCCAGTCCAGCTCGTCCTTGAGGCGCTTGGCGAGCTTGGCGTCCTTCTTGCCCTGCACCTCGAGGCGGGCCTGCTTCTTCTCCAGGTAGGTGGAGTAGTTGCCCTCGTACGGGTAGAGGCGGCCGCGGTCGACCTCGCAGATCCACTCCGCGACGTGGTCGAGGAAGTACCGGTCGTGCGTGACGGCGAGGACGGCGCCCGGGTAGGAGGCCAGGTGCTGCTCGAGCCACAGCACCGACTCGGCGTCGAGGTGGTTGGTGGGCTCGTCGAGCAGCAGCAGGTCCGGCTTCTCCAGCAGCAGCTTGCACAGCGCCACGCGGCGTCGCTCACCACCGGAGAGCACCTTCACGTCGGCGTCCGGCGGCGGGCAGCGCAGGGCGTCCATCGCCTGCTCGAGCTGGGAGTCGAGGTCCCACGCGTCGGCGGCGTCGATGTCCTCCTGGAGCGTGCCCATCTCGGCCAGCAGGGTGTCGAAGTCGGCGTCGGGCTCCGCCATGAGGGCGGAGATCTCGTTAAACCGGTCGATCTTCGCCTTGAGCGGGCCGACCGCCTCCTCGACGTTCCCGAGCACGGTCTTGTCCTCGTTGAGCGGCGGCTCCTGCATGAGGATGCCGACCGTGTACCCCGGGGAGAGGCGCGCCTCACCGTTCGACGGCTGCTCGAGGCCCGCCATGATCTTGAGGATCGTCGACTTCCCGGCGCCGTTGGGGCCGACGACGCCGATCTTGGCGCCGGGCAGGAAGTTCAGCGAGACGTCGTCGAGGATGACCTTGTCGCCGTGCGCCTTGCGCGCCTTGTACATGGAGTAGATGAACTCAGCCACTGGCTCTGCTTCCACCGTTCGATCGCGCGGCGAACCCGAGGGATCGGGTCCGAGAGGTTCGAGGCTCCAGCGGGCAGGCTGGAGGACCGGCATGGCGGCCGGTCCACCAGCCTACGCGACCTCGGGCCTCACACGCCGACCGGCACCGGCTCGGGCTGCCGATCGGGCTCCGGCACGTCCTCGGGATCCGTCCGGTCGACCACGCGCGTGAACCGCGCCAGCCCGCGGGTGACGTCGGGGCCTACACCGTGCGCGTCGAGGACCAGCTGCCAGCGGTCCTTGCCGTCCTTGTCCGTCCACTCCTCGGTGGACAGCCGGCCCGTGACGACCACGGGGTCGCCCTGCGCCAGCGACTCCGCCACGTTGCGGGCCCCGGCGCGGAAGGACTTCACCGTGAACCACAGCGTCTGGCCGTCGGACCACTCACCGCTGCGCGGGTCGCGCACACGCCGCGTGCTCGCCACGCGGAAGGTGGTCCACTCGACGCCGCCGTCGGACCGGTGCAGCGTCGGCTTCGTCCCGACGAACCCGTTCACCGTGATGCTGACCTCGTTCATGCGCTCCTCCTGGGTCCGCCGCCGGCAGGCGCCGACGGGCCCCCAGGATCAGTCGCCCGAGGCCCGGTGCGCCCCCGCCTTCGGCGTGGCTGTGGACGACGGCGCCAGCTCGGAACCTGTGGGCAGCTTCAGGGACCCGGTGAGCGGCTGCGACGTCGGCAGCTCGGTGGCCGCCTGCGCGAGCTCGCGCACCCGGCGGTGCTCGTGGAGCAGCTTCTGCGTCGGCTCACCGAGCCCCTCGGCCAGCACGCGCTCGAGGGCCGCCCGGCCCGCGGACGCCACGGCCTGCTCGCGCTTGCGCGCCAGCGTGCGCCGCGATGCCGTGCCCGCGAACGCCACCACCACGGCGGCCACGGCCAGGACGCCGGCCACTGCGAGCACCACGGCCGGCCAGGGCGAGGCGAGGTCGAGCACGCCCGTGAGTGCGAGGGCTCCCACGACCGCCGCGACCACCGCGACGGCGCCGAGCACCCACGCCGTGCGGCGCAGCGCGCGGGCCGCCGACGGGCCCCGCGTGTCGAGCGCGACGCCGCGCAGCGCGCCCGCCACCGACGTGCGCAGCTGGTCCGCCCCCGCCACCGAGGAGGCGAGCGACCGCTGCCACCCCGGCCGCAGCGACGCGCCCGCCCGGGTCAGCCAGCGGGCCCGCGAGAGCGCGACGGCGTCCCGGTCCGGTGGCGGCACCTCGGGCCGGCCGTAGCCGTTGCGCACCGCGTTGCCGACCTGGCTCGCGACCGCGGCCAGCCCCGTCGCGGCCACCAGCGCGTCCAGCTCGCGCTCGACGGCGGGGCCCATCTGCCACGGCACCTCCGCCGGGGTCTGGGCCAGCAGCAGCCGCGCCGCGACGTCCAGCTCGGCGGCCGCGCGACCCGCCGCGACCGACCGCCGCGCGCACGCCTCCTCCAGCAGGCCCCGGACGCGGTCGATCCCCTCGCCCGTCCTCGCGGACACCCCCTGCACGTACACGCCGGTCAGGCCGTCGTCCTCGAGCAGTCGCGCCAGGTCGGCCAGCAGGTTCTCCCGCTGCGCGTCCGGCACCGTGTCCACCTGGTTGAGCAGCACCACCATCGACGACTCGGAGCCCACGGAGTCCCGCAGGTACCCCGAGTGCAGCGCGTCGTCCGCGTACTTCTGCGGGTCCACGACCCAGACCAGCAGGTCCACGAGCGGCAGCACGCGGTCCACGACCTCGCGGTGCGCGGGCTCGACGGAGTCGTGGTCGGGCAGGTCGAGCAGCACCAGCCCGGCGAGCTTCTCCTCGTCCCCGCCGTCGAGCTCCCCGCCCTGGGTGATGCGCCGCTCGCGGTCCACGCCCACCCAGTCCAGCAGCGCCTCCGCGCCGTCCGACCAGGAGCACGCCGTGACGCGCGCCGTCGTCGGCCGCTTCACGCCCACGTCGGCGAAGCTCAGCCGCGACACCTTGTTGAACAGGCTGGACTTGCCCGAGCCCGTGCCTCCGGCGAACGCCACGACCGTGTGGTCGACGCCGAGCGCGAGCCGCTCCCGCACGCCCTCGACCGCGGCGGACACGCGCCGCGATGTGGCGTCGTCCAGCCGCGGCCCGGCGATCTCGAGCGCCTGCGCGAGGTCCTCGGTGCGGGCGCGCAGCGTCGCGTCATGGGACGGGCTCTCGGTCATGTCAGCCTCCTGAGCTCGGCGAGCCGCACGCGCAGCCCCGCGGCCGCGTCGTCGGCGGGTTCGGACGGACCGAGGTCGTCCAGCACGGCCTGCACCTCGGCGTCGACGACGGCGGCCGCGCGGTCGCCGAGGTCGTCGCGCAGGGTGGCGACGGGCTGGGCGGCCAGGTCTCCCAGGACGCGCTCCAGCAGGCGGTCGGCGTCGCCGCTGCCCGCGGCGGAGGCGAGGAACAGAGTGGCGAGCCCGCGCGCCCCGAACGCCTTGACGGCGGCCTCGACCCGGGCGCCCGACGCGGCGTCGCCGGTGAGCTCCCCGACCAGCTCGGAGACCACGGCGTCGGCCCGGTCGGCCCACTGCGCGACCCGACCCGGCACGTCGGCCTCGCGGGCCGCCGTGCGGGCCGCGCCGTCGGGGGCGACGGCCTCGCCGCCGGCGGGAGCGCCCGGGCCGGCGAGGACGGCGCGCAGCCGCTCCTCGACCCGGGCTCCGGACGCCGCCAGGGTGCGCGTGGCGGCGTCGACGACGTCGGACCGGAGGCCCTCGAGCGCGGCCTCGCGGGCGCGGCCCGCGCGGCGCGTGCTGCGCGCCCGGTCGCCGCGGACCTTGACGCGGTCGACGCCGACGGTGCCGGACAGCTCCCGCCAGCGCGCCTCGACCGACGCCCCGGCGACGACACCGGCCGCCACCGCGTCGCGGGCGAGCTGCTCCGCCGCGGGGATCTCCTCCGTGACCCGGCGGCGCAGCACGTGCACGGCCTCCTGCTGCGCGTCGATCGCGTCCGCGAGCGACGTCACCCAGCCGGGCAGCGCGCCCAGCGCGCCCTTCAGGGTGCGCACGACGACGGCGCGCGAGCGGTCCGGTCCGGCGAGCATGGTGAGCCAGCGCCGCACCGGCTGCACGACCGACGGGTCGAGCAGCCCCTCGTGCGGGCCGACGTCGGGGACGACGAACAGCGGGACGTCGGTCATGCCGTGCTCGCGCAGGCGCTGCAGCAGGTCGCCGCGCACCGTGGTCAGCGTCTCCTTCGGCACCCGGTTGAGCACCATCGCCACCGACGCCCCGCGCTCCGTGGCGCGGGCCAGCGCCTGCCACGGCAGCGCGTCGCCGTAGCGCGCGGCCGTGGTGACGAAGAGCCACAGGTCGGCGGCCTCGAGCAGCTGCTGCGCCGTCGAGCGGTTCTGCTGCACGAACGAGTCCAGGTCGGGCGCGTCCAGCAGGGCCGTCCCGCGCGGCACGCCCTCGTGCTGCACCACGCGCGACAGGTCCGTGACGGGTCCGGCCGACATGACGTCGGTGTCCGCGGGGTGGTGGGCGAGGACCGGCTCGCGCGTCGTGGGGCGCAGCACGCCCGCCTCGGAGACGGCCTCCCCCAGCAGCGAGTTGTACAGCGTGGACTTGCCCGCGCCCGTCGACCCGGCGACGACGACGACCGCCGGCGACGACAGCTCCTTGAGGCGCGGCAGCAGGTGCTCGTCGAGCTGGGCGAGCAGCCGGTCGCGGGAGGCCGCCGCCTCCTGCGCCCCGTCGATCGGGAGGGGGAGCTCGACCGCCGCGACGTCACGACGCAGGTCGCGGGCGACGTCGTGGACGGTGACGCCGATCTCCTCGCCAGCCCCGGCGTCCTTCCTGCTCGCGGCACGGCGCGAAGCACGGGTCTCCAGGGAAGGTGTCACGGGCACATCCTTCCCGCTGGCGCGTTCCGTGCCAAACGCGCGCGCCGGTCGCCGGCGGGTTCAGCGGCGGCGCAGGCTCTCGTAGATGCGCGCGAAGTCCTCCGCGCCGTGCCCCGCGTCGACCTGGCGCCGGCGCAGCTCCTCCACCATCGCGATCGGCGCGGGGTCCACGCCCTGCTCCTCGCTCGCGCGCACCAGGTGCCCGAGGTCGGACCAGTCCAGGCTCTGCACGGGCGCGGAGTAGTCGCCGCCGTCGATCACCGCCGCGTCGAGCGCGAACGCCTCGGTCATCGCGGCGAGGAAGGGCGCCGCACGCCGCGCGAAGCCGGTGGCGTCCACACCGTCGGCACCGACCATCGCGGCGCCGTGCAGGAACCCCGCGAACATCGTGTACATCCCGGACAGCATCGCGAGGTCCAGCAGCGACGCCCGTCCTGGGTCCGCGCCCTCGAAGGTGCTCGTCGCCCAGCGGTCCAGGACGCCGCGCGTCTCGCGGAACACGCCCTCGTCGCCGCTGTACAGGATCTCCGCGCCGGGGCGGCCGATCATCGGCGGGGTCGCCATGATCGCGCCGTCGAGGTAGCGCACCCCGTGGTCGGACGCCCAGGAGGCGACCGCACGGGCCTCGTTCGGGGTGGTCGTGGTCAGGTTGACCACGACGCGACCACGCAGCTGCTCGGCGAGCGGCTCGAGCGTCTCGTGCACCGACGCGTGGTCGTAGAGGCAGACGACGACGGTCGGCGCCGCGAGGACGGCGTCCCGGGCGTCGGGGGCGCGGCGGGCGCCGCGCCCCACGAGCTCCGTGTCCCGGCCGGGCGACCGGTTCCACACCGTCACCTCGTGACCGGCCTCCAGCAGCGCCGCGGCGAGCTCGCGTCCCATGACGCCGAGCCCGAGCAGCGCGACCGGCTCCGTCCCGCGGCTCATCGCGGGTCCCGGATGCCGTCGACGATGCGGGTCCAGCCGTCGGCCCCGTGCCCCGCGTCGATCGCGCGGCGGTAGTGCTCCTGCACCGCCCGTGGCAGGCCGACGTCGATCCCGGCCGCCGCACTGGCGGCGACCAGGTGGTCGGCGGTGGCGCCCATCATGGTCGCCGTGCTCAGGTCGCCCGGGTGCCGCCCGGCGTCGATCTGCGCACCGGTGCTCTCCCGCCCGCCCTCTCCTGCCGCGAGCATCGCCGGGATGTCGGTCAGCGTCGTCAGCGCCTCGGGGAGGAAGTCCCGTGCCGGGATGCCGGCGCTGCCCACCAGGGCGGTGGCGTGCATGAGGGCGGACAGCGCCGTGAGGAAGACGTCGAGCTGCGCCTGGTACATGAGCTGCGCCAGCCCGGGGTCCGCGCCGACGTACCGCGGCGCCGCGAGCTCCGCCAGCACCTCGCGATGACGGTCGAACACGTCCCGGGGGCCCGAGTAGTACGCGTACGCGTCGTCGGTGCCGACCGTCGGAGCGGGGCTCATCACTCCCCCGGTGAGGAACGCCGCACCGTGCGCGGACGCCCACGCCGCGGCCTCGCGGGTGCGCTCCGGGGTGTCCGAGCTCAGGTTCACCAGCGTGCGGCCGTCGAGCGCGTCGGTCGCGCCGTCGAGGATCGCGTCCATCGCCGCGTAGTCGGTGAGGCTGAGCAGGACGAGCTCCGCCGCCTCCAGCGCCGCACGCGGCGTGGGGGCGAGGAGCGCGCCGTCGGCGACCACGTGGTCGGCGCGGGAGGCCGTGCGGTTCCAGACGGTGACGGGGTGGCCGGCGGTCAGGAGGCTGCGGACCATCGCCTGCCCCATCGGGCCGAGGCCGATGACCGTGACCGGTGCGTGCTGTGCAGTCATGCGCGGTGCTCCTCTGGTGCGTCGTGCCTTGTGGTGATGCCGCTGTGCCTCCATGCTCTGGGGGTACGGAGACGCTGAGAAGTACGCACTAATTACTGCGGTACTTACCTCGAGGGAAGTACCCCGGCCGAGGAGCACCCATGACCGTCAGCACCCGCCGCGGCCCCTACGTCTGCGGCATCGACGCCGCGCTCGACGTCGTGAGCGGCAAGTGGAAGGGCCTCATCCTCTGGGAGCTCGAGGAGCACGGCGTGCGCCGCTTCGCCGAGCTCCGCCGCGGCCTGCCCGGCGTGAGCGAGAAGATGCTCACCCAGCACCTGCGCGAGATGGAGGCCGACGACCTCGTGGTGCGCACCGTCTACGCCGAGGTGCCGCCCCGCGTCGAGTACGCGCTGACCGAGCACGGCCGGGCGCTCAACGACGCGCTCGCCCCGCTCGGCACCTGGGGCTCCGAACGCATCCGGCGCGAGGGTCGCGAGCTGGTCGACCACGCCGACGCGGCGGCGATGCCCCGGCCCTGACCTGTCACGGGCGCCGTTGCGCGAGGACGGCAAGGTCTCGGAACGTGGCGGCGTCGAGCACACCGTTGCGCTGACCCGTAGTAGCACTCGTCGGTCTCGGGACAGGAGATGCAGACGACGTCGATCGCGGTCTTGTCCGTCGGCGTGGCGTGGGTGCCCTGGCGGTCGTTCCAGACGGATCGGACGTGGACGGTGACCGCGCCGGCATGGGCCTTCGCCACGCCAAGATCGCCCTTGTCCTTGTCGATGGGTCTTCCCATGCTCCGCGACCAGGGGCGCACCCAGCACGGTCGTGACCAGCACCGACTGGGCTAAACTCTGGTCGCTTGCCTCCGTAGCTCAGCTGGATAGAGCGGGTCACTTCTAATGACCGGGTCGCGGGTTCGAATCCTGCCGGAGGCACCGATACGCAACGGCGGCATGTGGCCGACACCGACGTCGCGCCACCCCGCCGGCGTGATGACCTGGGAAAAAGCCGTGCGCCCGATGACGACGTCCCGGCAGACTCTTTCCTGCACCGCGGTGACGCGCGGCCGGTCAGACACCGGTCGCACGGGTGGTCCCTGGCCCGGACCGACGACCCCACGTCACGAAGGACACCATCACCATGTTTCCCCCGGAGAACCTGCTTCTCGTGCAGGTCATCCAGCGCGAACGCCTCGAAGAGGCCGAACGCGAACGCACCGTCCGCCGACTGCAGGAGCAGCGCAAGCAGCGCCGGCAGCCGCACGCCCGTCGCCCGCGCACCGGTCTCTCCCGGTCGCTGTTCGACCGGCTGACCGCATGACACCCGCCGGGCGAGCGCCCGCCGGGTACCGACCCGGCGGTGACACCGCCACGAGGGCCCCGCGGCCCGGACCGTTCCCCGAACGTTCCGGAGCAGCGGGGCCCTCGTCATGTCCCCCGCCTTCCCCCCGGCGCGCGGACCGTAGGCTGGCCCCGTGAGCCCCGCGAACCCGAACGAACGCATCGTGTGGATCGACTGCGAGATGACCGGCCTGGACCTGCGCGCCGACGCGCTGGTCGAGGTCGCCGCCGTGGTCACGGACTCCGAGCTGAACGTGCTCGGCGAGGGGGTGGACGTCGTCGTCGCGCCTCCCGCGGAAGCCGTCGAGCAGATGAACGACTTCGTCCGTGACATGCACACCTCGTCCGGCCTCATCGAGGAGTTCTCCGGCGGCATGACCCTCGCCGACGCCGAGCAGGCGGTGCTCGACTACGTGCGCGAGTGGGTGCCCGAGCCGGGCAAGGCGCCGCTGGCCGGCAACTCCGTCGGCACGGACAAGATGTTCCTCGACCGGGACATGCCCGAGCTGGTGGGGCACCTGCACTACCGGATCGTCGACGTGTCGTCGATCAAGGAGCTCGCCCGCCGCTGGTACCCGCGCGTGTACTTCGCCGCCCCCAAGAAGGACGGCGGCCACCGCGCGCTCGCGGACATCCTGGAGAGCATCGACGAGCTCCGGTACTACCGCGAGGCGCTGTTCGTGCCCCAGCCGGGGCCGGACACCAAGACGGCACGCGCGGTCGCCGAGCGCGTCAGCGAGACGTCCGTCACCCGGCACCGCACGGAGGCCTGAACCGCCCCGCGGAGCATGTACACTTTTCGACGGCCCGGTGCTTCGGCTTCGGTCGCAGTCACAGGGCCATGGTGGCTATAGCTCAGTCGGTAGAGCGCCTGGTTGTGGTCCAGGAGGTCGCCGGTTCAAGCCCGGTTAGCCACCCCGATGCGGCGGGGTCCGAGAGCGACCAGAGAGATTTCTCTGGTCCCCTCGGACCCCGCCGTTCGTCATTCCCGGACCTTGTCCGCCACGAGCGCGTCAGAGGTTCTCGGCGACGTGCTGGAGCGCGGCGAGACGGCGGTCCCATGCGGCGCCGATGGCGTCGAGACGCCGGGCGGTGGCGCTGAGCCGCGTCCCGATGACCCGGTACCGCACCTCGCGCCCGACCTGGACCGTCTCCACGAGGCCGACCTCGTGCAGCACCGCGAGATGCTTCGTGATGGCCTGCCGGGTGACAGGCAGGCGCCGGGCGAGGGCGGACGCCGAGGCGTCGCCCTCGCCGAGGGCGGCCAGGATGCTCCACCGCGTCTCGTCGCCGAGCGCGCTGCACATCGCGACCACCGTCCCGTCCGCCGGCGACCCGCCGCTCATGCGCGGCCCTCGACCAGGTCGACGAGCTTGTCGAGCTCCCCGTCCCAGCCGTCACGGTGGTCGGCCATGAGTCCCACCGGGTCACCGGTGCGCTCGAACCCTGTCTCGACCACGGTGAGCCGGGTGCCGCCGACGGCCTCCTCGAGCGTGAACGTGAACACCGTCGCCCGCGGGTCGTCGACGGTCCTCGGCAGCGGGCCGTCCTCGTTGCACCACCGGTAGGACACCTCCGACGGCGGGTCGAACGTCTCGACCCGGATGGGGACCCGGCGCTCCCCCGGCCAGCCCACGGTGCCGGCGGCGCCGGCACCGCCGCCGTCGAGGACGAGCCGGCCGAACCACTGCGAGATCAGCTCGGGCTCGGTGACGGTGCGCCAGACCTTGTCGCGAGACGCCTGGATGTGGATCGTGCGTCGCACGCTGAAGGTGTCGGCGTCGACCACGGCCTGAGGGTTCCGCGCGCTCTCCATCTGCTTCTCCTTCTCTTGTCGCGCTCTCGTCGTGCTGTCGTCGTGCTCTCGTCGCGCTCGGCGGTCAGTGGACGGTCGCAGGCTCGGGCTCCCGCGGCAAGGGCGCGGGCCGCAGGGCGCGGCTGGCGATCGCGGCAACGATGGACAGCGCGGCGAGGGCCGCGGCGGTGAGCACCGCCGCCGGGACGCCGCCCACGTCGATCATCCGCCCTCCGAGGAAGGCGCCGACGGCATCGCCGAGGTTGCCGGCCGACGCGGGCAGCGACGCCGCGAGGATCGCGCCGGGCCCGGCGAGGTCCTCGACGCGGTGCTGCCACGGGCTCGTGACTCCCGCGCCGCACACGGCCAGACCGGCCGTCGCGGCGACCGCGATCACCGGGCTGACGCCCGCGACGCCCATGGCGACGAGCGACGCCGTCACGCCGACCGTGCCGAGCGTCAGGGCGCGCGCGGCACCGGCGTCGGCGAACCTGCCGCCGCCGAAGGAGCCGACCGCAGCAGCGATCCCGAAGCCCATCAGGCAGACCCCGATCCACGGCCCGGAGACCCCGGCCATCTCGTCCAGGAACGGGACGAGGTAGGTCTGCGCCGCCGAGGCGCCCGCGAACAGGAGGACGCCCACGGCGAGCACCGCCAGCACGCGCGGGGCCAACGCGGACCTCAGCTGGCCCAGCAGCCCGACCTCCGTCCCGGCGGGCACCCGGGGCACCACGACCAGGGCGACCAGGAGGACCGCGGCGGCCGCGAGGACGACGGCGAGGAACGACGCACGCCAGCCCACGGCCTCGCCGAGCAACCGGCCCAGCGGCATCCCCACCGCGCCGGAGACGGCGAACCCGGAGATCACCACGGCCATCGCCCGACCGACCCGCTCGCGGGGCACGATCGAGGTCGCCGTGGTGATCGCCGCCGCGATGAAGAGCCCTTCCACGGCACCGATCGCGACCCTGGCGGCGACGAAGGCGTCCAGGCCGGCTCCCAGGGCGGGCAGCGCGTTCAGCCCGGTGAACACGGCGAGCGCGGTCAGCAGCACCGGCCGCCGGTCGAGCCGGGCGGTCAGGAAGGTCAGCGTCGGACCGCCGACCGCGATGCCGAGCGCGTTCGCCGACACCAGGACGCCCACGGCCGACAGCGGTACGGCCTGGTCCACGGCGATCAGATCGAGCATGCCCATCACGAGCATCTCGGCACACCCCGTCACGAACGTCCCCGCGAACAGCACGCCCAGGGCGAGCGTCACCCGTGAGCGGCCGACCTGCGGACGACGACTCTGTCGATCACTCATCGGAACCCCTCCTCATCATGCAACTCTACGGTTGCATAACACAGTCGCACGACCTTCGGTCACTATGCAACCCCTCGGTTGCAGATTTCTCGCCACGCTCGGTCGCCCCGGGCGGCGAGCGACGACCGCACCCCCGTCCGGCACGGAGCGAGCGGCGCCGCTAGCGTCGGCACCATGGGCGACGACCGGCGGGACGACGTGGCCGCGGTGCTGGAGGGCCTCGCTCCCCCGGTGCTCGCCGTCACCGCGCGACTGCGCTCCCTCGTGGCGGAGGCGCTGCCCGACGCCGTCGAGGAACCGGACCCGTCGGCCCGCCTCCTCGGGTACACCTACCGGCCCGGCACGTACGTGGGGCTGATCGCGGCGGTGGCGCCGTACCGCGCGCACGTGAACCTCTTGCTCGCGCGCGGCGCCGAGCTGGCGGACGACGACCCGCACGGGCTCCTGGAGGGCACCGGCAGGCGGGCGCGGCACGTCACGTTCCGCACCGAGGAGGACGTCGACCGGCCGGGCGTCCGCGAGCTCCTGCTCGCCGCGGCACGGCGCACCCCGCGCCCCTGACCTCGACTCCGGCGTCCCGGTATACCATCGTCCCGGCCGCGGGACGCGGTCCCCGACCCGAAGGAGACCCCGCCGCCGTGGCACGACAGTCCGTTCCCGCCCGACCGAGCGGACCCTCCGGCGCGTTCTCCTCCCTCCGGGGCAACCGCCCCTTCCAGCTCCTGTGGGCCTCGAACCTGTTCTTCTTCGGCGGCGTCTGGACGCAGACGCTGGTGCTCGGGTGGCTCGCCTACGAGCTCACCGGGTCCGAGCTCCTCGTCGCCGTCTACACGGCGGCTCGGCTGGCGCCCATGCTGCTCGGACCGGTCGCGGGGGCGCTCGCCGACCGCTACGACCGCGTCCGCCTCCTGCTCGTCGCCTGCACCTGGGCCACCGGCGCCGTGGCCGTGGTCGCCGCCCTCGCGACCGCCGACCTGCTGCCGTACTGGGCGCTCGTCGCGGGCGGCTTCGCCATCGGCATCGCCCAGTCCCCCTCCCAGCCGGCCCGGATGTCGCTGGTCCTCGACCTCGTGGGCCGCGAGAACCTCTCGAACGCGAACGCGCTGAACTCGATGGCGATGAACATGACGCAGGTGATCGGGCCCGCGCTGGGCGGCGCCATGATCGCGGCGATCGGCGCGCCCGCGGCCCTGTGGGTCTCCACCGCCTGGTACGTGGCGTCGCTGCTGCTCATGCTGCCGCTGCGACGCCTGCGCACCCGCACCGGCCCGGGCGGCCACGCCTCGACGTCGGTGCTCGCCATGGTCGCGGGCGGCTTCCGCGCCGTCGCCGGGAACCGCCTCGCCGTCGCCGTCCTGCTGGTCACCCTGGCCGCGAACATCTTCCTGTGGCCCGTGTTCCAGTCGTTCATGCCCGTCTTCGCGGCCGAGTCGTTCGGGCTCGACGCCGCGGGCCTGGGCGCGCTGCTGACGTGCGCAGGCGTGGGCGGCCTCGTGGGCTCGCTGGTCATCGCGGCGCTCGGCGACTTCCGGTTCAAGGGCGCGCTGTTCGTGCTCGGCACGACCGTGTGGGGGCTGGCCTGGGCCGCCTTCTCGCTGGCCACGTCTCCCGCCCCCGCGTTCGTCCTCATGGCCGTCATCGGGCTGGCCAGCGCGGCGTTCGGCGTGCTGCAGACCACGCTGCTGCTCATGGTCACCGAGCCCGCAGTGCACGGTCGCGCGCTCGGCCTGCAGGAGCTCGTGATCGGCGTCATGCCCGCCGCGACGCTCGCGATCGGTGCCGTCGCCGAGCGGGTCGGGGTGCCGCACACCGCGCTCGGCGCCAGCCTCGCGCTGGTCGCGTGCCTGGTCGTCCTCATGCTCGCCGTCCCCGCCCTGCTGCGGATCGGCCGCACCGACGACGCCGAGGCGGGCGCGTGAGGCGCCTCGCGGCCGCCGCGGTGCTCGGCGTCTCCCTCGCGGCCGCGCTGGGCGGCTGCACGACGCCCGAACCCGACCCGTCCGACCCGTCCGAGGCCCGCGTGTCCTCGACCCCCGGCGCCCCGACCGGCGCCGCCCTGCACCGCGCCGTCGCGGACGACGACGCCGCCGCCGTCGCCACCGCGCTGCACGAGGGCGCCGCCGTCGACGCCCGCGACGCCGACGGGCGCACCCCGCTCCTCGCCGCCACGCGGCAGGGCTCCGCCGGGCTCGCCCGCCTGCTGCTGGAGGCCGGCGCCGACCCCGACGCGCAGGACCGCCTCCAGGACTCGGCGTTCCTCTACGCGGGCGCGGAGGGCCTGGACGACATCCTGCGGCTCACCCTCGAGCACGGCGCCGACGTGACGAGCACCAACCGGTTCGGCGGCACCGCGCTCATCCCCGCGAGCGAGCACGGGCACGTGTCGACGGTCCGCATCCTGCTGGACGCCGGCGTGCCGGTGGACCACGTCAACGACCTGTCGTGGACGGCGCTGCACGAGGCGATCGTCCTCGGCGACGGGTCGGCCGACCAGGTCGAGGTGGTGCGCCTCCTGCTCGACGCGGGCGCCGACCCCACGGTCCGCGACGGGCAGGGCGTGCTCCCCCGCGACCTGGCGGCCTCCCGCGGCTACGACGCGATCGTCGCCGAGCTCGACCGCGGGCGCTGACGCCCCGCCCGGGGCACGGGTTCAGGCCCGCGCGACGATCGCGTCCGCGAACGCGTCGAGGGTGGCGGCCGTGCCGGCGTGCTGCATCCACAGCGACGGCTCGGTGAGCTCGAGCTCGATGACCATCGGCGTGCCGTCGTCTCCGGTCACGAGGTCCACGCGGGCGTAGAGGAACGGCTGCTCGCCGCCGACCTGCTCCCGCGCGACGGCGAGCGCCTTCTCCGCGACGTCGACCTGCTCGGGCGTGGCGGTCGCGGGCTCCATCCGCTCGGCGGCGTAGAGCGCCTCGCTGGCCTCGGCCGGACCGGTGAGCAGCGCGTGCTTGCGCACCGCGTGCCGCAGCTCGCCGTCCACGAAGACGAGCCCGGTCTCGCCCGTGGTGTCCACCGACGTCACGTACGGCTGGATCATCACCGCGCGCCCCTGGTCGAGCAGGTCCACCGCGTGCTTGATCGCCAGCGCCCGCGACTGCGCCGACACCGGCTGGTAGCGGCCCGCGTCCTGGGCGCCGGCGCTGACCACCGGCTTCACGACGAAGTCGCCGAAGGCGGGCATCCGCGTGTGCACCGCGCGCTTCGACAGGTGCCGGTCGGGGTCGAGCCAGATCGTGGGGATGACGGGCACGCCCGCCTCCTCGAGGGTGCGCAGGTAGCCCTTGTCGGTGTTCCAGGCCAGCACGTCGGCCGAGTTCTCCAAGCGCGGCACGCGGCGCGCCCAGGCGAGGAACTCGTCGCGCCGGGGCGAGTAGTCCCAGGTGGAGCGCACGACGACGAGGTCGTACACCGACCAGTCGACGTCGGGGTCGTCCCACACGACGGCCTCGGCCACCACGCCGCGCTCGGTGAGCGCCGCGAGCAGCGGGCGGTCGTCGCTGTCGAGGCGGGGCAGGGCGGAGCAGGTGGTGAGGCCGATGCGCGTCGTGGTCACGCGCCGAGCCTAGTCGGCGGCGGCCGCTGCGCCCGCTGCGGGGGCCGCGGCGTCCGCGGCACGGCGCAGGCCGCCGAGGATGCCGGCCGCGGTGAGCGACCCGACGACGGCGCCGTCGTCGTCGACCACCGGAACCCGCCCCTGGGACGACGTCGGCAGCGCGGCCACGGCCTCGAAGGCCTCGGCGAGGCTGGCGCCCAGGGGCACGGCCGGCGGCGCGGGCTGCACGACCAAGGACGCGTCCTCCAGGTCCGCCCGCTCCACGGCCGCGAGCGCGAGCATCCGCTGGTGCGCGCCGGCGCCGACGAAGTCCCGCACGCGGTCGGTCGCGGGGTGCGCGAGGACGGTCAGCGGCGAGGCGACCTGCTCCAGGTGGCCGCCGCGGGAGAGCACCGCCACCCGGTCGCCCAGGCGCACCGCCTCGTCGACGTCGTGCGTCACCAGCACCACCGTGGAGCCGACCTCCGCGAGGATGCGCGACACCTGGTTCTGCAGGTCCCGGCGCCGCTCGGGGTCGACGGCGCCGAACGGCTCGTCCATGAGGAGCACGGGCGGGTCGGTGGCCAGGGCGCGGGCGACGCCGACGCGCTGGCGCTCCCCGCCCGAGAGCTGGTGGGGGTAGCGACGGCCGTACTGCGCCGCGGGGAGGCCGACGAGGTCGAGCACCTCGTCGACCCGGTCGCGCACCCGCTGCCGGTCCCAGCCGAGCAGCCGGGGCACGGTCCCGACGTTCGCGGCGACCGTGCGGTGCGGCAGCAGCCCGACGTCCTGGATGACGTAGCCCGTGCGGCGGCGCAGCGCCACGGGGTCCATCTGCGTGACGTCCTCGCCGTCCACGAGGACGCGGCCCGACGTGAGCTCCACGAGGCGGTTGATCATCCGCAGCGTGGTGGACTTGCCGCAGCCGGAGGGGCCCACCAGGGCCAGCACCTCCCCGGGCTCCACGGTGAGGCTCAGGCCGTCGACCGCGACCGTCCCGTCCGGGTAGGCCTTGCGGACGGCGTCGAGCTCGATGCCGGCGGACAGCCGGGCGGGGGCGGGGGTCGGCATGGTTGCGAGGCTATCGAGGCGGTCCCACACGCCGGCCCGCGGCACGCCGGTGCGCCGCCCGGGCCCGCGTCGGGGGCTGCGGCTACGGTCGAGCCCATGGTCACCGCCGTCGCCACCGCCGCGGACAACCCGTGGTTCTCCTGGTCGTACGTGACCGACAACGCCGACGTGCTGTGGGCGCGCACCACCGAGCACGCGCTGCTGACGATCGAGGCGGTCGCCATCGCCGCGCTCGTCGCGATCCCCCTGGGGCTGCTGGCCTCGCGGGTGCGCTGGCTCGCCGGGCCCCTGCTCGGCACGGCCGCGATCCTCTACACGGTGCCGTCGCTCGCGCTCTTCGCGATCCTCGCGCCGATCATGGGCATCGGCCGCCAGCCCGTGCTGCTCGGCCTCGTGCTGTACGCGCTGCTCGTCATCCTGCGCAACACGGTCACCGGGCTCGACGGCGTGGACCCGGCCGCCGTGGACGCCGCCCGCGGCGTGGGGCACGGCCCGCTGCAGGTGCTGGCCCGGGTGCGGCTGCCGAACGCGCTGCCCAGCATCGTCGCCGGGCTCCGGCTCGCGACCGTCACGACCGTCGCCCTCGTCACGGTCGGGGTCGTGGTGGGCTACGGCGGCCTGGGACAGCTGATGTTCCAGGGCTTCCGCAACAACTTCTACCGGGCGGAGATCCTCACGGCGACCCTCGCCTGCGTGCTGCTCGCCCTCGTCCTCGACCTCGTGCTGTGGGCCGCCGGACGCGCGCTCACCCCCTGGCTGCGCGGGAGGTCCGCATGAGCGTCGCGGCAGCACCCGTCGCCGCTGCCGAGGGCACCGGCGTCGTCGGCGAGGCGATCGCCTACCTCAACGACCCCCTGAGCTGGACGGGGCCCGGCGGCATCCTCGAGCTCGGCCGCGAGCACCTGGCCCTCACCGGGGCGGCCGTGCTCGTCGCGGCGGTCGTGGCGCTGCCGGTGGGCGCGTGGCTGGGCCACGGCCGCCGGGGCGGCGGCGTCACCGTGTGGCTCACCAACGCCAGCCGCGCCGTCCCGACGCTCGGCATCATCCTGCTGCTCGCCACGGCGGGCCTGTTCGGCGACGGCGCCACCGTCGTCGCGGCGGCGCTGTTCGCCGTCCCGGTGCTGCTCGTCAACACGTACGAGGGCGTGCGCGGCGCGGACCCGTCGGCGCGCGACGCCGCGGTGGGCCTCGGCATGCCCGGCAGGCAGGTGCTCACCCGGGTCGAGCTGCCGCTCGCCACGGCCCTGGTGGCCGCGGGGGTGCGCACCGCCGTCGTGCAGGTCAGCGCCACCGTGCCCCTCGCCGCGCTCGCCGGGGGCGGCGGCCTCGGGCAGATCATCGCGCTCGGGATGGGCACCCAGCGCTACGGCCAGGTCCTCGCCGGCGGCGTCCTCGTCGCGGCCCTGGCCCTGGTGCTCGACGGCGTGTTCGCCGTCGTGCAACGCCTCGTCACCCCCGCACCCCTGCGCGCCGCCGCCCGGCGGTGACCGTCGATCCGCCACAAACCGGTTGCCACCACCGGACCCCCGCGGTCGAATGGGGCGGTTCCCCCTCATCTCCACCCGCACCACCCACGCCGGTCCCCCTCCCACGGACGGAGAGCACGATGACCCTCCATCGCACGACCCCCCTGCGCCGCACGACGGCCGCCCTGGCCGCCGTCGTCGGCGCCACCGGGCTGCTCGCCGCCTGCGGCGACCCCGGCTCGGCCGGTGGCGGCGGATCCACGTCCACCGCCTCGGCCGCCGCGGCGACCTGCGAGGCCGTCCCGGGCGACGCGCTCGTGGTGCTCGAGGACGACAAGAAGCTGCAGACGGTCGACAACATCATCCCGGCCGTCAACGCCGACCTCGCGTCCCAGGCGCCCGACCTGATCCCGCTGCTCGACACCGTGTCGGCCGCGCTCGACACCGACACCCTCATCGGCCTCAACAAGGCGGTCGACATCGAGCGCCAGACGTCGGAGGACGTCGCCGCGAAGTTCGTCGAGGACGCCGGGCTCGCCGCCGACGACGCGTCGCAGGGCGAGGGCGTCACGGTCGCGATCGGCGCCGCGGACTTCGCCGAGAGCGCCACGCTCGGCAACGTGTACGCCGACGTGCTCAAGAGCGCGGGCTACGACGCGACCGTCACCACGATCGGCAACCGCGAGACGTACCTGCCGGCCCTGCTCGAGGGCAAGCAGGTGCAGATGGTGCCGGAGTACGTCGGCACCCTCACGGAGTTCCTCAACAAGGACGCCAACGGGGCCGACGCCGAGCCGGTGGCGAGCGGCGACCTCGACGCGACCGTGGCCGCGCTCACCGAGCTCGGCGACGCGGCGGGCCTGACGTTCGGCGCCCCGTCCCCCGCGCAGGACCAGAACGCGTTCGCCGTGACGCAGGCGTTCGCCGACGAGCACTCGCTCACCACCCTCACCGACCTCGCCGAGGCGTGCGGCGGGCTGGTGCTCGGCGCCGGCCCGGAGTGCACGGAGCGGCCGTTCTGCCAGCCGGGCCTCGAGGAGACGTACGGCCTGACGTTCTCCGAGTTCCGCTCGCTGGACGCGGGCGGCCCGCTCACCAAGGCGGCGCTGCAGAAGGGTGAGATCACCCTGGGCCTGGTGTTCAGCTCCGACGGCTCGCTCTCGACGTCGGCGGGCTGACCCGCTCCCGGACGGACGAAGGGCCCCGAGCGAGCTCGGGGCCCTTCGTCGTGCCGGGAGTGCCGTCAGTGCTTGGCCACGGCCTTCTCGGCGCCGGCGCCGGTGAGGGAGCGGACCTCCATCTCGGCGAACTTCTCCGGGTGCGGCTTCTCCTTCGACAGGAAGGTGCCGACGATCCCGAGCAGGAAGCCCAGCGGGATGGACACGAGGCCCGGGTTCGTCAGCGGGAAGACGTCGAAGTCCGCCGACGGGAACATCGCCTTCTCGTTGCCGGACACCGTGGGCGACAGGACGATCAGCACGATGCACGAGACCAGCCCGCCGTAGATGCTCCACAGCGCGCCCGAGGTGTTGAACCGCTTCCAGAACAGCGAGAACACGATCGTCGGCAGGTTGGCCGAGGCCGCCACCGCGAACGCGAGCGCCACGAGGAACGCGACGTTCTGGTTCTGGGCGAAGATCCCGCCCACGATGGCGATGACGCCGATCACGACGACGGTCCAGCGCGCGATCCGCACCTCGGAGTCGGGGTTGACCTTCCCCTTCTTGATGACGTTGGCGTAGATGTCGTGCGAGAAGCTCGCCGCCGCGGTGATCGTCAGCCCGGCCACCACGGCCAGGATGGTCGCGAAGGCGACCGCGGAGATGAGCCCGAGCAGGATCTCCCCGCCCAGGGCGAAGGCGAGCAGCGGAGCCGCCGAGTTCACGCCGCCGGGGGCGTTGTTGATCGCCTCCGGCCCCACCAGCGCGCCCGCGCCGTAGCCGAGCACCAGGGTGAACAGGTAGAAGATGCCGATCAGCCAGATCGCCCAGACCACCGAGCGTCGCGCCTCCTTGGCCGTCGGCACGGTGTAGAAGCGCATGAGCACGTGCGGCAGGCCTGCCGTGCCGAGCACCAGGGCGAGCGCGAGCGACAGGAAGCTCAGCTTGGACGTGCCGTCCACGCCGTACTGCTTGCCGGGCTCGAGCAGCGCCTCGCCGCCCTCGCCCGCCGCGTCGACCGCGCCGCCGAGCAGGCTCGAGAGGTCGAACCCGAACTTGGCCAGCACCCAGACGCTCATGATGGCGGCGCCCGCGATGAGGAGCACGGCCTTGATGATCTGCACCCAGGTGGTGCCCTTCATCCCGCCCACCAGCACGTAGAGGATCATCAGCGCACCGACCACGGCGATGACGAGGCTCTGACCGGCGCGGCTGTCGACGCCGAGCAGCAGGGCCACGAGGCCGCCGGCGCCGGCCATCTGGGCGAGCAGGTAGAAGAAGACCACGAGCAGCGTCGCGAGGGCGGCCGCCATCCGCACCGGCCGCTGGCGCAGCCGGAACGACAGCACGTCCGCCATCGTGAACTTGCCGGTGTTGCGCAGCAGCTCCGCCACCAGCAGGAGCGCCACCAGCCACGCGACGAGGAACCCGATCGAGTAGAGGAAGCCGTCGTACCCGTTGAGCGCGATGGCGCCGCAGATGCCGAGGAAGGACGCCGCCGACAGGTAGTCGCCCGCGATGGCGGTCCCGTTCTGCGGGCCGGTGAAGTTGCGGCCGCCGGCGTAGAAGTCGGCGGCGGACTTGTTCTGCCGGGACGCCCGGAACACGATCACCAGGGTGACCAGGACGAACGCCCCGAAGATGCCGATGTTCACCCAGGGGTTGCCGATGTCCGTGGCCTCGGCGGCGGAGACGACGGGGGTCCCCGCGAGGGACTCGGTCAGGATGCCGCTCACAGCTCGCCCTCCTCGATCTCACGGCGCAGCGCGTCGGCCCGCGCGTCGAACCTCTTGTTCGCCCAGCGGGCGTAGAGCATGGTGATCACGAACGTGGAGACGAACTGGCCGAGGCCGAACAGCAGCCCCACCGTGATGTTGCTGTCGCCCAGCCGGATGCTCATGAAGTCGTGGGCGTAGTTGGCGAGCAGGACGTAGACGAAGTACCAGACGAGGAACAGCGCCGTCATCGGGAACACGAAGTTCCGGAAGGCGCGTCGCAGCCCCTGGAACTCGTCCGACCGCTGCACCCTTTGGTACTCGGTCTCTCCCGGTGGTGGCTCCGCGGTGGACAGGTCGCTCATGATGCCTCCGTTGGCTCAGGCGTCCGACGGGGCCACGCTGCCCCGCTCGATAACGATTCGCGTGGCACACCTTGCTAGAGCCGGGCCGTGTGGCGCAAGTCACTTCGCGGGCGCGTCCCCAGGTCGGGGGCGCGTCCGTCCCGGCGCAGGGCTCAGCGGCGCACGTACTCCAGGTCGGTCGCGCCCCGGCCCGCGGCGGAGCCCTTCTTCTCGAAGCTCGTGAGCACGCGCCCCTCGAACCGCGGCGCGCGCTCCCCCGGGCCGTGGGCGTTGCGGAAGTCGTCGGAGGCCTCGAGCACCTCGCGCATCTGGTCGGCGTAGTGCGACCAGTCGGTGGCGAGCCGCCACACGCCACAGGGCCGCAGCACGCGGGCGACGACCTCGGCGAACGCCGGCGTGACGAGCCGCCGCTTCTGGTGACGGGACTTGTGCCACGGGTCCGGGAAGAAGACCCACAGCTCGTCGACCGACGCCTCCGGCAGCGCCGTGGCCAGCAGCTCCGCGGCGTCCGCCTGGACCAGGCGCAGGTTGTCGAGCTCGTTGCCCGGCGCGCCGCCGTCCCGGCCCGGGTCGGCGCCGGCGTGGCCCGCGCGCACGATGGTCTGCGCCAGGCCGGGCGTGTACACCTCGACGGCCAGGTGGTCGCGCTCGGGGTGCGCGGCCGCGGCGGCGACGATCGCCTCGCCCTGGCCCGACCCGATCTCCACCACCAGCGGGGCGGTGCGACCGAAGACCTGCACCGGGTCGAACGTCCAGGACGGGTCGACCGAGGTCACCGCGGCGCCGCGCGGCACGTCGACGAGGTACCGGTCTCGGCGGGTGTCCCACGCCTTGCCCTGCGCGGTCGTGAGACGCGCGCTGCGGCGCACGAAGCTCACGGGCTGGCGGCGGTAGCGCGGGTCGACGGGCTCGGACGTCACGGGATCGGGCACGCCCCCAGGGTAAGCGGGCGGCCGGGCACCGGAGCTCAGACGCTGAGCTCCACGAGGGCGAGCAACGCCGCGCCGTACGCCTCGGCGGGATCCGTGGCCGTGAAGGTCCGCGGCTCGCCGAGCAGCTCCACCTCGACCTCGTAGCCCTCCGCCTCCCCCTCGCCCGTGCGGGTCAGCCCGCGGAAGGTGGAGCGCAGCAGCTCGCGCAGCTGGTCCTCGCGCGGCAGCCACAGCGCGTCCTCGATGGCCACGGAGTCGAGCGCCCACTCGGTGGTGCCGTTGAACCCGAGGATGGTGCCGGTCGGGTAGTCGTGCGCCTCGATCGTCATCGTGCTGACGGTGAAGACGTCGGCGGACAGGTCGGCGGCGTCGATGCGGAACCGGTCGCCGTCGGCGGGCCGCCACACCAGCCCGGCGTCGCGCAGCCGGGCCGCGAGCTCGGTGGAGATCATCGCCCCATCCTGGACCCTCACCCGAGCCCGAGCACCCGCTGCACGAACCAGACGAGCCCGACGACGGCGACCCCGGCCGCCGCGACGCCGGTCGCCCACCGCGCGGCGCGGGGCGCGCGCCGTCGCAGCAGCACGAGCAGCGGGAAGAGCGCGGCGATGATGCCGAGCTGCACGGCCTCGATCCCCACGTTGAAGGCCAGCAGCGACCCGAGCAGCCCCCACGACCAGGGTTCGTCGAGCCCCAGGGCCCCGGCGAACCCCAGCCCGTGCACGAGGCCGAAGGCGAACACGACGGCGAGCCGGGTGACGTCGGACCGCGACAGGTCGTGCCAGCGCCGCCGGACCTGGCGACGTGGCTCGGTCGCGACGTCGACCAGCGCGCCGAGCCGCGGCGGCGCGCCCGGCCGCACGGCCCAGAGGTGCCCCGCGGCCACGGCGGCGATCGAGAGCGCGATGACCGGCTCGACCACCGCCCCGGGCGCGCTCACGGCACCGGTCGCCGCGAGGAGGAACGTCACGGAGTGCGCCACGGTGAACGACGTCGCCACCAGGACGACGTCGCGCAGGCGCCGGGAACCGACGATGAGGGCCAGAAGGAAGAGCAGGTGGTCGGGGCCGAGCAGCAGGTGCTCCGCGCCCAGCACGAAGAACTCCCCCAGCCGGTGCCACGTGCCCTGCCCGCCCGTCGTGACGGTCGGGTCGGACGGCGTGAGCACCGCCGAGCCCTCCTCGCCGTCGAGGTCGTAGGTCACCATCGTCTCGGTGGTGTGCACGAACGACTCGGTGTCCGGGAACAGGGCGCTGAACAGCGCGTGCGTCCCTGTCCCCTCCTCGTCCCGGGTGGGGCACGCGTAGTCGAGCACGACCGTGGCGAAGGCCTTCCCGCCCCGGTCGACGACCGTGGGGTCCGCCGCGAGCGCCGGGGCGCAGAGGTCGTCGCCCGCCGCCACCTGGAAGCGCTCGGTGACGTAGGCGGCGACCTCGTCGGCGTGCTCGGCGAGCTGGGCCTCCTGCGCGGCCTCGCCGCGGGCGTCGTACGCCTCGGCCGTGAGCCACGCGGACTTCATGAGCAGGTCGTACTCGAGGTCGAGCTCGACGTGCACGTCGGCGGCGGCGCCCGCCGTGACCCGCGCGTAGGCGTCGGTCGTGGCGTCGTGTGCCGCGGCCGGACCGGCCGTGCCGACCATGCCGACCGTGCCGACCACCGTGCCGACGGCCGTGCCGACCACGGTGAGCCCGAGGGCCGCCAGGACGGCGCCGCGACGCGACGCCGTCCTGGCCGGGGTGGTGGACGTCACCGCTTGCCGCCCCGGGCGGTGAAGAAGGCCGGCTCGGCGGCGGTGACGCCGCCGCCGCGCGTGGTGGCCGTGACGATCCACGCGTACTGCGTGTCCCGCTTCAGCCGGTCCCAGCGGACGGACGCGACGTCCCCCGAGGTCACGGCCTTCGTCCCGATCACCCGGGTCGGCGCGTAGACGGCCAGCGATTCCGTGACCAGCGACGTCGTGCGGGTGGTGAGGTCCACCGGGAGCACGGCGTTGTCGGCCGTCGAGTCGTAGCGGGCGTCCGGGTCCCACTCGTCGGCCCCGAAGTCGTCGAGGAGGGGCGAGTAGGTGTCGACGCTCATCTCGGCCCGGTCGACGTCGAACTGCAGGAGCCGGAAGTACGAGGCGCCGAACCGCAGCCGCTCGGACGGGTCGTAGCCCCCGATCGAGCCGAGGCCCACGCGCTGCGCGGGCACCGTGAACGCCTGGTAGTCCGCGAGGAGCTCCACGACGCCGTCCGCGATCTCGCCGACCTTCGGCTTGACGTTGGTCGTGACGCCGTGCACGTGCCCGGCGAGGACGAGGAACACGTTGTCGTTCGGCTCGACCACGTACTTGTACAGCGGCGAGCCGTCCGGGGCGGCGAAGCCCGCGTTCCGGCCGTCCTTCTGCGTGCTGGCGGCGAGGTACGCGTGGGTCATGAGGATGCCGTTGCGGTCGGAGTACCGCTCGAAGACCCCGTCGGCCCACTCGGCCTCCTCGCGGGTGACGCCGTACCCCATGCCGACGGCGACGAAGTCCAGCCCGCCCGCGGAGAACAGGACGTAGTGGTTGGAGTTGTCGCCCTCGCGCCAGGAGCGGTACTCGGCGTTCTCCCAGGACGCGGCCGCGGCCTCGTACCGGTCGGGGCCGAAGTACCGGTTGTACAGGTCGGCGCCGCCGTCCGCCCCGGACCAGTTGTCGTGGTTGCCCGCGACGGCGGAGTTGGGGATGCCGTCGATCGTCGCCTGCTGACGGGACGAGACCTCGAACTCGCCCGTGACCTGGTCACGCATGGCGTCGTCCTGCGGCTCGCGGATGTTGTTCTCGATGAGGTCACCGGTGTGCGAGACGAACGAGATCTTGCGCTCGTCGGCGTTCTCGGCGATCCACCCGGTCACCCCCGCGTACGCGGACTCCCAGATCTCCCGCTCCTCGGCGGTCTCCTGCTCCACCGCGCCCTCGGACAGGTACTGCGTATCCGTCAGGTGCGCGATGGAGAAGTCGTAGTCCGCCGGGTCGGCGAAGCCCTCGGCCCCGGCGTCGAGGTCGTCCGCGAACGGGTCCGTGGCCGTCACCATGACGTGCACGACGCCGCGGTCGCGGTGCTCCGGCCCGGCCGGCGCCACCAGCACGGTGTCGCCGTCGGCGGAGCCGCGCGACGCCGCGAGCGCGTCCCAGGCCTTCGCCTTCGTGTCCCACACCAGCAGCGAGATCTCGCGCGCCGGGTCGGCGGTGCCGCTCCAGCGCACCACCGGGCGCTCCTCGCGGGACTTCACCCGGACGTCGAAGCGCTGGTAGGCGACGGCGTCGGCCTGCGGGGAGGCGAGGGTCTTCCCGTCGCCCGCGGCCAGGCCCTTCGCCGAGACCTTCTTCGCGCCGCGGGGGTCGAGCTCCGTCGGGACGGCGTCGGCCGTGCCCTGCCGGACCTCACCGGGCAGCAGCACGTCCGCCTGCGCGAACGTCGCCGTGACGGTGCCGTCGTCCGGGCCGGCGACGCGGGCCGACAGCGTCACCGGCGAGTCGACGTCCGTCGTCCCGCGGGCGGGGGCGAGGTCGGTCGGCACGTCGGGCACGCCGGCGCTGGTGAAGGTGATCTCCCGCGTCGCCGCGTTGCCCAGCGAGTCCGCGACCGCCACCTCGAGGATGTGCTCACCCGCGGGCAGCCCCGGGCCGACCGGGGCACCGAGCGCGACGGCCTCGCCGTCGAGCGCGACCTGCGCGTCCCCGACCACCCCGTGCGCGTCGTCGAGCTCCACCGCGAGCGGCACGGCGGACGTGATCCGTGCGCCGTCGGCCGGGACCGAGGACGCGACGCGCGGTGCGGAGTTGTCCGTCTCCAGCACGCGCGTGGCGGTCTCGCCCGTGGTGGACGCCGCCGCGAGCTCGTGCTCCCCGTCCGTCAGGTCCGCGGTGTCCACGTCCGCGCGCAGGCCGCGCGCCGGGGCGTCCACCAGGAAGTGCAGGTCGATCTGGCGGAAGGAGTTGAGGTTCGAGCCGCAGGTGCCGTCGCCGAGCCCGTACGACGCCGCCGCGTTCTGCTGCCGCGCCGTGCCGTCCGCCGGCGTCAGGACGACGTCCGAGACGGTGAAGTCGTCGAGGTTGCAGTCGTTCTCGAAGGCGCCCGTGACCACGTCGATCTCGTTCCACCCGGGCAGGAGCCACTCGTTGGGGAAGGTGATCTCGCCGCGGCCGCCGACGATGGTCTGGTCGATGCGGCGCTCGATGCCGTTGATGCGCAGCAGGTTCTGCGCCGACCCGTCGAGCGAGTTGGAGCCGACGACGAACGACACGGTGGCCGCACCGTGCCCGAGCGCCGGGAACGAGGTCTCCGCCGGGGCGTCGATCGTCCACGTCAGGTCGACCTTCGGCAGCGCCGTGCTGCTGGAGCCGCAGCTCCCGTCGCCCATGGCGTAGGTGGTCTGCAGGTCGGCCGGCGGGGTGACGGTGCCGTCGGCGACGCTCAGGGCGAGGTTCGACGCCGCGAAGTCGTCGAGGTTCGCCCCGCACGACGCCGAGACGTCACCCGCGACCAGCGCGATCGTGTTCGCGCCGGGGCGCAGCAGCCGGTTCGGCACGCCCACCTGGACGCGCTCGGAGACCAGGTCGCGGCCGCCCTCGCCGCGCAGGTCGAGCCGGGTGCCGTTGACGAGCAGGTGGTTCTGGTAGCGGGTCTCGATCGCGTTCGTGCCGACGTCGAACGCGAACACGGACACCCCCTCGCCCAGGGTGGCGGGCCCCGCGACGGGTGCGCCGTCGACGGTCAGCGACGCGGTGCCGCCCTCCCCGTCCGCGGGGGTGGACGCCGTGACGGTCTGCACGCCGCGCGTGAGCGTCCCGTCCTCCGGGGCGAGCGCCGGGGCGCCGACCGGGGAGTTGTTCACGCGCACCGTGTGCGCGGCGGTCGCCCCCGAGCGGGTCGTCGCGACCACCTCGTGCGCGCCGTTGGCGAGCGTCGTCGTGTCGACGTCGGCGGCGAGCCCTGCGGTCGCACCCGGCGCGGCCTCGACCTCGAACGTCGCCGTCGCCTCCTTGACGTAGGAGGTGTTGCTGCCGCAGGAGCCGTCGCCCATCGAGTACCCGAAGGAGTTCCCGGCGTCACCGGCGGTCTCGCCGAGCAGCTCGAGCTGCAGCTCCGAGACCACGAAGTCGTCGAAGTTCACGCCGCAGGACGAGTCCAGGCCGCCCGCGTGGATCTCGACCGTGTTGGTGCCCTCGACGAGCCACTCGTTCGGCACGGGCACGGAGACGCGCTCCGACACCCAGGTGCGGTCCTGCTCGACGCGGTGGCCGTTGACCACGAGGTAGTTGCCGAACGCGACGTCGGCGGAGTTGCTCCCGACGTCGAACGTCAGGGCGGACGTGCCCGTCGTCGCCCCGAGGCCGGTCAGGTCCGCGCCGTCGATGGTGATCCGGCCGACCGGGTCGCCCGCGGTGGTCGGGTCGGCCGCGAACCGCACGGTGCCCTCCAGGTGGGCGCCGTCCGCCGGGGTCAGCGTGGGCGCGGTGCCCGGCTCGGCGGGCTTGCCCGGCTTCTTCCCGCGCTCCGAGGACCCGGGCCTGCTCTCCGGCCAGCCGGGGAACCCGGGGAACCGGTCGTCGGCCCTCGTCGCCGCTCCCGGGTCGGGGGTCGCGGGCACCGCCGCCGCGGCGGGCACGATGCCGGCGGCGGGGACCGCGAGCGCCGTCGCCACCACGCAGGCGGCGAGGGTGGACGCGCGCAGGCGTCCTGAGGGGTTCGGCCGCATCAGCGTGCCGTCCTTCCTGTCGTCGATGAGGGAAGGGCGCTCCCGCCAGGCAGCCCGGGCTCACCCGGGACCACAGCGTGGTGGCGGCGGGTGAACTCTCCGGTGCGTGCCGGAGGCGACAGGGAGAACTCTGGACGACCACTGGACGCCACCTGCCCCCGGCACGACGAAGCCCCGCCCGGCGGTGCCGGGCGGGGCTTGGTGGTGCGCCATCAGGGACTCGAACCCCGAACCCGCTGATTAAGAGTCAGCTGCTCTGCCAATTGAGCTAATGGCGCTTGGTGGTGCATGGCCAGAGGACGCCCGCAGGCTCGCACCGGAGAGGTCCTCACGCGACGAGGTCCCCGCGGTACGGGGACCTCGTGCTGGTGCGCCATCAGGGACTCGAACCCCGAACCCGCTGATTAAGAGTCAGCTGCTCTGCCAATTGAGCTAATGGCGCTGGCGGTGAGAAACATTACCAGCCGCGCGGGGCTGCCGGGAAACCGTCGTGGCCGGTCAGGGCTGTGACCTCCGCGACAGGCCACGGCCGGGCCGCGACCGGTCGCCCGCGCGTCACTGGAACGCCTGGTGGCCGGTCAGGTGCCGGCCCAGGATCAGGGTGTGCACCTCGTCGGTGCCCTCGTAGGTGCGGACCGACTCGAGGTTCGCGGCGTGCCGCATCGGCGAGTGCTCCAGAGTGATGCCGTCGCCCCCGAGCACGGTGCGGGCGGTCCGGGCGACCTCGATCGCGGACCGCACGTTCGCGAGCTTGCCCGCCGATATCATGTGCGGCTCCAGCCGCCCGGCGTCCTTCAGCCGCCCGAGCCGCAGCGCGAGGAGCTGCGCCCGCGACACCTCCAGGGCCATGTCGACGAGCTTCGCCTGCGTGAGCTGGAACGCCGCCAGAGGGCGGCCGAACTGGACCCGCTCCCCCGCGTGCCGCAGCGCGGCGCCGAGGCTGTCGCGCGCGGCACCCGTCGCGCCCCACGCGATGCCGTAGCGCGCCTCCGCCAGGCAGGCGAACGGCCCCGCCAGGCCGGGGTGCTCCGGCAGGATCGCGTCCGCGGGCAGCCGGACGTCGTCGAGCACGACGTCGCACTGGACCGACGCGCGCAGCGAGAGCTTCGGCTCGATCGGCGTCGCGGCGAACCCGGGCGTCGTCGTCGGGACCAGGAAGCCGCGCACGCGGGGCCGGGCGTCGTCGTCCGGGTCGACGGCGCGCGCCCAGACCACGGCGACGTCCGCCACCGACGCCAGCCCGATCCAGCGCTTACGGCCCGACAGCACCCACGCGTCGCCGACGTGCGTCGCCGTCGTCGTCATCGAGGCGGGGTCGGAGCCGGCCCCGGGCTCGGTGAGCGCGAAGCAACCGATCGTCTCGCCCGCCGCCATCCCCGGCAGCCAGCGTTCCCGCTGCGCGGGCGACCCGTGCTTCGCGATCGCCGTCATCGCGAGCGAGCCCTGCACCGACACGAAGGTGCGGATGCCGGAGTCGCCCGCCTCGAGCTCCGCCATCGCCAGGCCGTACTCAACCGCCGACCGGCCCGCGCAGCCGTACCCGTGCAGGTGCATGCCGAGCAGCCCGGCCTCCGCGAGGCGGGGCACCAGGTCGAGCGGGAACACCCCGTCGGCGAACCAGCGCGCGACGTGGGGGCGGACGTGCTCGTCGACCAGCGCGCGCACCCGGTCTCGGGTCTCGCGCTCGGTCGGGCTCAGCTCGTCGTCGAGCGCCAGCAGGTCGAGGGGGTCCGCGGTTCGGGCGTCGTCGCCGGTCATGCGCCCACCGTAGCGACGGCGGGCAGGGTCGCCAGGCGACGTCAGAGGTACAGGCCGGTCGCGCCGCCCTCGTCCTCGGTCTCGGTGACGCCGTGCACGTCGCGCTCGCGCAGCAGCACGTAGTCGGTGCCGCCGAGGTCCACCTCGGCACGGTCCTCCGGGTCGTACAGGACGCGGTCGCCCACGGCGACCTGCCGCACGTGCTCGCCCTTCGCCACCACCTGGGCCCACGCGAGGCGCTTGGCCCCGGCCGCCGTCGCGGGGATCACGAGGCCCGCCGTCGACTGCCGCTCCGCCGAGTCGACCTCCGGCTGCACCAGCAGCCGGTCGTGCAGCATGCGGATGGGCAGCGGCTTGCTGTCGGGCGTGGAGCGGGGTGCGCGGTCGGTCACGGCTCCACGCTAGACGACGGCGGCGTTTAGGCTCGACGCCGAGCGCGCGCCCGCGACCGTCTCGTGAACCCGGTCGCCGCGCCCCGCACGTACTCGACACCAAGGAGCACCCGTGACCCGTCTCGCCGTCGGCGACGCCGCCCCCGCCCTCGAGCTTCCCGCCGTCCTGCCCGAGCCCGCCGGCACCGGGCACACCACCGGCACCTACTCCCTGGCCGACACGCTTGCCGAGCCCGGCCTCAAGGGCGTCGTCGTGTACTTCTACCCCGCCGCGATGACGCCGGGCTGCACCACCGAGGCGTGCGACTTCCGCGACTCCCTCGCCTCGCTGCAGGGCGCCGGGTACGCCGTCGTCGGCGTCTCGCCCGACGGCGTCGACAAGCTCGCGAAGTTCGCCGAGCGCGACGCCCTGACGTTCCCCCTCCTCGCCGACACCGAGCACGAGGCCCTCGAGGCCTGGGGCGCGTGGGGAGAGAAGAAGAACTACGGCAAGACGTACGTGGGCGTCATCCGCTCCACCGTCGTCGTCGACCCGGACGGGAAGGTCGCCGTCGCGCAGTACAACGTCAAGGCCACCGGCCACGTCGCCCGGGTGCGCAAGACCCTCGGTCTGGACTGAGCGCCGCCGGGCGCCGCGTCCTCACCGTGCGAGCGCGGCGCTCGGGGACGGCACGGGCTTGCCGAGCCGGACGACGCCGTCCACGGCCCCGCCCTCGCGCGCGAACCCCTCGCTCTCGTAGAGGCGGAGGTTGCGCTCGCTGCGCGCGCCGGTGCTGAGCACCACCCGCTCGAGCCCCGGCTCGAGGTCGGCCTGCGCACGGCGCAGCAGCCATCGACCGACGCCGGCGCCGCGCAGGTCGGGGACGACGGCGAGGCGGCCCACGTGCACGGTGCCGTCGTCGTGCCGGGTGCGGACCATCCCGAGCAGGCGCCCGTCGCGCCACAGCCCGGTCGCGCGCCACTCGGTCAGCCAGCCACGCACGTCGTCGAGGCTCTCGTGCAGGGGGCCCAGCGCCAGGGTGTCGTTCGCCAGCGCCTCGTCGACCCAGCAGCAGCGCTGGAGCACCACCACCTCGGCGGCGTCGCCGGGCGTGAGGCGCCGGAGGTAGGAGCCGGGCACCGGCCCCTCGACGGCGTCGTCGTCCGCCGCCTCTCGCAGCGGACGCAGCGCCTGGGCCAGCCGGGCGACCTCGCCGAGCACCCGGGCGGCCGCGCCGTCCCACCGCGCGTCGGGCCGGACCCGGCCGTCCACGACGGCGTCCCCGATCCGGAGCGCGACGGTCGCGCCGAGCGGCACGAGCCGCAGCGTGGTCACGACCTGCTTGGCGTGCTGGACGGAGCGGGTCCCGGCCGACGTGTTGCCGTAGCTGACGAAGCCGATCGGTTTCCAGGCCCACTCCCGGCCGAGGTAGTCCAGCGCGTTCTTGAGCGTGGCCGGCATGCCGAAGTTGTACTCCGGCGTCACCGCGACGACACCGTCCACCGAGTCCACCAGCGCGCTCCACTCCCGCGTGTGCCGCTGCCGGTAGACGCCCGACGACGGATGCTCCTCCTCGTCGAGGAGCGGCAGGTCGAGCTCCCCCAGCGACACGGGGACCAGCTCGACGCCGAGGTCCTCCGCGAGCGGCGCGACGGTGCGGCCGAACCACTCCGCGACCGCCGGGCCGAGGGCCGTGGGCCGGGTGCTGCAGGTGAGGAGCATGATGCGCACCGAATTCGTTGACATGTCAATGAACCTAGGTCCTAGGATGATGACATGTCAACGACTTCGCGAGACCGACGGCCCGGGTCGGCCGCGCCCTGGCTCGACGAGGACCAGGAACGTGCCTGGCGGGCCTTCCGGCGGATGACGACCTCCGTCCGCGCGGACACCGCGCGGGATCTCGCCGGTACCGGCCTCTCCGAGCCCGACTACGAGGTGCTGAGCACGCTGGTCGAGCGACCGGGAACCACCAGCACGCTGCACGAGCAGGCCACGAAGATGGGGTGGTCGCGCAGCAGGCTGTCGCGGCACGCGAGCCGCATGGAGAGCCGGGGGCTCATCGCCCGGGCGCCCGACCCCGCGGACGGCCGGGGCTGCCTGCTCTCGCTCACGGCGACAGGTCGCGAGGCGCTGCGCGACGCGACGCCGACCCACCTGGAGTCCGTCCGCCGGCGGTTCGCCGACCGCCTCGACGCGGACGACCTGCGCGACCTGGTGCGGATCGCGGACAAGCTCGGCGACGAGCACGGGACGGCCGCTCCCCTCGGCGGCTGACCGCGTCGGGAGGGCCCGGGTGCCGGAGACGGGGGTCGAACCCGCACGCCCTGAGGGCACGGCGATCTAAACGCCGCATGTCTGCCAATTCCATCACTCCGGCCGAGCGCCGGTCAGTCTAGGCGACGCACGACGGCCGCCCCGGGGATCCCGGGGCGGCCGTCGCGTGTGCTGCGGGTGGTGCGGCGATCAGGCCTGCGGCGAACCGTTGTTCGCGGCGGCGATCTGGGCGCGCACGTCGTCCATGTCGAGGCCCTTGACGGCCTCGACGACCTGCTTGAGCGCGGGCGCGGGCAGCGCGCCGGCCTGGTTGAAGACGAGCACGCCCTCGCGGAACGCCATGAGCGTCGGGATGGCGCTCACGCCCGCGGCGGCGGCGATGCGCTGGTGGGCCTCGGTGTCGAGCTTCGCGTGCACCACGTCCGTGTTCTCCTCGGACGAGGCCTCGAAGACGGGACCGAACTGCTTGCACGGGCCGCACCACTCGGCCCAGAAGTCGACCAGCACGATGTCGTTGTCGGTGACGGTCTTCTCGAACGTGTCGTCGGTGAGCTCGACGGTGGCCATGGGTGTCCTTCCGATGGGGGTCTCCTCGGCACAGCATCGGCGCCGCCCCGAGTATTCCCGTCGCGGCCTGCCCGCGCGCTGGCGCGCCGTCCGGGCTGGTAGAAACGACGTGTGACGGACACGGCCGAGTTTCCCCCCGACGACGAGTTCTACCGCGACGAGCCGCAGCCCGCGGGCTGGCTCAGCCCGGAGGACCTCGCCGCCGTGCGGGCGCAGCTCCCGCTCGTCTACGTCGACGCCGTGCCCGTGCGCGTGGACGACTCCGGCGACGTGGTCGCCGTCGGGCTGCTGCTGCGCGTCACCCCGCTCGGCACGATGACGCGGGCCCTCGTCTCCGGTCGCGTGCTCTACCACGAGCGGGTGCGCGACGCGCTGCTGCGACACATCGAGAAGGACCTCGGCCCGGTCGCGCTGCCGCAGGTCCCGCCGTCGCCCCAGCCGTTCACGGTCGCGGAGTACTTCCCCACCCCCGGCATCACGCCGTACCACGACCCCCGCCAGCACGCCGTGTCCCTGGCCTACGTCGTCCCGGTGACAGGCGACTGCCGCCCGCAGCAGGACGCGCTGGACCTCGCGTGGCTCACCCCCGAGGAGGCGTGCAGCGACACCGTGCAGGCGGAGATGATCCACGGCCAGGGCACGATCGTGAAGCAGGCGATGGCCTGGGTGGGACGACTGTCGTGAACCGGCGGGCGGCGTCGGTCGGTCACCTGCTCGTCGCCGTCCCCGCTCTCGGCGGTGTCCTCATGGAGCTCGTCATCGCCGTGGTCGACGGGCCGGGCGCCGCGGGCACCACGGCCGAGCGGCTCGTGCGGCTGTTCTCCTACTTCACGATCCTGTCGAACGTCGGCATCGGCGTCGTGTCCGTGCTCCTCGCGCTCGACCCGGCCCGCGACGGCCGCCTGCTGCGCGTCGCCCGTCTCGACGCCCTGCTGTGCATCGTCGTCACCGGCATCGTCTACAACACCGTCCTGGCAGGCACGGTGCCGGGGCTCACACAAGCGGGCCAGCTGTCCAACGTGCTGCTGCACCTGGCGTCCCCCGTGCTCGCGGTGGTCGTCTGGTTGCTCGCCGGCCCCCGGCCGCGGGTCGACGCCCGGACCGTCGCCTGGTCCGTCGTCGGGCCGCTCGCGTGGATCGCCTACACGTTCGTGCGGGGCGCCGTCGTCGGCTGGTACCCGTACCCGTTCCTCGACGTCGGCGAGCTGGGCCTGGCCCGCGCCCTGGTCAACGCCGGGCTCGTCGCCGCGATGTTCCTCCTGCTCGCGCTCGCCGCGCTCTGGGCGGACCGGCGACTGCCCGCCGCACCGGTCACGCGATGAGTTCCCGGCCCCGCGTCGGCGAGGCGCCAACCGGGCGTCAGGAGCCGAGGTCGAGCACCGGCCAGTCCGCGAGGTCGGCACGCATGCGCCGGTCGTGGGTGGCGACGACGACGGCGGCGGGGGTGGCGACCAGGGCCCGGGTCAGCTCGTCCACGAGGTCCACGGACAGGTGGTTGGTCGGCTCGTCGAGCAGGAGCAGGTGCGGCGCGTGCAGCAGCGCTCGCGCGACCTCGAACCGGCGCCGCTGCCCGGCCGACAGCTCCGCGAGCGGCCGCTCGAGGTCCTCCTCGCTCAGCAGCCCGAGCGCCGCCACGGGCACGACGTGCTCCGGGTCCAGCTCGCCGCGCTCCAGCAGGCCCAGCGCCTCGGCCGCGTACGCGTCGAAGCCCGTCGGCGCCGCGCCCTCGCCCGTCGTCGTCCCGGCGAGGCCCTCCGGGGCCGTCGCCTCCTGGACGACGACGCCCAGCCTCGCGCCCGGCGTGACCGACCGGGTGCCGCGGGCCAGCGGTACCCGGCCCGCGAGCGCCGCGAGCAGCGTCGACTTGCCCGACCCGTTGGGGCCGACGACCAGCAGGCGACCCGACGGCGGCACCGCGACGCGCGTGCCTGGCAGGTCGACGCGGACGGTGCCCGCCCGGTCGCCGTCCTCCGCCACGACCCGCGGGGACCGGAGCTCGACGAGCGGGTCGCCCGGGTCCCAGCCGGGCGACATCGACGGAAGGTCCGGGAACGCGAGGCGCGCAGGCGGCACGGGGACCTCGACGGCCTCGGCCTCGAGCTTCTCGATCAGCCGGTCGGCGGCCTTGACGTGGATGCGGGCCCGCGTGGCGCGGCGGTGCTTCTGCGACCCCTTGGGCGGCCGCCACTCGTCCGACAGCCCCTCGTACGACGCGTCCAGCCGCTCGGCGAGCACCCGGGCGCGCTCCTGCTCCGCGCGGTAGCGCTGCCGCCACCGGTGCAGCGCCTGGTTCTTCGCGAACCGGTACGCGAGGTAGCCCGGCTGCCCGTACAGCACCGGCTTGCCGTCCATCGACGGGTCGAGGTCGAGGATGGCGGTGGCCACGTCGTCGAGCAGCTCACGGTCGTGCGTCACGACCACCACGCCGCCGTGCCAGGCGACCAGCTCACCGGTGAGGAACTCGATCGCGGAGTCGTCGAGGTGGTTGGTGGGCTCGTCCAGGAGCAGCAGGTCGGCCCGCTCCGCGAGCCGGCACGCGAGGCGCACCCGGTACCGCTGACCCACGGACAGGGTGTCGAGGCGCCGGTCGGGGTCGCGCACCGCGCCGAGGCGGGTGAGCGCGACGTCGACGCGTCGGTCCGCGTCCCACGCGGCCAGGTGCTCGGCGCGCGCCAGGAGCCCGGACAGCCGCCGCAGGTCGCCCGTCTCGTGGTCGAAGCCCGCGGCCTCCTTCTCGATCTCGGCGGCGAGCGCGCGCAGGTCGGCGAGCGTGCGCCGCACGAGGTCGCCCACGGTCTCCCCCGCCGAGGTCGCGAGCTCCTGCTCCACCAGCGCGACGCTCCCCTTGCGCCGGAGCTCACCGCGCGCGGGCTTGAGCCCGCCGGCCAGGAGGTGCAGCAGCGTCGACTTGCCGGACCCGTTCTCCCCCACCACGCCGAGACGGGTGCCGTCGGAGACGCGCAGGCTCACGCCGTCGAGCACCGGGCGGCCGGGATAGGCGAACGCGAGGTCCGTGGCGGTGAGCTGCACCGGACAACCCTACGTGCGGCTCGCATAGGGTGGCCGCATGACTTCCCCCGCTTCCGAGGCCGTGCTGCGCGCCGACGGCCGCACGCCCGACCAGCTCCGCCCCGTGACCATCACGCGTGGTTGGACCGAGAACGCCGAGGGCTCCGTGCTGGTGGAGTTCGGCAAGACCCGCGTGCTGTGCACGGCGTCGTTCACCGAGGGCGTGCCGCGCTGGAAGAAGGGCTCCGGCGAGGGCTGGGTGACCGCCGAGTACGCGATGCTCCCCCGCGCCACCAACGACCGCAGCCAGCGCGAGTCCGTCAAGGGCAAGATCGGCGGCCGCACGCACGAGATCTCCCGGCTCATCGGCCGCGCGCTGCGCGCCGTCGTCGACGTGACCGCGCTCGGCGAGAACACGATCGTCCTCGACTGCGACGTGCTGCAGGCCGACGGCGGCACCCGCACCGCGGCCATCACGGGCGCGTACGTCGCGCTCGCCGACGCCGTCGCGTGGGGCACCCGCCACGGCCACGTCACCGGCGGCAAGAAGGTCCTCACGGACTCCGTCGCGGCCGTGAGCGTCGGCATCATCGACGGCACCCCGATGCTCGACCTGCCCTACGTCGAGGACGTGCGGGCCGAGACGGACATGAACGTCGTGACGACGGGCTCGGGCACGTTCGTCGAGGTGCAGGGCACCGCGGAGCACGCGCCGTTCGACCGCGCCGAGCTCGACGCCCTCCTCGACCTCGCCGTCGCGGGCACGGCCGACCTCACCGAGATCCAGCGCGCCGCGCTGGCGCAGGAGCTGTGACGATGGCCGACGCGACCCCGGACGCGACCACCGGCGTGACGGTCCCCGCCGGCGCCCGCCTCGTGCTGGCCACGCACAACCGCGGCAAGCTCGTGGAGCTGCGCGCCATCCTGCGCGACCAGCCGGGCCTGGACGCCCTGCCCGACGACGCCGTGGTGACGGCGGGCGAGCTCGGCGCCCCGGAGCCCGTCGAGGACGGCGTGTCGTTCGTCGAGAACGCGCTCATCAAGGCGCGCGCGCTGGCCCGCGCGACCGGGCTGCCCGCCGTCGCGGACGACTCCGGCCTGAGCGTGGACGTCATGGGCGGCGCGCCCGGGATCTTCTCGGCCCGCTGGTCGGGCCGGCACGGCGACGACGAGGCGAACCTCCGCCTCCTCCTCGACCAGCTCGCCGACGTCCACGACGAGCACCGTGCGGCGGCGTTCGTCTGCGCGGCCGCGCTCGTGACCCCGGACGGCCGCGAGGAGGTGTGCCTCGGCGAGATGCCCGGCACCCTGGTGCGCGCCCCGCGCGGGAGCCACGGCTTCGGCTACGACCCGATCCACGTGCCCGTCGAGCAGACCCCGGCCGCCGACGGCACGCCCGGCACGCGCACGTCGTCCGAGCTCACCCCGGCGGAGAAGAACGCCATCAGCCACCGCGGCAAGGCGTTCCGCGCCCTCGCCCCGGCGGTCGCCGAAGCCCTCGGCTGACGAGATCGCCGACTAGATCAACGAGTGGTGCGACGGCGGGCGGCGAGGGACGCGAGGGCGCGCCAGCCCAGCATGGTCACGCCCAGGAAGACGGCGGTGACGATCGCGAACGCCGTCTCGACGCCGCCGATGCCGAGCACGGGCCGCAGCACCAGGCCCAGCACGACGGTGGCGAACCACACGGCCACGCCGGTGGGCCACACCTGCGCGGGGGCGCGCCAGGCGCGCGTCGCGAGCCAGCCGACGGCGAGCCCCACGACGAACGGCAGCCCGACGAGCGCGACGTGCCCGACGCCCGCGGTGTCGTGGCTGAGCGTGCCCACCACGGTGAACACGAGCACGCACACGAGGTCGCAGACGGCGGCGGGCCAGGCGGGCCGGGTCGCCGGCGACGTCGGGGAGGCGGGGGCGGAGGCGTCGTTCACGGCCCCGAGATTACCGCTCACAGCTCGTGCACCCCGCCGGCCGTCGCCACCGCGACGGGACCGTCGTACGCCGACCGGGCCTCGGCCACGGCGACGTCCGGCGCGTTCCACACCGGCAGGTGCGTGAGCAGCAGGCTCCGCACCCCGGCGGCCGCGGCGGCCTCGCCCGCCCGCCGGCCGGTGAGGTGGATGCCGCGCTCGACGCCGTCGTCGCGCCCCTCCTGGAACGCCGCCTCGCACAGGAAGAGATCCGCCCCGCGGGCGCCGGCGACCAGGCCGTCGCACGCGTCCGTGTCGCCGGAGTAGACGAGCGTGACCCGCTCCCCCGGGCGCACCGACGACGGCCCCGTCACGCGGATGCCGTACGCCTCGACCGGGTGGTACACCGCGAAGGGCTCCAGCTCGAACGGCCCGACGTGCACTGCGACGCCGGGCCGCCAGGCGCGCACGTCGTACTCGCCGTCCATCGACTCGCCGGGCGCGAGGCCGTACATCGCCGCGGCCCGGTCCGCCGTCGTGCTCGGCCCGAGCACGGGCAGCCGCCGCCCGACGCCGGTGCGGGTGCCGCCCCGCTCCGGGTGGTAGCGCAGGTACACGTACAGCCCGGACAGGTCCGCGCAGTGGTCGGGGTGCAGGTGGGACAACGCGACGGCGTCCAGGTCGAGCGGGTCGACGTGGCGCTGCAGGGCGCCGAGCGCCCCGTTGCCGAGGTCGAGCAGCACGTTCCAGTCCCGCTCGCCGTCGTGCGCCTGCAGGAGATAGGCGGACGCGGGCGACGCCGGGCCCGGGAACGACCCCGAGACCCCCACGGTGACGAGCCTCATGCGGCCTCCACCAGGGTCACCTCCGGCCCCAGGAACCGGCGCGCGAGCCGCTCGAACGGCTCGGGCTCCCCGGTGGCGAGGAACCGGTGCACCGGAGCGGGCGCGCCGGGCGAGCGTTCGAGGCCGTGCTGCACGAGGTTGCGGTACACGTCCTTGGCCGTCTCCTCGGCGCTGGAGACCAGCGTGACGTCCTCGCCCATCACGTAGGAGACGGCGCCTGCCAGCAGCGGGTAGTGCGTGCAGCCGAGGACGAGCGTGTCGACGCCCGCGGCCTTCACCGGGTCGAGGTAGCGGTGGGCCACCTCCAGCACCTCCGGGCCCGAGGTCAGCCCGCGCTCCACGAGCGGCACGAAGTCCGGGCACGCCTGCGTGGTGATCTCCAGCCCCGGCGTCACGTGGAACGCGTCGTCGTACGCCCGCGAGTCGATGGTGGTCTTGGTGCCGATGACGCCGATGCGCCCCGTCCTCGACGTGAGCACCGCGCGCCGGGCGGCGGGCCGGATCACCTCGACGACGGGGATGCCGCGCCGCACGGTGTACCGCTCGCGGGCGTCGGGCAGTGCCACCGCGGTGGCGGAGTTGCAGGCGATGACCAGCATCTTCACGCCCTCGTCGACGAGCCGGTCCATCACCGCGAGCGCCATCGCGCGCACGGCGGCGAGCGGCTTCGGCCCGTACGGGCTGTTCGCCGTGTCCCCCAGGTAGAGCACCTGCTCGTGGGGAAGCTGGTCGAGGATGGAGCGCGCGACGGTCAGCCCGCCGACGCCGCTGTCGAAGATCCCGATGGGGGCGTCGTTCACGCGAGGAAGCCTAGTCGCGACGGACCGTCACGACCCCGGGGAGTGAGCGGCGACACGGCGTGGCGCCCGCCACAGCGACGCCCCGGCCTGCGGTGACGCGCCGGCCGTCACGCCGGCGCGGCCGGCGTCGCGCGGTCAGTCCCGCGCGCGCCCGGCCCTCAGGTCCGCGAGCATCTCGTCGACCAGCGACTCCTGCGCGAACCCCGCGGCCACGAACACCCCACCCCAGTACCGCCGCTCCCGGCCGGACAGCCCGACCCGCTCCCAGCCGGCGTACTCGTCCGGGGCGTCGTCGGCGTCGTCCGGGTCGTCGTCGGTCTCGTCGTCCTCGGTGTCGTCGTCGATGCCGGCCAGGACGTCGTCGTGCAGGGACTCGACGTCCGCGTCGTCGACCAGCCCCAGCCGCTCGGCGAGGACGAGCCGCACGTCGGTCAGCGCGCCCGCGAAGTCCTGCGCCGACTCGCGCGGTACGACGAGCTCCGCCCCGTCCCGCGGGTCGTCCGGGAGCACGTCCGGGGAGTCGATCGCGTCGGCGAACGCGACGAGGCGGGCCACCTTCCCGGCCGCCAGGTCCGTCTGCGTCAGGTGCCGGAACTCGGCGGCGACGTCGGCGTCCTCCTGGTGCGCGTCGGGCAGCAGGCGCTGCACCGCCGGGTCCTGCGGCACCCGTGCGACGCCGGTGAACGCGACGCCGTCGCCGACCTCGATGCCCGGCTCCAGCCCCGACTCCGCGCGCACCAGCTCGGCGACGTCCCGCGCGACCCGCCCGAGCACCTCGCGCTCGACGTCGTCCCACCGGGCGACGTAGCCCGCCGGCGCGGACCGGAACGGCGTCATGCCGCGCCTCCGTCGGTCGTACCGCCGTCGGACGAGCCCGACTGCCGCAGCGTGGCCCACAGCCCGAACCCGTGCATCGCCTGCACGTCCACCTCCATCCGCTCGCGCGGGCCCGACGACACGACGGCGCGCCCGTCGTGGTGCACCTGCAGCATCAGCTTCTGCGCCTTCGCCGGCGGGTAGCCGAAGTAGCTCTCGAAGACGTAGCTCACGTACGACATGAGGTTCACCGGGTCGTTCCACACGATCGTCACCCACGGGTCCGCGACGGCCGTCGCCGCGTCGGACCGCGTCTCGCGCTCCACCTCGGTCGCCGCGGCTGCCGTCGTCACGGCAATCCTCGCGGCCGTCGTCGCGGAGATCGCCGCGCGCGTCGTCGTCTGCCCGTTCACCCGCCCACCCTAGGCACAGCCGACCGGCGGTCGTCGACCGTCCGACTGGCGGGCCTCGCCCTGCCGGACCAGCGCAGGAGCCCTACCGTGTCCCCATGACCGACGAGCCCCGGGGCGGCGCCGCCCCGTCGCTGCAGGCCGTGCCGGCCGCCCCGCTCCCGTCCGTCCGCCCCTCGGTCGCCCTCCTCACCGACCGGTACGAGCTGACGATGCTGCAGGCGGCCCTCGCGGACGGCACCGCGCACCGGCACTGCGTCTTCGAGGTGTTCACGCGGAGGCTGCCCGCCGGCCGGCGGTACGGCGTGCTCGCGGGCACGGGACGCATCCTCGAGGCGCTCGCCCACTTCCGATTCGGCGACGCCGAGCTCGCGTACCTCGAACGCGCCGGCGTCGTCGACGACCGGACCCTCGACTTCCTGCGCGGCTACCGCTTCACGGGGTCGATCCAGGGCTACGCGGAGGGCGAGATCTTCTTCCCGGGCTCGCCGGTGCTGCAGGTCGAGGGCACGTTCGCCGAGGCGGTGCTGCTCGAGACGCTGATCCTGTCGATCCTCAACTACGACTCGGCCATCGCGTCCGCCGCGTCGCGGATGACCAGCGCCGCCGTGGACCGCCCGGTGCTCGAGATGGGCTCCCGGCGCGCCCACGAGCAGGCCGCCGTCGCAGCCGCGCGCGCCGCCGTCGTCGGCGGCTTCACGGGCACGTCGAACCTCGAGGCGGGAATGCGGTACGGGCTCGACACCATCGGCACCGCGGCGCACGCGTTCACGCTCCTGCACGACGACGAGCGCTCGGCCTTCGACTCGCAGATCGCGTCGCTCGGGTCGGGCACCACCCTGCTGGTCGACACCTACGACGTGCGGCGCGGCGTCGAGAACGCGATCGCCGCGGGCGGCACGTCGCTCGGCGCGGTCCGCCTCGACTCGGGCGACCTCGGCGTCCTCGCCGTCGAGGTGCGACGTCAGCTCGACGACCTGGGGGCCACCGGCACGAAGATCGTCGTGACGTCCGACCTCGACGAGCACGCGATCGCCGGGCTCGCGGCGATGCCCGTGGACGTCTACGGCGTCGGGACGTCGCTCGTGACCGGCTCCGGCGCACCCACCTGCGGCATGGTCTACAAGCTCGTCGCCCGCGCCGACCCCTCCGGCGTGCTGCAGCCCGTGGCGAAGGCGTCCGCGCACAAGACGAGCCAGGGCGGCCGCAAGGGGGCGGCGCGCCGCTACGGGCCCGACGGGCGCGCCGTCGAAGAAGTCCTCGTCACGGGTCCGGACGACCTGGTCGTGGCCTGGTCCCCCGAGGACGGCGGCTCCCTGCACGGGGAGCAGACCGACGAGCCCGCCGACGGCGAGCGCCCCGACCTGCGCAGCCTCCTCGTGCCGCTCGTCGTGGACGGCGCCGTCGACTCGCGCTGGGTGGGCGCCTACGGCGTGCAGAACGCGGCCCGCCACCACCTCCAGGCCCGCGCGGAGCTGCCGCGCGGCGGCCGCCGGCTCTCGGCCGGCGACCCCGCGATCCCCACCGTGGACCTCGTGCTGCGCTGAGCGCCGCGATGCGCGTCGTCTTCGTCCACGGCGCGGGCTCGGCCGGCGCCGACGCCTGGCCCGAGCAGGCGGCGGTCGCCGAGCCGGGGTGGTCGTTCCTGCCGCGCGAGGGCGTCGCGGACGACGCCGCGCTCGACGCGCGCCGGGTCCTCGACCTGCTCCGCGGCGCGGGCGGCGGACACGTGGTGGCGCACTCGTACGGGGCGAACGCGGCGCTCCTCGCCGCGCAGCGGGAGCCTGGGTTGGTGACCTCGCTCGCGCTCCTCGAGCCCGCATGCTTCGACCTGGCGCGCGGGACGCCCGCCGTCGAGGAGCACATCGCGGCGATGGCACCGGTCTTCGCCGCCGCGGGCGACCCGTCGGTTTCGACGCGCGAGTTCTCACGTCGGTTCGCCGCCGCGACCGGGACGGCGCCGCCGGTGCTGCCCGACGACGTGCTCGAGCAGCGCGTCGCCCGGTTGCGGGCCCTGCGACCCCCTTGGGGCCTCGGCCTCGAGCCGACGAGGCCGCTCCCTGCGAGGACCCTGGTCGTCACCGGTCGCTGGAACCCGCTGTACGAGGAGACCGCCGAGGCGCTGGCCGACGCCGGCGCCCGTCACGTCGCGGTCGCCGGTGCCGGCCACCGCGTCCAGGACGCCGCTCCGGCGACCGGGATCCTACGGGAGCACTGGCAGGGATGACGCGGCCGGCGCCGGCGTCGTGCCTACTTCTTCCCGACGAACCAGCCGCGCACCATCTCGACGCGTGCGGTGAGCTGGTCGGCGGTGGCCAGCGGCACCTCGGGCCCGCCGCACCGGCGACGCAGCTCGTTGTGCACGGAGCCGTGCGGCGTGCTGCTCTTGCGCGCCCAGGCGGACACCAGCTTGGACAGCTCCTTGCGCAGGTCGGCGGCGCGGCGGTGCTCGGCCTCCGACTGCTCGAGCGCCGCCTCCGACGCCGTGGCGCCGCCCCGCCCGCGCACCTGCTGCGCCTGCCGCTGCCGCAGCAGGGTGGTGACCTGGTCCGCCTCGAGGAGGCCCGGTAGGCCGAGGAAGTCCAGCTCCTCGGCGGAACCGACGTCCGCCCCCGTGCCGAACTCGCCGCCGTCGAACAGCACCCGGTCGAACGAGGCCTGCGCCTCGAGCGCCTCGAAGGAGCCGAGGAGCTCCCCCGACGCCTTCTCCTCCTTGTTCGCCGCCGCGAGCAGCGCGGCCTCGGGGTCGTACTCGGTCCCCTGCTCCTCGGCCGTCTTCGGGCGGTCGAGCGCGTGGTCGCGCTCGAGCTCCATGCCGTTGGCCAGCTCGAGCAGCAGCGGCACGCTCGGCAGGAAGACCGACGCCGTCTCGCCGCGCTTGCGGGCGCGCACGAACCGGCCCACGGCCTGCGCGAAGAACAGGGGCGTCGAGGTGCTCGTGGCGTAGACGCCGACGGCGAGCCGCGGCACGTCCACACCCTCGGACACCATCCGCACGGCGACCATCCAGCGCGAGTCGCCCTGCGCGAACTCGTCGATGCGGGCGCTCGCGCCGTCGTCGTCCGACAGGACGACGGTCGGGCTCTGGCCGGTGAGCCGGGCCAGGTGGCCGGCGTACGCGCGGGCGTCCGTCTGGTCCGTCGCGATGACCAGGCCGCCGGCGTCGGGGACGGCACGACGCATCTCGGTGAGCCGCTTGTCCGCGCCCGCGAGGACGGACGGGATCCACTCGCCGTTCGGGTCCAGCGCGGTGCGCCAGGCCTGGGCGTGCATGTCCTTCGTCATCGCCTCGCCGAGGCGTGCGCTGACCTCGTCGCCCGCCTTCGTGCGCCAGCGCATGTTGCCCGAGTACGTCATGAACAGCACCGGCCGCACGACGTGGTCGCGCAGCGCGTCGCCGTAGCCGTACGTGTAGTCCGCCTTGGAGCGGCGGATGCCCTCGCGGTCCTTCTCGTACGTGACGAACGGAATCGGCGCCGTGTCCGACCGGAAGGGCGTGCCCGTCAGGGCGAGGCGCTTGGTCGCGTCCTCGAACGCCTCCCGGACGGCCTCGCCCCAGCTCAGCGCGTCTCCGCCGTGGTGCACCTCGTCGAGGATGACGAGGGTGCGCGCCGCATCGGTGCGCGCGCGGTGCAGAGCCGGCTTGGCGGCGACCTGGGCGTACGTGAGGGCGACGCCGTCGTAGTGCGAGCCGTGCCGACCCTGGCTGTTCTTGAAGGAGGGGTCGATGCGGATGCCGACGCGCGCGGCGGCGTCCGCCCACTGGTGCTTGAGGTGCTCGGTGGGCGCGACGACGGTCACGCGGCGCACGACCCCCGCCTCGAGCAGCTCGGTGGCGACGCGCAGCGCGAACGTCGTCTTGCCTGCGCCGGGGGTCGCGACGGCGAGGAAGTCGCGCGGGTCACGCCTGCGGTACAGCTCGAGCGCCTCGGCCTGCCAGGCACGCAGGTTGGACGCGGTGCCCCACGGCGCGCGGCGCGGGAACGCCGGGCTGAGGTGGGACGCCGCCGACGACGACGGCGACTGCGGCAGCGGCTTGGCCGCCGGTTCCGCAGCCGCGGCGAAGAGGTCGAAACCGTCGTGATCGGGGGTGGACTCGGGCTCGTTCAGCGGCTGCGCGCTCACTTGCCGGAGTCGCCCTCGCCGCCCTCGCCGTCCTGCGGGTCGCGGAGGCCGTCGTAGATCTCCTTGCAGACCGGGCACACCGGGAACTTCGACGGGTCACGACCCGGCACCCACACCTTGCCGCAGAGCGCGATCACGGGCTTGCCCGACAGGGCCGACTCCATGATCTTCTCCTTGCGCACGTAGTGCGCGAAGCGCTCGTGGTCGCCCGGCTCCGCAGCCTGCTCGCGGGTGTCGGGGCGCTCCAGCACGCTGGTGCCGGCCCCGGTGTCCTGCGAGGGGTCGGCGGGCGGGGTGGAGAGGGGATCGCTCATGCCGGGCAGTCTACGACCCACCCCCCGACGCTCCCCCGCCTCGCCGGCCCTCGCGCCGCGGATCCGGGCACGGATCACAGGCCCTGCCAGTCCGGCTTGGACGCGAACGTCTGGCGGTAGTAGTCCCCGAGCTGCAGCCGGGAGGCCGCCGCGTCGTCGACCAGCACCGTCGCGTGCGGGTGCAGCTGCATCACCGTGCCCGGCCACATCGCGGAGATCGGACCCTCCACGAGCTGGTGCACCGCCTCCGCCTTCTGCCGGCCCGTGGCCAGCAGCACCAGGTGCCGCGCCGCCATGATCGTGCCCAGCCCCTGCGTCAGGCAGTGGGTGGGCACCTGCTCCACGTCGTCGCCGAAGAACCGCGCGTTGTCCACCCGCGTCTGCGCCGTCAACGTCTTGATCCGCGTGCGCGACGCGAGCGACGAGCCCGGCTCGTTGAACGCGATGTGCCCGTCCGTGCCGATCCCCAGGAGCTGCAGGTCCACCCCGCCCGCGTCGGTGATCGCCGCCTCATAGGCCGCGCACGCCGCCGGGATGTCGTCGGCCAGCCCGTCGGGCCCGGACACCTGGTCCGCCGGCCACTCGACCCGCGAGGCGATCTCCGTCTCGATCACGTTGCGGTACCGCTGCGGGTGCGCCGCGTCCAGGCCCACGTACTCGTCCAGCATGAAGCCCCGGGCGTCGGCGAACGACAGCCCGTCCTCGCGGTGGCGACGCGCGAGCTCGTCGTACACCTTCAGCGGGCTCGACCCCGTCGCCAGCCCCAGCACGGTGGCCGGGTCGCGCCGCAACAACGCCTCGATCGCGTCGGCCGCCAGCACGGCCAGCTCCTCGGCGGGGGCGATCACGACTTCCATGGGGGCTCCAGTCTCTCGGGTACGGGATCGGGTCCATCATCCCGTCGTCGTGCCGTCATCGTGCCGGCATCGTGCCGGCATCGTGCGTGGTCCGCGCCGCTCCACGCGGACGGGTCAGTCCTCGGCCGCCGCGGGCGCGTTGAGCATCGGCGTGAGGCGGGCGTCGAACTCCTGCGCGAGGGTCGCGACGTCACCGCCGTCGGCGATGCGGCCGAACAGGTCCTCGTACACCCCGGCGTCCTCGATCGAGGCCCACCCGGGCGCAGGCGGGGTGAGCTTCGACGCGGCGGCCGTGCGGACCATGAGGCGGCCGTACCTGTCGCCCTTCATGAGCTCCTGGGCGTCCTCGTTCGCGGGCCCGAGCCCGGCCGCGGCGAGCTTCTCCTGGTACTCGTCGGAGAAGACGACGCGCAACACGTCCTCGGCCAGCTCGGGGCTCGGCGACGTGGCCGAGACCGCGATGTTCGAGCCGCCCGCGAAGACGGGGGCCAGGCCGCCGTCCAGACCGGGCAGGGCGAAGATGCCGAACGTGTCGGTGTCCTTCATCCCGTCGCGCACCAGCTCGCCCTCGTCGTTGCGCACGAGGTGGCCGATCGACCACCGCGCCCACGCGGGAGCCATGATCGTGGCGGCGGCGGGCGGCGCCTCCTCGACGCCGTCGTTGAGGAAGTCCCAGTACTCGACGTCCTTCTCCGTGGACGGCAGGTACGACGCGTTCTCGTACACGTCCTGCCACATCTCGAGGCCCTCGACGGTCTTCGGGTCGGACAGGGTCGAGACCCAGCCGTCGCCCTCCTTCACCGCGAGGTCCCCGCCGGCGGCGAACACCCAGGAGATGCCGTTGCGCCAGTCCTGGCCGCCCATCGCGAACCCGGCGTGGTCGTCGTCCGTGAGCGCCTTGACGGACTCGCCGAACTCGGCCAACGTCGACGGCTTCTCGAGCCCCGCCGCGCCCCACACGTCCTTGCGGTAGAAGACGTACCGCGAGCCGAAGTAGTACGGCAGCGCGTAGTGGCGGCCGTCCACCGACCCCGCGTCGACGAACGACTGCAGCAGCTTGTCGCCGCCCAGCTCGTCGTACAGCTCCGGCGAGATCTCGCGGAACGCACCCGTGGTGGTGAACGTCGGCGACTGCGTGTTGCCGATCTCGACGACGTCCGGCGTGGTCGCCGGGTCCTCCAGCGCCTCCGTGAGGTTGGCGACGAGGTCGCCCCACTCCTGCTGCTCGATCGTGAGGGTCGCGCCCGGGTGCTCGTCCTCGAACTTCTGCACGAGGTACTCGCGGAGCTCGGGCGTGGTGTCCTCGCCGACCAGCCACATCGTGAGGTCCGTGTCCGGCGCCGCGGGCTCCGCCCCCGTGCCGAGCGCGGAGCACCCGGTCAGCGCGACCGTGAGCAGGCCCGCGGTCACGGCACCGGTCAGGGACCCGGCCCGGCGCGCGGTCACGACGCCACCCCGTTCAGCGGGGCACGGCCGGCGACCGTCCGTCCCACGACGGCGGCGCCGACGGCGCCCACGGGCACGCGGCCCGGGGCGAGCCGGACGCGGTCCGCGAGGCGCAGCGAGCTGAGGAACCCGGAGTCCCGCGACTCGCGGACCAGCGCGGCGCGCACCGCGTCGAGGAGCGGCTCCCCGAGCTGCGCGACGCCGCCGCCGAGCACCACGTGCCGCACGTCGACCGTGAGGACCAGCATGCGTACGGCCGCCGCCACGGCGGAGGCGTAGACGTCGCGCGCCTCGACCGCCCCGGGGACGCCGCGCTCGGCCGCCTCGAACAGCTCCACCGGCGCGGGGCGGCCGGTCCGGGCCGGCCACAGCCGGGCGACGGCCGTCCCGGACGCGTACAGCTCGAGGCAGCCCCGCTGCCCGCACGGGCACACCGGGCCGGCCGGGTCGACCGGCACGTGACCGATCTCCCCGGCCGCGCCGCCGAAGCCGCGCCGCAGCTCGCCGTCGAGCACCAGGCCCGCGGCCAGGCCGGTGCCGAGCGCGAGGAACGCGAGGTCGACGCCCGCGCGGGGCGTGCCCGCCGCGGCCGCCTCCAGGTGCGCGGCACCGAGCGCCGCCACGTTGAGGTCGTTCTCCAGCCCGACGGGGATGCCGCCGAGCTCGTCGCCCAGCAGCCGGGCGAGCGCCAGCGGCGAGGCGTCCACGCCCACGTTCACCGCGTGCCGCACGGTCCCGGCGGCCGGGTCGACGAGGCCGGGCATGCCCACGCCCACGCCGACGACGTCCGCGACGTCGACGCCGGCCTGCCGCGCGACGCCGCGCACGGCGCGGGCCGCGCCCGCGACGACCCCTGCCGGGCCGCGCTCGGTGGCCAGCCGGGCCTGCGCCACGGTGGCGCCGGCCGCGTCCAGCAGGACGGCGAGGGTCTTGGTGCCGCCGATGTCGAGCCCGACCGTGGGGCCTGTGCGGCCCGGCGGGTTCAGGGGGTTCAGGGGTGTGGCGTCGTCCACGTCAGCCCTTCACCGCCCCGGAGACCAGCCCGGACGTCATCCGGCCCTGCACGAAGAGGAAGAAGACGATCACCGGCACAGCGATGAGGGTCGAGGCCGCCATGACCTCGCCCCAGTCGATGCCGCGGTTCGCCGACGCCGACAGGAAGCTGCGCAGCCAGATCGGCAGTGTCTGCCGGTCCTCGGCGGGCAGGATCACGAGCGCCGTCGTGAACTCGTTCCACGCCTGCAGGAACGCATACACGCCCGAGGCGACGAGGCCCGGCGCGAGCAGCGGGAACGTGATCCGCAGGAACGCCTTGGTCCGCGAGAGGCCGTCGACCATGGCCGCCTCCTCGAGCTCGGCCGGGATGCCGGCGACGAAGCCCCGCAGCATCCAGATCGTGAACGGCACCAGCATCGCCGTGTACAGGATCGAGATGCCGAGCACCGAGTTGAGGCCGAGCACAGGCGTGCTCGCCCCCACCGTCGAGAGCATCTTGTACTGCGCGATGAACAGGCCCTCGGCGGGCAGCATCTGGATGAACAGCACGGCCAGGACGAAGCTCGTGCGGCCGCGGAAGCGCCAGCGGCTGATGGCCAGCGCGGCGAGGAACGCGAACGCGAGGACGAGCACGATCGTCACACCCGTGATCATCAGGCTCATGCGCAGGGCACCGCCGAAGCCGGAGCCCGTCAGGACGCTGGTGAAGTTCGCGAGCGTGAAGTGGGTGGGCAGGAAGCTCGGCGTGCTCGCCTTGAGGCGCGCGGCCGGGGTGACGGCCGACAGCAGCATCCAGTAGACGGGGAACGCCCACACGAGGGACAGGACGATGCCCAGGACGCCCAGCAGAATCTTGCCGACCCGCGGTCGGGGGCGGCGCACCGCCTGGCCGGCGTCGCGCACGACGGGCGTGGCGGCGGGCCGCGCAGTCTCGGTCCCGGTCTCGGTCGCGGCGCTCACGCGGCGTCCTCCTTCATGAGGCTGCGCACGTACGGCGCGGCGAGCAGCACCGTGAGCAGCAGGACGAAGATCGAGACGGCGGCGGCGCCGGAGAAGTCCTGGCTGCCGATGCCGAGCTCGTAGATGAAGTTGCCCAGCAGGTTCGTCTCGGAGATCGGGGCGCCGGCGTCCTGCAGCAGGCGGATCTGCGCGAACACCCGCAGGTCCCAGATGATCTGCAGCAGCAGCACGATGGCGAGCACCGGGCGCACCAGCGGCAGCAGGATGTGGCGCAGGATCTGCGCGGGCCGCGCGCCGTCGAGCCGCGCGGCCTCGAGGACCTCCTCGGAGACCTGCGTGAGGCCGGCGTACAGCGACATCGCCACGAACGGCACCGACATCCACACGATGACCAGGGTCGCGACGACGAAGAACGTCAGCGGCTGCGCGAGCCAGGCGTAACCCTGGTACTGGTCGAGGCCGATCTGCACGAGCAGCCAGTTGACGACGCCGGAGCGGTAGTCGAAGAGCCACCGGAAGACGGTCACCGCGGCCACGAGCGGGGTCGCCCAGGCCAGCAGGAGCACGATCTGCAGCGTGATGCGCACGGCGGCGTGCACGGCCTTCATCAGCAGCGCCAGCCCGAGGCCGATCGCCACCGTGAGGAACGCGTTCACGAGGCAGAAGAGGATCGAACGTCCCACGACGGTCCAGAGCCGGTCGTCGGAGAAGATCCGCGCGTAGTTGTCCAGCCCGGCGAAGGTGGGGGGCGCGCCGAACTGCTGCATCATCCCGTATTCCTGCAGCGAGGTCACGACCTGCCAGTACACGGGGTACCCGAGACCGACGAGGAGGATCAGCACCGCGGGGAGCAGCAGGAGGTAGGGGGTGGCCGGCTGGCGCCGACGGCGGATCGCGATGGTGGACGCGGGTGTCGCGGTGGTCATGCGGTCCTCCTTCCCGGTGGTCGTGGATGACGGGCGGAGCGGTGGAGCTGGTGGGGGACCAGCGACGTGGCACCGCTCCGCCCGTCAGGGGTGGGGGCTGAAGGGGGTCAGCCCGCCTGGCCGTTGAGCATCGGCGTGAGCTTCTCGTCGTACTGCTTGGCGAGTGCCGTCACGTCACCGCCCTCGGCGATCTTCTGGAAGAGCTCCTCGTAGACCGAGGCGCCCTCCACGGCGGCCCAGCCGGGTGCGGCGGGGGTGAGCTTCGACGCCTCGGCGGTCTCCACGGTGACCTCGCCGAACTTGTCCGGGTTGCCGTCGGCGTCCACGGTCATGAGCTTGTTGAAGTCCGTGTTGGCCGGGCCGAGGCCCGCCTTGGCGAGCATCGTCTGGTACTCGTCCGAGTAGATGATCCGCAGCAGGTTCTCCGAGAGCTCGGGGTGCTGCGACTTCGCGGACACCGCGACGTTCGAGCCGCCGGCGAACACGGGGGCCACGCCGCCGTCGACGCCCGGCAGCGCGAAGATGTCGAACTTCTTGTCGTCCGCCATGCCGTCGCGCACCTCCTTGCCGTCGTCACCCTTCGTCAGGTCGCCGATGGACCAGCGGGCCCAGCCCGGCGCCATGATGGTCGCGCCCTCGGGCGCCTCGCCGTCGGTGCCGTCGTTGATGAAGTCCCAGTACGCCTCGTCCTTGGCCGTCGCCGGCAGGTTCGACGCGTTCTCGAAGACGTCCTGCCACTGCTCGAGGCCCTTGACCGTGTTCGGGTCGGACAGCGTGGAGGTCCACTGGTCGCCGTCCTTGACGGCGAGCTCGCCGTCGTTCGCGAAGACCCAGGAGATGCCGTTGCGCCAGTCCTGCCCGCCCATCGCGAACCCGGACTGCTTCTTGGAGGTGAGCTCCTTGACGGAGTCGCCGAACTCCTCCAGCGTCTTGGGCACCTCGAGGCCGGCCTTCTGCCAGATGTCCTTGCGGTAGAACATGTAGCGCGAGCCGTAGTAGTAGGGCAGCGCGTACTTGGCCTCGTCGATCGAGCCCGCGTCGACGAACGACTGCAGCAGCTTGTCGCCGCCCAGCTCGTCGTACAGCTCCGGCGAGATCTCGCGGAACGCGCCCGCGTAGGTGAACGTCGGCGCCTGCGTGTTGCCGATCTCCACGACGTCCGGGGTGTTCGCGGCGTCGGGCAGCGCGGTCGTGAGCTTGGTGACCAGGTCGGTCCAGTCCTGCTCCTCGATCGTCAGCGTCGAGCCGGGGTTCTCCTCGGCGAACGTGTCGACCAGGTACTTGCGCAGGTCGTCGTTGGTGTCGGCACCGGCGAGCCACAGGGTGATGTCGCCGGCCTCGGGGGTGCCGCCGGTCTCGCCGGTCCCCTCGTCGTCGGCGGGCGCGCACGCGGCGAGCGCGAGCGCCAGGGTCAGGCTCGTCGCCACGCCGGTGGCGACCACACGGGTCCTCTTCACTGGGGATTCCTCTCGATCTTTCTGGGGTCGATCCGAGCACCGCGGCGCCGGGGACGGCGCCGCGGGTGCAGGTCCTTCGTCGGGGTCAGGAGACGCCGAGCTGGGCGGCCAGCACCAGGACGGCCGCACCGGCGAGGACGACGTCCTCGTCGAGCGTGGCCATCCGCAACCGCAGCCCGGCGGCCGTGGCCGGCATCGTGCGGTCCGTCAGGGTCTGCAGGGCGGCGGTGCGCAGCGCGCCGTCGAGCAGGTCGGCGGGGCCGCTGAGCAGCACCTCGCCGAGGTTCAGGGCGCCCACGACGGGCGCGAGGGCGACGCCGAGGGTGCGGCCCACGCCGGCGAGCGCCTCGTCCGCGGCGGCGGGGTCCAGCCCCGCGACGGCGCGGCGGAGCGCCGGGGCGGCGAGCACGGTCTCCAGGCAGCCGTGACGGCCGCAGGCGCAGAGCTCGCCGTCGTCCACGACCGTGACGTGCCCGAGCTCGCCCGCGGCGTCGGCGGAGCCGTGCACCCGCGAGCCGTCGACCATCACCCCGGCTCCCACGCCCTGCCCGACCGTCAGCACGAGCATGGAGTCGGAGGCGCCGCCGTAGGTGTACTCGCCGAGGGCGGCGGAGTTCGCGTCGTTGGCCACGTGCACCGGCAGGGCCAGCCGGTCGGTGAGGATCGCGGCCAGCGGCAGGTCGGTCCACTGCCGGTTGGGCGCCTCGACGACGCGGCCGGAGTCGTCCACGACGCCGGGCGAGCCGACGCCCACGCCGATGACGGGGCGGGTCGCGGCGGAGATCAGGGTGCGCGCGAAGCGCGTGAGCAGGTCCACGAGCGTGTCGCCGACGTGCCCCGCCACCGGCAGGGAGCGGCGCACGACGGCCTCGCCCGTGAGGGTCATGACCGCGCCGCGCATGACAGCGTCGTCCGACAGGTCGACCGCCACGATCTGGTAGGCGTCGGTCCGCATCCCCACGAGGATCGCGGGCTTGCCGACCCGCCGGCCGGGCTGCACGCCCAGCTCCTCGACGAGCCCCTCGGCGAGGAGGACGTTCACCAGGTCGGAGATGGTCACGCGGGTCAGGGAGGTGGCCCGGGCCAGGTCGGCCCTGGAGGTCGGCCCCTCGTGGAACAGGTGCTGGAGCACCAGGGAGCGGTTGTGCGCCCGGGCGTGCTCGGGGAGCACCTTGGAGGTGGCTCGCAGGCCGGCACCCAGACCTCGTCGTGCTGTGCGCGTCGTCGGCGTGGACATGTTTGTTAGTACAGCGTCTTAACTAGCCCCCTGTCAATCCGCGATCCCCCGCCCGCGGGAAGGCGTGATCGGATCGTGACGCGCCGACGGCGGCGGATCGGCGACCGGACGACATCGCCCTAGGTCACGGTCTCGGCACGGTCGGGTCACGATCGTGCGGAGCGGGCCGGGCGCGAACCCGCCGCCCCCTACGCTCTGAGCCATGCCCGCCACCCCGCGCCAGGCCCGGACCCGCCGTGCACCGCTCCGCACGGCTCTGGCGGCGACGCTCCTGCTGGTCGTCACGGCGTGCTCCTCGGGCGGGGCCGACTCGGGCGGTGGGTCCTCCGCGGTGGAGGCAGACAGCGCCGGCGCGGCCGCGGACGTCGGCAGCGCCGAGCAGGCGGCGGACGGATCCTCCGTCGCGGAGAGCGCCGCGGAGCCCGGCGCAGCCGCGGCGCGCGAGATCGTCACCACCGGCCGCGCGACCGTCGTCGCCGACGACCCCGCGGCGGCCGCGACGAAGCTCGCGCGGCTGGTCGAGCAGGCCGGCGGTCGCGTCGAGCGACGCTCCGAGACGGCTGCCACCGACGACTCGGCGGGGTCGGCGTCGCTGACCGTGCGGCTGCCCTCCGACCGGATGACCGGCGCCGTCGAGGCCCTGGACACGCTCGGCACGGTCGAGAGCGTCGACATGGACAGCACCGACGTCACCGGCGAGGGGCAGGACCTCGACGCCCGCATCGCCGCGCTGACCACGTCGACGGACCGGCTGCGCGACCTCATGAAGGCCGCCGGCAGCACGGAGGACCTGCTCCAGGTGGAGCAGGAGCTGTCCGAACGCCAGGCCGACCTCGACGCGCTCACCGCGCAGCGCCAGCGCCTGTCCGACCAGGTGGCGATGTCGACGCTCGACGTCGAGATCGTGCCCGAGCCGGTCGCCGCCGCGCAGTCGCGCGGTGGGTTCCTCGGAGGCCTCGCCTCGGGCTGGGGCGCCCTCGTCACGACGATCCAGACGGTCGTGCTCGTGCTGGGCGTGCTGCTCCCGTGGCTCGCGCTCGGCGGGCTCGGCTACCTCGGCTACCGCTGGCTGCGGGGGCGCGCCCACCCGGGCGCGGGCGACGACCCCTCGGACGGCCCGGACGACGACGCCGACGGCCCGGACTCCCCGCGCCCCGCCGCGCCCGACGAGGCCCCCGAGCCGGTGCCGGCCGGCCGCTGACCGGTCGGCCCTCGCCGCTACTCCCCCGGCTCCGCGCCGTCACGCCCCTCGACCCAGCCGCCCATCCCGGCCCAGCCGGCGCTCGCGCGCTCGGCGGCGAGGTCGCGCGGCCAGCCCGCGACCCCCGGGCGGCGCTGCCAGGGCCGCGGCCCGTCGAGCGGACGGTACTCGACGCCCGCGGCGTCGAGGCGGGCGAGGTGACCGCCCCGCAGACGCTCCTCGAACCCCGGAGCCGCGGGGTTCCACACCGCCTCCGCGAACGCGACGAGGCGCGGGAAGGCCGCGTAGTCGACCCGGCGCGCCGAGTCGAGGTGCTCGCTCCAGACCTGCGCCTGGGCCCCCAGCACCGTGCCCGGCAGGTCGCCGGCCAGCTCGGGTCGCGCCTCCAGCAACCCGGCCGGCAGCGGCTCGAACGCCCGCACGTCGGCGACCGTGCGCACGAAGCCCACGGGCACGGGCTCGTCGTCGCCCTCGGCGGCGCGGTGATCGAGGTACACCTCCTGCTCGGGGGCCATGACGACGTCGTGCCCGGCCGCGAGGGCGTCCGCCGCCACGGCGTGCCCCCGCCAGCAGGTGACGACGACGTCCCGCGGCAGGTCGGGCCCGAAGGCCTCGTCCCACACGACGGCGCGGCGGCCCTTCGAGCGCAGGTGCTCGGCGAGCCTCGCGAGGAACCACCCGTGCAGGCGCGCCACGTCGCCCTCACCGTCGGGGCCGACCAGGCCGAGCGCGGCGGCACGCGCCACGATGCCGGGACGCTCGCGCCACGCCGTCGTGGGCACCTCGTCCCCGCCGAGCGAGACGAACGGCGCGTCGAAGACCTCGATCACCTCGTCCAGGACCCCCGTGAAGAAGTCGACCGCGGCGTCCGACGGGTCGATCACGTCCTCGCTGATGCCCCAGGTGGTGCGCACCTCGTGCGCGCCGGGGCGCGCGGCCAGCTCCGGGTAGGCGGTGAGCAGAGCCTGGACGTGGCCGGGCGAGCCGATCTCGGGCACCACGGTGACGCCGCGCTCGCGCGCGTAGGCCACGATCTCCCGCAGGTCGTCGCGCGTGTAGAACCCGCCGTGGGGACGGCCGTCGTAGCGCTCGGCCCGCCAGGTGCCGACGCCGGACTCGCGCCGCCACGACCCGACCTCCGTGAGGCGCGGGTACCGCTCCACCTCGATCCGCCAGCCCTGGTCGTCGGTGAGGTGGAGCTGCAGCACGTTGAGGTGGTGGGCGGCGGCGAGGTCGACGAACCGCAGCACGTCCGCCTTCGGCAGGAAGTGCCGGGCCACGTCGAGCAGCACGCCGCGCCAGCCGAACCGCGGGGCGTCGTCGACGGTCACGACCGGCAGCGCGAGCGGCGCGTGACCGGCGCGGCGGAACGCCTGCGGGCCGGCCAGCTGCCGCAGCGTCTGCGCGGCCGCGTGCGCTCCCGCGGCGTCACCCGCGGCGACGTGGACGACCGCGCGACCGCCGCCGTCGGTGACGGCCAGCCGGTAGCCCCCGGCCGGGACGAGCCGGTCCAGCGCGAAGGTCACGTCGGCGTCCTCGTCGTCCGCAGCGCCGGGTCCGACCGGCACGAGATCGAGCCCGAACGCGTCCTCGCTGACCCGCCTCCACCACCGGGCGGCGGCGCGCAGGTCCGGGTCGGCGGCGACCCGGGCACCGTCGCGCAGAGCGAGCACCTCTCCGTCGGCGCGGAGGGACACAGGGGCGGGGACGACGTCGGCGGCGTACGGCATCCGGCCACCCTAGAAAATGTTCGGGCTCCGAAGCAATGGGCCTCTCCGCTCGGGCCGGGACGCACGAAAGGCGGGCCACCGAGGGTGGCCCGCCTTCGCAGGGGTGGAGCTGCCGGGAATCGAACCCGGGTCCGGTGGCGCTATTCGAGGACTTCTCCGGGCGCAGTCTGCTGTGATTTTCTCGGCCCCCGCACTCACGCAGACAAGGTGCGGACGGGCCCAGTCACCTAGGTGTCCCCGCCGCCCCGGTGACGAGGGCGACGAGCAGTGGCTCTCTAGATGACGTGAGCTACCGGGTCGAGAGCAATCCCGGGCTCACGGACTTCGGAGCTCGCTCAGGCGGCGAGGGCGAAGTCGGTGCGCTTGTTATCGGCACCTATAGGTTTGCAGGCAAGCGTTCACGAGATGAGCCTGCATCCTCGGCCCGCTTCTCCTCGAAGCACGACCACCGTCGAAACCGATCAGCCCCTGTGCATTTGTCAACCGGGTCTGCCGACCCTGTCGGCCACGGGGAACCCGTGCCGACGTCGTCCAGTCTAGTGGATCAACCACCGCGGGCGCGCCCTTATTTCCGCAGGCCGCGCCGGGACGGGGACGCCTCAGCCCAGCAGCTCCTGGTGCCGGATGGCGCGCTGCGCCTCGCGCATGTCCTGCTGCTCGCGCAGCGTCTGCCGCTTGTCGTACTCCTTCTTGCCGCGCGCCAGCGCGATCTCGACCTTGGCGCGCCCGTCCAGGAAGTACAGGCTCAGCGGGACGAGGGTGTGCCCCTTCTCCCGGGACTTCACGCCCAGCCGGTCGATCTCCTCGCGGTGCAGCAGCAGCTTGCGCTTGCGCCGCGGGGCGTGGTTGTTCCAGGTGCCCTGGAAGTACTCGGGGATGTGCACGTTCTCGAGCCAGGCCTCGCCGTTGTCGATCGCCGCGTACCCGTCGAGCAGCGACGCGCGCCCCATGCGCAGCGCCTTGACCTCGGTGCCGGACAGCACGATCCCGGCCTCGACCACGTCCTCGATCACGTAGTCGTGGCGGGCCTTCTTGTTGTTCGCCACGATCGTGCGCGGGTCGCCCTGCTTCTTCTTGGCGCCCTTGGCCTTGTTGGACATGGTCTCCTCCTCCCGGTTCGCGCGGTCTCGCGACGACCCAGGATACGGGAGCCTCCCGTCACGGCCAGGGCTTTTCCGCGCCCTGCGAACACACCCGGGGCGTCAGTTCAGCCAGCCGCCCATCGGGTCCGTGGTGCTGCCGTTGACGTAGACCTCGAAGTGCAGGTGGCACGCGGCCGAGGTCCCGGTCGACCCGGAGTAGCCGATGATCTCGCCCTTGCTGACCTTCTCGCCCACGCTCACGGTGTCGTACGTCAGGTGCAGGTAGCGGGACATCACGTTGCGGCCCTTGTACGCGCCGTGGTTGATGAGCACGTTGTTGCCGCCGCCGGACGTGTAGTGCGCCTGCTCGACGTACCCGCTCTGCGCCGCGTAGATCGGCGTGCCGCAGTACGTGCGGATGTCCGTGCCGGCGTGCAGCCGCCAGTAGTGCAGGGTCGGGTGGAAACGCATCCCGTAGGAGCTGGTGACGACGTGGTAGTTCGTCGGCCAGCCGAGGAACGGGCCGGACGACGACGAGCCACCGCCGCCACCGCCGCCTCCGCCGGAGCCGCCGCCGCTGCTGGATCCGCCGCCCCCACCGCCGCCGCTGTTGCTCCGCCGCTCGGCAGCCGCCTGCTTCTTGCGCTCCGCCTCCTCGGCCTTGCGACGCTCCTCGGCGAGCCGGGCGTCGCGGGCCTTCTGCTTGGCGATGATGTCCTTGAGCTGCGCCTCGAGGCTCTGCTGCGCCTGCTCGTTCGCCTTGAGCTCCTCGAGGGCGTTCGCCTTCTGCGCCTCGATCGACGCCTTGAGCTTGCGCTGCTTGGAGATGAGGCGCTCGACCTCGGCCTTGCGGTCCGCCGCTTGCCGCTGAGCCTTCTCCGCGGCCACCACGTTGGCGTCGGCCTCGCGCTTGAGATCCTCGATCGCGGACCGGATGGCGTCGAGGCGCGCCTGCTGGTTGCGGGCCACCGCCTCGGCGTCCTGCAGGTCGGTCAGGGTGCGCGCCTGGCTGCGCGCCGCCGACGACGACACCGCGAACTCCTCGAGGAAGTCCTCGGTGGACTGCGCTCCGGTGACGATGCCGAGGGTGCTCGTGTCGTCCCCGTTGCGGTACGCCTGGCGCGCCATCTGCACGACGTCGGCGCGCGCCGCGTCGACCTTGCCCTTGCCGGCCTCGATCTGTCCGGCGACGGCGGCCTCCTCGGCCTCGGCGTCGGACAACCGCTGCGCGAGGATCGCGGCCTTGCGCCGCGCCTCCTCGAGCGCCGCCTCGGCGGCCGCGAGCTCGGCCTGCGCCACCGGGAGCCGGCCCTCGACCTCGTTGAGGTCCAGCACCGCCTGGCGGTACTTGGCGTTGGTGTCCTCGAGCTCCTCCTGCAGGCCGTCGCGCTCGCGTTCCTTCGCGCGCTGCTTCGCCTCCGCGGCGGCCCGCTGGTCGTCGATGTCGTCCGCGGCCGCCGTGCGTGCCGACACCCCGGCGGACACGGTCGCCGACGTCGTCGCGCCGCCCAGCACCAGGACGGCGGCCACGAGCCCGCCGAGCGCGCGCCGGCCGACGCCGGGGGACATCCTCAGGGTCGTCATCTGCGATCTCACACCCTCGTGTACCGGTTGAGCGTTACCACGGACGACACCACCGCCAGGAGCACGGCGATCCCGATGAGCAGCGGCGCGACGATCAGGACGTCGCCCACGTCCACGTAGGCCACCCAGTCGACGGAGTCCTGCAGCCAGTCCGTCACCAGGTACTGCACGGCGAGCCAGAGCCCGCCCACGGCGAGCAGCGCGCCCACCAGCGCGGCGATCGCGCCCTCCAGCATGAACGGCAGCTGCACGAACAGGTTCGACGCGCCGACCAGGCGCATGATGCCCGTCTCACGACGTCGCGACACGGCCGAGAGCCGGATCGTCGTCGTGATGAGCAGCACCGCCGCGAGGAGCATCACGCCCGCGAGCCCCGCGGCCAGCAGCGACGCCCGCCCGAGCGCGAGGAACAACGGCTCGAACACCTCGCGCTGGTCCTCCACGACCTCGACGCCCGCGCGGCCCTCGAGGACGTCGTCGACCACCTGGTACTGCTCGGGGTCGACGAGCTTGAGCCGGAACGACGCCTGCATGTCGTCCTCGGTGAGCTGGGTGCCCTGGTAGCCGTCCGGGTAGAGCTGGGTGAACGCCGCGAAGGCGTCCGCCTTGCTCTCGAAGTAGGTGGCGGCGACGACGTCGGACAGCTCGGTGTCGATGAGCTCCTCGAGCCCGGCGACCTGCTCCTTCGTGGCCTCGCCGTCGGCGCACGTCGGTGCGGTGGAGCCGTCCGGGCAGAGGAAGACGGACACCTCGACGAGGTCGTACCAGTCCCCCTTGAGCTTGGTGACCTGTGTCTGCAGCAGCGCCGCCGCGCCGACGAAGGTCAGGGACACGAACGTCACGAGGACGACGGAGATCACCATCGACAGGTTGCGTCGCAGGCCCTGGAGGACCTCGGTGAGGACGAACTGGAGCCGCACCCTCAGGCCTCCCGTCCCGCGCGCACGCGCTCGTGCTCGCGCAGCACCTGCTGCACCACCTCGTCCGCGGACGCGCCCGCCGGCTCCGGGACCACGGGCTGAGCGGGCGGCGCCTCGGGCTCCTGGGCAGCCGCCCTCGCGGCCGCCGCCTCGGCGGCCCGCTCGGCCTCGAGGTCCGCCGGCTCGGGCGAGACCTGCACCCGCTGCACCGCCCGCTCGCCGCGACCCGGGGCGTCCAGCACCGGCGTCTGCCCCACCTGCGGCAGGATCGACTCCCGCTCGCCGTAGACCGCGTCGACCTCGTCGCGCACCACCGACCCGGTCGACAGCTCGACGACGCGCTTGCGCATCTCGTTGACGATCTCGTCGTCGTGCGTGGCCATGACCACGGTCGTGCCCGTGCGGTTGATCCGGTCGAGCAGCCGCATGATGCCCAGCGACGTGGTGGGGTCGAGGTTGCCGGTCGGCTCGTCCGCCAGCAGGATCTGGGGCCGGTTGACGAACGCCCGCGCGATCGCGACGCGCTGCTGCTCGCCGCCGGACAGCTCGTGCGGGAGCCGCTTCTCCTTGCCGTCCAGGCCCACCATCTCCAGCACCTCGGGCACCGTGGTGCGGATCGTGTGCCGCGGCTTGCCGATCACCTGGAGGGCGAACGCCACGTTCTCGTAGACCGTCTTGCCGGGCAGCAGGCGGAAGTCCTGGAAGACGACGCCGATGCTGCGCCTCAGGGAGGGCACCTTCCAGCTCGAGAGCCGGGACAGGTCGCGGCCCGCGACGTACACGGTGCCGCCCGTGGGCCGTTCCTCGCGCAGCACGAGCCGCAGGAACGTGCTCTTGCCCGAGCCGGACGCGCCCACGAGGAAGACGAACTCCCCGCGCGAGACGTCGACGGAGACGTCGTCGAGCGCGGGCCGTGCCCCTCGGGCGTAGACCTTCGAGACGTTCTCGAACCGGATCACGACGTGCCTCTCCCCTGCCAGTCGACCGTGCGGCACCGGAGCGGGCACGACGTCACGTCGCGCCTGGGCCGGGGCCGCCCGATTCCCGAGAGTCGCACCCGGCGGCGAGGGTGGCGCGAAGGACACGCCGGTGTGTCGCGGGTCAGGGATGACGCCCGGGGCACCCGTTCAAGGCGTCCGGGCGGCGTCGTCGGCCGCGGGGAGCGCGTCAGGCGGCGTCGGCGCCGCCCGAGCGGCGCCAGCGGATCCCGGCCTCGATGAAGTCGTCGATGGCGCCGTCGAACACGGCCTGCGTGTTCCCGGACTCGTGCTCGGTGCGCAGGTCCTTGACCATCTGGTAGGGCTGCAGCACGTAGGAGCGCATCTGGTCGCCCCAGCTCGCCTTGATGTCGCCGGCGAGCTCCTTCTTCTTCGCCGCCTCCTCCTGCTGCCGGATGAGCAGCAGGCGGGACTGCATGACGCGCAGCGCCGCGGCGCGGTTCTGGATCTGCGACTTCTCGTTCTGCATCGACACGACCGTGCCGGTGGGGAGGTGGGTCATGCGCACGGCGGAGTCCGTCGTGTTCACGGACTGGCCACCCGGGCCGGAGGACCGGAAGACGTCGATCTTGAGGTCGGACTCCGGGATCTCGATCGAGTCGGTCTGCTCGATGAGCGGCACCACCTCGACCGCGGCGAACGAGGTCTGGCGGCGGCCCTGGTTGTCGAAGGGCGAGATGCGCACCAGGCGGTGCGTGCCGGCCTCGACGGACAGGTTGCCGAAGGCGTACGGCGCGTTCACCTCGAAGGTGGCCGACTTCAGCCCGGCCTCCTCCGCGTACGAGGTGTCCATCACCTTCGTCGAGTAGCCGTGCCGCTCGGCCCAGCGCAGGTACATGCGCATCAGCATCTCGGCGAAGTCCGCCGCGTCGACGCCGCCGGCGCCCGCGCGGATCGTGACGACGGCGTCCCGGGCGTCGTACTCGCCGGACAGCAGGGTGCGCACCTCGAGGGCGTCGAGGTCCTTGCGGATCGCCGCGACCTCGGCCTCGGCCTCGGTCAGCGAGTCCTCGTCCTCCATCTCCTGACCGAGCTCGACGAGCGTCTCGACGTCGTCGATGCGACGCCCGAGCTTCTCCACGCGCTGCAGCTCGGCCTGCGCGGTGGACAGCGCGGAGGTGACCTTCTGGGCCTTCTCCGGGTCGTCCCACAGGTCGGGGGCCGAGGCCTGCTCCGTGAGGTCGTCGATCTTCGCCTGCAGCACCGTGGGGTCGCTCACGGCCTCGATGGAGTCGAGGGTGGCGCGGAGCGCCTTGATCTCTGCGGGGAAGTCGATGGTGGCCACGATCCTCAAGGTTACCCGCCACGCGGCCCGGTCCCGCCCGACGACGTCGGCGGGCTGCCCGCGGCCGGAGTCAGCCCCGCTCGGGCAGCGCGCGGCCGAACATCTGCGCGGTGTCCCGGGCGCTAGGCGTCCCCGCGTCGGGGTCGGCGCCGGCGGCGAGGAGCGCCGCGACGACGTCGTCGGAGCCCTTGAAGACCGCGCCCGCGAGGGGCGACTGGCCGCGCCCGTTGACGCGGTCGACGTCGGCGCCGCGCTCGGCGAGGCCGCGTACCAGGCCGGCGTGCCCGTGGTACGCCGCCAGCATGAGCAGCGTGTTGCCCGCGGCGTCGGCGTGGTCGGCCGGGACGCCGGCGTCGACGAACTCCAGCAGCAGGTCGGCGCCCGCGCGGGCGAGGTCGAACATCTGGTCGAGGTCGACCGGCAGCTTGTCGACGGGCGGGTTGTCGTCGGTCATGCGCGCGAATCTACCGGGCGGGGGCGGCGGTCCGGGTCGATCCTGGACCGAGCGGACCCGTGCACGGGGTCCGCGCCACGACGGAGCACGGAGGCGGGCGGGGATGGCGACGTACCGGTGGCGGCGGCTCGGGTCCGGCGGCGTCGAGCACCTCGACCTGCTGCCCCGCGACGACCGGCTCCGCGCCCGGTCCGTCGTGGACCTCGGGCCCGTGCGGCTCGAGTACGCGATGGAGCTCGACGCCGCCTGGACCTTCCGGGGCCTGCGGCTGCGCTCGTCGGACCGTCGCCAGCTCGACCTGAGCCGGGACGACGACGGCTCCTGGTGGGTCGACGGCGCCGCCCGGACCGACCTGGCCGACGCCGTGGACGTGGACCTCTCGTTCAGCCCGTTCACGAACACGCTGCCGATCCGCCGCCTCGACCTCGCGGTCGGGACGGCGGCCGACATCGTCACGGCGTACGTCGACGGGGACACCTTCGAGGTCTCGCCCGACCCGCAGCGGTACACCCGGCTCGACACCGACCGGTACGTCTACGAGTCCCGCGACGGCGACTTCCACCGCGAGATCTCCGTCGACGCCGACGGCCTCGTCGTGGACTACCCGGGCCTGTTCACCCGCCTCGCCGACGACGGATGAGCGGACCGGTCAGGCGGCGGCGATCTCCCGGCCGGGGCCGAAGACCTCGTGGTGGATGCGGTCGGCGGTGACGCCGCGGCCGAGCAGGGCCGACTGGACCACCGCCATGAAGGGCGCCGGGCCGCAGAGGTAGGCGTCGGCGTCGTGCGGGACGTCGACGCCGTCCAGGTCGATGTACCCCGAGCGCAGCCGGTCCTGCACCGGACGGGTCCCGAGGTCCTCGTACCAGCGGTGCAGCTCGGCCGTCGGGAGGTCGTCGACGAGCGCGCGGAGCTCCGCGCGGTGCGCGTGGCGCGACGGCGACCGGTCGGCGTGCAGCACCACGACGCGGCGCGAGGTGCCGACGTCGCGCAGGTGGTGCAGGAAGCCGATCATCGGCGTGATGCCGATCCCCGCCGAGACCAGCACCAGCGGGTTCTCCCCCTCGACCAGGGCGAGCTCGCCGAACGGGGAGGAGACCTCGAGGGCGTCGCCCTCGAACACGTTGTCGTGCAGGTGGTTGGAGACCTCGCCCGCGGGCGTCACGCCGCCCGGGACGGCGCCGGCGAGGATCGCCTTCACCGAGACGGCCCACGCGCCGGGCGCCCCGGCGCCCGTGAGGCTGTACTGCCGGATCTGCCGCGCGCCGTCGGGCAGGGTGACGGCGACCGAGACGTACTGCCCGGGTCGCGCGGCGGGGAGCGGGGCGCCGTCCGAGGAGACGAGCTCGAGCGAGATCGTGTCGGGCGACTCCTGCACCCGCCGGCGCACGTAGGCGGTGCGCCACACGTCGCCGGGCGCCACCCCTGCCTCGGCGTAGAGGCCGAGCTCGATCTCGACGAGCGCGTCGGCCATGTCCCAGTAGACCTCGTCCCACGCCGCGGCGACCTCGGGCGTGACGGCGTCGCCGAGCACCTCGACGATGGCGGCGAACAGGTGCTCGTGCACGATCGGGTACTGCTCCGGGAGGATCCCGAGCGAGGCGTGCTTGTGCGCGATGCGGGCCAGGACGGCGCGCGGGTCCGGGCCGCCGTCGACGAGGAGGGTCGCGTAGGCCGCGATGGCCCCGGCGAGCGCCCGCTGCTGGTCGCCGCGGGCCTGGTTGCCCCGGTTGAACAGGTCGCGCTCCAGCTCGGGGTGCGCGGCGAACATGCGCCGGTAGAAGATCGGCGTGATGTCGCCGATCGCGCCGCCGATGACGGGCAGCGTGGCGCGGACGACGGCGGCGGACTCGGGGGTGAGCATGGGTGACTCTCCTGTCTCTTCCTTCGGGGATCTCCGCGCCTGGTGGGTGCGCCTCGTGGGGGCGCCCGGCGCGGACGTCAGCCGGGCGGGCGCGCACCGATGGTGAGCAGCAGGTCCCGGGTGGGCGCGGCGGAGACGTCGGCGATCGTCACCGGGTCGAGGGCCGCGAAGAACGCCTCGCGGGCGCGGGCCAGCACGCCGCGCAGCCGGCAGCCGCCGCGCAACGGACACGGGTTCGCGCCCTCGCACTCGACGACCTCGCCGTCGCCCTCGAGGGCGCGCGCGACGAACCCGACGGACAGGTCGCGGGCGCCGTCCGCGAGGCGCAGCCCGCCGGCCCGGCCGCGGCGGGCCTCGACGACGCCGAGGTGCCCCAGCCTCGTGACCACCTTCGCCGCGTGCGTCGCGGGCACGTTCAGCTGCTCGGCGAGCACGCGGGTGGTGGCCGTCTGCTCGGCGTCGAGCACGGCGAGGCGCATGACGATCCTCAGGCCGAGGTCGGTGAACGCGGTGAGCTGCACACCCGCAGGCTAGCCAAATCGGCATCCTGGATGCGCCTTTGACGGTGTGGGAAGTTCCACACCTGCCCACCCCGATCCGCCGAGCCTCCCGCGGGGCTCAGCCCGCGCGCGCCGACGACGTCGCGGCGACGGTGAACCCGCCGCCGAACGCATCCGTGAACCACCGCAGCAGCGGCGGGCGCGACGTGGCCGCCAGACCGACCTGCGCCGTCCGCCCGTCCGGCGAGGTCGCCTCCACCAGGCGCAGGTGGTCGATCCCCTCCGACTCCCCCGGGTGCGCGGCGAGGTAGTCGCGCACCGACGCCTCGACGTCGGCGTCGGTGAGCGTCAGCACGGCCTCCCCCGGCGACGAGGCCGTCCCGTCGTAGAACCGCTCCGGGGGCACGGCGTCCGCCGCGTCGGCCGCGACCGCGTCCGCGAGGTCGTACAGGTGCTTGCGGTCGAGGTGCACGGCCGTCGCCGACGCCACCATGCCGACCAGCATCAGCGCCACCGCCACCACGCCGGCCGTGAGCAGCATGATCCGCCCGTCCTCGGGATCGCCCTCGGGCCCGCCCCGGCTCACGACCGCGCCGTCCCGTACTCGTCGACCGTCGCGACGTGCGTCGCGGTGACCGGGATCTCCAGCGGCAGCCAGCCACGCAGCGCCTCGGGCACGAACGGCAGCGGCACCGCCAGCCGCGTCCTGACCCCCACCGTCGCGCCGGGCGTGAGGCACGGGTCGGACGAGCACTCCAGGGACACCGAGCCGTCGGCGACGGCGAACCCCTGGTCCCCGAACGCGATCCCGGCCGCCGCGCGGGCCCGTTGCGCGCCCGCCTCGGAGGAGTCGGCCGTCACCATCGCCCGGCCCGCCTCCCGCGCCGCGCCCTCGACGGCGAACGCCCCGGCCTGCACCTGCGCGACCGTGAGCACCAAATACACCAGCGGCACCAGGAGCAGCACCGCCGTGCCGAGGAACTCCACCAGTGCGGCGCCGGCCTCGGAATCGGGTGCCTCATGGTCCGGCGCCGCGGGGTCGGTTGTCTCGGGGTCGGGTGCCCTCTGTGCTAATCCCTGTGCTGATCCCTGTGCTGGCGTCTGCGCCGCCCGAGGTCCGCGCGGCGGCTGCGCGGCGTGCGCTCTCACGCCTCCTCCAGCGCGTGGCCCTGGAGCGTGAGCATCCCGGACGGCCCGATCAGCCCGACCACCGGTAGCGGCACCTGCACCGTCACCTCGACGACCTCGAGGCCGTCCTGCACGGTGCGGCGCACCGAGACGTCGTCGGCGTACCGGGACCCCAGCGCGGCGGTCAGCAGCTCCTGCGTCCGGGTGGCGCCGCTCGCCAGGTCCCGGTCGGCACGGGCCGCCACGCGCGCACCCTCCGCGGCGGCGTCGATCGCCAGCCCGCGCACGTGCATCGCCAGCGCGACCTGCACCACGGCGAGGAACAGCGCGATCACCAGCGCGGACACCATGACGAACTCCGCGACGGCGGACCCCCGCTCGCCGTCCCGCCGTCCGGTCGAGGCTGACCCGACCT